>NZ_KV819530.1:24839-69426 GCF_001815175.1 Corynebacterium sp. HMSC034H07
GGGTTTTTGGCATTGTCATCCGGGGTGACGGTGCCTTCGAAGCCGTCGAGAAGCCCGGCGTCCATGCCGGGTGCGTAGACGACGTTCGAACAGCCGCGCTCCTTGAGGATGCCCACGAGGGTGGAGTTCAGTTCAGACTCATCGGTGACGTGCACATCAGCCTTGTAGTCTTCGAGGCGGTCCACCAGCATCTCGCGCAGCTCATCTTCGTTGAGCGTGCCTTCCTTCTGGTACTCGCGCGGGATGTCTACGTGGTCCGGCAGGCCGGCCTGCTTCTGGGCGGCGGAAATGCGGTTGAGGATTTCCTCTTTGGCGGTGGTCACTTGATGCCCTCCTTCTTGGCTTGGGCGAGGAGTTCTTGAGCTTCGTCAGTGTTGAACCATTGGCGGAAGGACTTCTTCGGCGGAACGGCAGTATCGCGTACCTCGGACCAACCAGACATGAACAGCGGCAGCTTGTCGATGACTCCGTTGAAACCACCGAGGACACGGCCGAGTGCCACCATGTGGGTGATCTGGTTCCAGATCTTCGGGTTCTTCCACACCAGCTCCACGACCTGGAAGAGCTTCTCCTCGACCGGCGGGGTGGCGTGGGTGACCTTCTGGTAGCGGTTTTCCAGAATGACCTGGGAGAGTGGGATGCGCACCGGGCACACCTCGTCGCAGCGGCCGCACAGGGAGCAGGCATAGGGCAAGCTTGCCGACGGATCGTTGTGGTCCTTCATGCCAGTCAGCTGCGGCGTCAGGGAGATGCCGATCGGGCCTGGGTAGACCGAGCCATAGGCGTGGCCGCCGGCGCGCTCGTAGACCGGGCAGACGTTCAGGCAAGCAGAGCAACGGATGCATTTGAGCGCCTCGTGGCCGACGGGGGAAGACAGAGCAGCGGTGCGGCCGTTATCCAGCAGCACGATGTGGAAGTTCTGCGGGCCGTCGCCCTCGGTAACACCCGACCACATGGAGGTGTACGGGTTCATGCGCTCCGCGGTGGAGGAGCGCGGCAGCAGCTGCAGGAAGACCTCGAGGTCCTGGAAGGTCGGGACAAGCTTCTCAATACCCATCACGGTAATGAGGGTCTCCGGCAGGGTCAGGCACATGCGGCCATTGCCCTCGGACTCCACGATGTTGATGGTGCCGGTTTCTGCCACACCGAAGTTAGCGCCGGAGATGGCGACCTTGGCCTTCATGAACTGCTCGCGCAGGAACTGGCGGGATGCCTCAGCCAGTTCCGCCGGCTCGGCCTTGAGGGAGTCATCGGTATTCGGCATCTTGTTGACAAAGATGTCGCGAATCTCCGCGCGGTTGCGGTGGATAGCCGGGACCAGAATGTGGGAAGGCTTGTCCTCACCCAGCTGGACGATGAGCTCCGCCAGGTCAGTTTCCTGGGCGTGGATGCCGGCCTCTTCCAGGTGCTCGTTGAGCGCGATTTCCTGGGTGGCCATGGACTTGATCTTGACCACCTCGGTCTCACCGGTCTCGCGGATAAGACCCTCGATGATCTCGTTGGCTTCCTTGGCGTCGCGTGCCCAGTGGACGATGCCTCCGCGCTTGGTCACCTGCTCTTCGAATTGGAGCAGCAGTTCGCCCATGCGCACGGCGACGTCATCCTTGAGTGCCGAGCCGGCGTCGCGAAGCTGCTCCCAGTCCGGTGTTTCATCCACGGCGTGCTGGCGCTTGTCACGAATCGTGGTGGTGGCGTGGTGCAGGTTGCGGCGCTGGGTGGCGTTGTTGAGGCCCACGTGAGCCAGCGGCACGAAGGCCTTCGAGCCGCGCAGGTTGCCGTAGCCTTCAGGAGCGCGCGGAGGAGTGGTGTCGAGGAAGGAAGTCATTAGAGCATCTTCTCCTTGGAGTAGGCCGCAGAGGTAGGAGTCCACGGGTGTTCCTTGGTGGAGGCGAGGATTTCCGCCAAGTGGATAGCGCGAACACCGGAGCGCTGGCGGGCCAGGGCACCACCGATGTTCATCAGGCAGGAGGAGTCACCGCCGGTGACGTATTCGGCCTCGGTTTCGCGGATGTGGCGGGTTTTGTCACCCACCATCGCGGCAGAAACCTCGGCGTTCTTGAGCGCGAAGGTGCCGCCGAAGCCACAGCACTCTTCAGCATTAGGCAGCGGGGCGAGGTCGATTCCTTCGACCTCCTTAAGAAGCTGGTAGGGGCGGTCACCCAGTTTGAGGAAACGTAGGCCGTGGCAGGAGGGGTGGTAGGTCACGCGGTGAGGGAAGAAGGCGCCGACGTTGGTGACACCGGCGACGTCGACAAGAAACTCCGGCAAGTCCAGGGTCTTGCCGGCTGCCTTCTTGGCGCCGTCCACATCAGCGGAGGTGCCGAAGCGGTCCGCGATCATCTCGTGCTGCTCGCGCACGGCGCCCACGCAGGAGCCGGAGGCAGAAACCACGTAATCAATGGAGGGATCCGCGAAGGCGTCCGCATAGGTGCGGATCATGCCCAAGGTCTGCTCCTGGTAGCCGGTGTTGATGTGCATCTGGCCGCAACAAGTCTGTTCCTCGGGGAAGACGACGTCGTAGCCCAGGCGGGAGAGGATCAGGGCCGTGGCCTTGTGGGCATCGGGGAAAAGTGAGTCACCGATGCAGGTGGAAAACAATGCTATTCGCATTTGTGAGCGCTCCTTAATCTGCCTCCATGTGGCTTGTCCCGTGCTGTGCACAGCGGAGTTGTGCTCGGATGCGCGCTACCAGGACAGCCGCACTGGGCATTTTTCGAGTGTGTACCTTTGAGCCTACCGCCCAAAACTCACATTATCGACACGGGATTACCCCTCCTACCTGGCTTTTTATCGCAACACTAATGTTGTGAAATTCCTAACGTGCGGTGATGGTCGCAGCGGTCGCGGCCGATATGAGGCAACCCCCAGACTGGGCGATGAAGACGCCCGAATCTGGGGGTAGTTAGTGGTGTAGAACTTTATGGCTAAACCCTTTTAGGGGACCAAGAAGCCCAGCACGTTGGTCATGAGGAAGACGATGACGCACACGACGGCGAGGAAGGCGACGGAGTAGCCCACGACCGCCTTGAAGATGCGGGATTCCTCGCCCTCCATCTGCACGGCGGTGGCGGCGATGGCCAGTGACTGCGGGGAGATCATCTTGCCCACAACGCCACCGGAGGTATTGGCGGCCAGCATGAGGTCCGGATTGACGCCGATGCGCTCGGCGGCGGTGACCTGCAGGTTGGCAAAGAGTGCGTTGGCGGAGGTATCCGAGCCGGTGACGGCGGTGCCGATCCAGCCCAGGACGGGGGAGAAGAGCGCGAAGATGCCGCCGACAGAAGCCACGAACTGGCCGATGGAGATGGTTTGGCCGGAGTAGTTCATGGTGTAGGCCAGTGCGAGGACCAGGATGATGGTCAGCGCGGAGAACTTCATGCGGGAGACAACCTCGCCGAACTTGGTCAGCGGCGCGGAGGCGTCCAGCTTGTAGCGGCCGTTCTCGTTGAAGGTCATGTAGATAAGGGCCACGATGATGCCGGAAATCAGCAGTAGGGTTCCCGGGTTGCCCAGCACGTTGAACGTGAAGGCGGTGTCCATGGCGTGGCCTTCGGCGTCGAAGACGGTGCCGTCGAGAAGCGGCCAGGCAACGTTGACCTGGAGGAAGCCGAAGATGGCCGGCCATGCGGTGGCGATGGCGAAGACAGCGGTGACCACGGCATAGGGCAGCAGGGCCATCCAAATGCGGCTGCCGTTGAGATCCGTGACCTCCTCCTGGGCGGGCAGCTCCATGCGCTCGCGCAGGCTGTCGACACCCTTGGGCTTCCACACATGCAGGAAGATGAAGCCCGCGCCGAGGGAGACGATGCAGGCCACGACGTTGGTGAGCTGGTAGGCGAAGAAGGTAGCCGCGGCCCACTGGGCAATGGCGAAGGAGATGCCGATGACGGCCGCGGCGGGGCCGGCCTCCTTAACACCGCGCATGCCGTCAAGGATAAAGAGGATGAAGAAAGGCACGACGGCGGCAATGAGCAGGACCTGGAGGGAAATCAACGCGGCGATGTCAGCGGTCTGCTCGGCGGTGCGCCCGCCGACCGAGCCCGCGGTGGTGACTGGGATGCCCACCGCGCCGAAGGCCACGGGCGCGGTGTTGGCAATGAGCACCGTGGTGGCCGCCTTGAGCGGCTTAACACCCAAGGCCAGGATCATGGTCGCCGTAATCGCGACGGGAGCGCCGAAGCCGGCGAGGGCCTCCAGCAGGCCACCGAAGCAGAAGGCGATGAGGATGGCCTGGATGCGGATATCGCCATCGCCCAGCAAGTCAAAGGTCTTGCGCAGGT
Source organism: Corynebacterium sp. HMSC034H07 (assembly GCF_001815175.1). Classification (NCBI taxonomy): domain Bacteria; kingdom Bacillati; phylum Actinomycetota; class Actinomycetes; order Mycobacteriales; family Corynebacteriaceae; genus Corynebacterium; species Corynebacterium sp. HMSC034H07. The sequence goes on from NZ_KV819530.1 coordinate 29,120, forward strand.
CATTGAATCGTCCGGAAGCCACGGTCACTTCGTAGAACCAGATGGCGGTGATGATCACCCAGACGATGGGGAAGAGGCCAAAGAGTCCGCCGCGCACCGCGGAGGACAGGGCCATGCCGGTGGGCATGTCCATGCCAAAGACTGCGATGAGGAGTGCCACGAGAAGCGCTACCGCACCCGAGGTATGGGCGCGGGCCTTGAGGCCCAAGAGCATGATGAAGAACGCGATGAGCGGCAGCGTGGACACCAGCGCGGTAAGCCCCACGTTGCCAGCAATGGCGTCGGTGGTGATGTTGAAGGTTGACATAAATCTCAATTCCAGTTGGCTCCCGCTGGCGTCCTCGTGGAGATCCCCAGGATGCGGCACCGCATGTTTCGGCCGAGCGAGAGGGCGAAAGATTGAATCGATTCAGATAACGCCTTTTAGGGTAGAACTTGGCGCTTCGCTGTGCTGCATTGTTCACCCGATGGGGGTGAGTGACCTTGCTAACGTCTGAGACCTGGTAGCGCCTCCAAGCGGCGGAGACGATAGACTTTGGCCCTATGAATCCTGAAGATCTTTCCGTCCTGATCAAGAACACTGCCGCCGCCGTGCTCACCGAGCATGAGCTGGACTCCTCCGTCCTGCCGGAGACCGTGAGCGTGGAGCGCCCGCGCAACCCGGAGCACGGCGATTACGCCACCAACCTGGCACTCCAGGTGGCCAAGAAGGCCGGCACCCAGCCCCGCGAGCTGGCGCAGTGGCTGGCGGATGCCCTCGCCGGCAATGACGCCATCGATGAAGCATCCATCGCGGGCCCGGGATTCCTCAACATTCGCCTCGCTGCTGCTGCCCAGGGCGCCATCGTGGCCCAAGTCCTTAGCGCCGGTGCGGACTTTGGTAGCAACTCCACCTACCAGGGCAAGAAGATCAACCTGGAGTTCGTCTCCGCGAACCCGACTGGCCCGATCCACCTGGGCGGTACCCGCTGGGCCGCTGTGGGCGACTCGCTGGGCCGCGTGCTCGAAGCCTCTGGTGCGGAGGTGACCCGCGAGTACTACTTCAACGATCACGGCGGACAGATCGACCGCTTTGCGCGTTCGCTGGTGGCCGCAGCTAAGGGCGAGCCCACCCCGGAGGACGGCTACGGCGGCGATTACATCAAGGAGATCGCACAGGGAGTCCTCGCGCAGAACCCGGACGCCCTCGAGGGCAGCGATGCCGAGGTGCAGGAAGCCTTCCGCTCGGCGGGCGTGGAGATGATGTTCGCCCAGATTAAGGAGTCCCTCCACGAGTTCGGTGTGGACTTCGACGTCTACTTCCACGAAAACTCCCTCTTCGAGTCTGGCGCCGTGGAGAAGGCCATCCAGAAGCTCAAGGACAACGGCAAGCTCTACGAAGCTGAGGGTGCATGGTGGCTGAAGTCCACCGAATACGGTGATGACAAGGACCGCGTGGTCATCAAGTCCGATGGCAACGCGGCCTACATCGCCGGCGATATCGCCTACGTGGCCGATAAGTTCGACCGTGGGCACGACCTAGCCATCTACATGCTGGGCGCGGATCACCACGGCTACATCGCCCGCCTGCGAGCCTCGGCCCAGGCTTTGGGTTATGACCCGGAGGCCGTCGAGGTCCTCATCGGCCAGATGGTCAACCTGGTCCGCGATGGCCAGGCGGTCAAGATGTCCAAGCGTGCCGGCACCGTCATCACCCTTGATGACCTTGTCGAGGCCATTGGCGTCGACGGCGCCCGCTACTCCCTGGTGCGCTCCTCCGTGGATTCCAGCCTGGACATCGACTTGGGCCTGTGGGCTTCCCAGTCGGCGGATAACCCGGTCTACTACGTGCAGTATGGCCACGCCCGTATTTGCTCCATCCTGCGCAAGGCAGCAGAGCTGGGCTTCGACACCGCCGCGCTTGCCGACGGCCCCCTCGACCTCCTCACCCACGAGAAGGAAGGCGACCTCATCCGCACCCTAGGCGAGTTCCCCGAGGTTGTGGCCACCGCCGCTACGCTGCGTGAACCGCACCGCATCGCGCGTTACGCCGAGGAGCTTGCCGCCGTGTTCCACCGCTTCTATGACCAGTGCCAAGTGCTGCCGAAGGCTGGTGAAGAGACCGAGCCGATTCACTCCGCACGCCTCGCCCTGGCCAGCGCCACCCGCCAGGTCATGGCCAATGCCTTGACCATGGTCGGGGTTAGCGCACCGGAGAAGATGTAAGAAAAGGTATCGATGACTGATTTCAATTCTCTTCCGGCCCACGTGTGGCCGCGCAACGCAGCGCGTGACTCCGATGGCGTGGTCTCGATTGGTGGCGTTTCCCTGACCGAGCTGGCCGAAGAATACGGCACCCCGCTCTTTGTTTTCGATGAACAGGACTTCCGCTCGCGCTGCCGGGACATGGCCCAGGCCTTCGGCGGCCCTGACCACGTGCACTACGCCTCCAAGGCTTTCATCACCAAGCGCATCGTGCGCTGGGTAGACGAGGAGGGCCTGTGCCTCGACGTCGCCTCCCTCAATGAGGCCAAGCTAGCGCTCGCCGCGGACTTCCCGCCCGAGCGCATGACCGCGCATGGCAATAACAAGGAAGACGAGTACCTCGAGCTGTGCGTTAACGAGCGGATTGGCCATGTGGTGCTGGATAACGCGGAGGAGCTCTCGCGCCTCAACAGCATTGCTGCGGCCGCCGGCCGCGTGCAGCCGGTGATGATTCGCGTGAAGCCTGGCGTGGATGCCCACACGCACGAATTCATCGCCACGGCTCACGAGGACCAAAAGTTCGGCATCTCCCTGTCCACCGGCGCTGCCTTCGAGGTGGCTCGCACGGTGCTGGAATCCGCGAACCTTAAGCTCGTGGGATTGCACTGCCACGTGGGCTCCTCGGTGTTTAATGCCGATGGTTTCAAGCTGGCAGCCGAGCGCGTGCTGAGCCTGTACAAGCGCATTCACTCCGAGCTCGGCGTTGCCCTCGAGGAGTTGGACTTGGGCGGCGGCTTCGGCATTCCCTACATGGAATACGAGGAAGCCCTCGACGTCGCCACGCTGGCCAAGGACCTGCTCGACGCCGTGGAGCGCACCGCTACTGAGCTCGGCATCAAGCCGCCTTTCGTGTTGGTGGAGCCCGGCCGCTCGCTGGTGGGGGCCTCCGCGGTCACCGTCTACCGCGTGGGCACGGTCAAGGATGTGGAGACCGGCAAGGCGGATCTGCCGATGCGCCGCTACCTCTCCGTGGACGGTGGCATGTCCGATAACATCCGGCCGGCGCTCTATGGCTCGGAGTACGACGTGCGCGTGGTCAACCGCCGCACCCAGGGCGAGCCCGTAGATTCGCGCATCGTGGGCTTCCACTGCGAGTCCGGCGACATTCTGGTCAACGAGCGCCGTTTCCCCTCGGATATCACTACCGGGGATCTCCTCGCTTTCGCCACCACCGGTGCCTATCAGTACATGATGGCCTCGCGCTATAACGGTGCTTTGCGCCCGGCGGTCGTCTCCGTGCGTGACGGCAAAGCCTCGCTCATGCTGCGCCGGGAAACGGTGGAGGACTTGTTGGCGTTGGACGTCGACTAGCGCGGCGTTGCCACAGCTCACCGCATTTTATTCACAAAGATATGGCCGGTCGCGCGTTGTGCCGGCCACTTCGCGTAGAAATAGACAGCTCGTTCTGTATAGTGATGGGCTAGCACGTAACAATCATTCGCAATTTCAACAAGGGGACACCATGACGATGACGAACCGTAGCAAGAAACCCGAAGGCGAACCCGTAGGAATCGCGCTGCTTGGATTTGGCACCGTGGGCGCCGAGGTTTTCCGCCTCGTGCAGGAAAACGCTAACGCTTTTGCGCACCGCATTGGCGGCCCCGTGGAGATCCGCGGCGTCGCCGTGCACAACAAGAACAAGCTGCGCCCGGGCGTGCCGGCGGAGCTACTGACCGACGACGCCAAGGCACTTGTCCTGCGCGATGATATCGACCTCGTCGTCGAGGTCATCGGCGGCATTGATTTCCCGCGCGAGCTCGTCCTCGCGGCCCTCAACGCCGGCAAGTCCGTGGTTACCGCCAACAAGGCTCTCGTGGCCGCGCATGCGGATGAGCTCGCTGAGGCCGCCGACCGCGCTGACGTCGACCTTTATTTCGAGGCCGCCGTGGCCGCTGCCATCCCGGTGGTCGGCATGCTGCGCCGTTCCCTGGCCGGCGACAAGATCCAGCGCATCTCCGGAATCGTCAACGGCACCACGAACTTCATCCTGGACGCCATGGAGTCCACTGGTGCCTCCTATGAGGACGCACTGGCTGAGGCCACCCGCCTGGGCTACGCCGAGGCCGATCCCACCGCTGACGTGGAGGGCCACGACGCTGCCTCCAAGGCCGCCATCCTGGCTTCCCTGGGCTTCTACACCCGCCTGACCTTCGACGATGTCTACTGCGAGGGTATTTCCAAGATCACCGCGGATGACATCAAGGCTGCCAACCAGGCTGGCTACTCCATCAAGCTGCTCGCCATCTGCGAGCGCCTCGTCGATGAGGAGACCGGTGCGGAATCCGTTAATGCCCGCGTGCACCCGACGCTGGTTCCGAAGGAGCACCCGCTGGCTTCGGTCAGCCAGTCCTACAACGCCATCTTCGTTGAAGCGGAGGCCGCTGGCTCTCTGATGTTCTACGGCAATGGTGCCGGCGGTAACCCCACGGCATCCGCTGTGCTGGGTGATGTCATCGGTGCGGCACGCAACATTGTCCACGGCGGCCGTGCGCCGGGGGAGAACACCTACGCCAACCTACCTATTGCGGAGTTCGGAGAAGTGGAAACTCGTTATCACGTCGACATGGAAGTTGAAGACCGCACCGGCGTGCTCTCCGCCATCTCCGGTGTCTTTGCCCGACACGGGGTCTCCCTGCGCACCGTGCGCCAGGAAGACGGCGACGCCACCGCTCGCCTCATCGTGGTCACCCACGCGGCGAAGGAAGCGGTGCTTGAGGACATCGTCGCCGCCCTCGGCGAGCTCGATGAGGTCAAGGCCGTCCACTCCGTCATCCGCCTCGGCGTCTAAGGGTCTTAGGTACAACAATGAGTATCGATATCGAAGTAGGCACCAAGGTCACCGTCCAGGTCCCGGCCTCCTCGGCCAACCTGGGCCCCGGCTACGACACCCTCGGCATCGCGCTGAGCCTTTACGACACCGTGGAGGCAGAAGTCACCCGCTCCGGCTTGGAGGTAGAAATCTTCGGCGAGGGCGCCGAAGAGCTGCCGCGCGACGGCTCCCATCTCGTGGTCAAGGCCATCCGTTCTGCGCTCAAGGCTGCCGACGTTGAAGTCTCCGGCCTGCGCGTGGTGTGCACGAATAACATCCCTCAGTCCCGTGGCTTGGGCTCCTCAGCGTCTGCCGCGGTGGCAGGTGTTGCCGCGGGCAACGGCCTGGCTGGGTTCCCGCTCTCGGAGGAACAGGTCGTGCAGCTGTCCTCGGCGTTTGAGGGTCACCCGGATAACGCCGCGGCCTCAGTATTGGGCAATGCCGTGGTCTCCTGGACCACCGTGCCTGTCGACGGCCGCTCGCTTCCGGAGTACCGCGCCGCCACCTTAGAGGTGCACCCAAGCATCAAGGCCACGGCCTTGGTCCCGGACTTCCATGCCTCGACGCAGGCAGTGCGCCGCGTGCTGCCCTCGCACGTCACGCATGCAGACGCCGCCTTCAACGTCTCCCGCACCGCGGTGAACGTGGCGGCGCTGACCGCTTACCCGGACCTGCTGTGGGAGGGCACCCGCGACCGTCTGCACCAGCCTTATCGCGCTGACGTGCTGCCAGTTACCGCGGAGTGGGTCAACCGCCTGCGCAATCGCGGCTATGCCGCCTACCTGTCGGGCGCTGGCCCCACCGTCATGGTCCTGCACACCGAGCCCATAGAGGAAGCGATCCTCGACGATGCCCGCGAGCAGAACCTGCGCGTACTGGAGCTGGAGGTCGCCGGGCCGGTCTCCGTCGAGCGTGGTTAGGCTAGCTAGCTGGGCTTTTCCACGCTGATCCGGCACACACCGTTGCCGGACTTGGGGATAAGTTTCAGGCTCAGCCGCCCGCCGGAATCGGCCGCCGCCTGCTCCAAGTAGCCATCGTGGATGGCGCAGACGAAGGGGGAGGGCTCTACTCCGGCGGTCACAAACGGGCAGGCGTGCAGCTCCACATCGGTGCGGCCCTCCTGGTCGAATTGCTCGGCTGAGGTTACTGGGTCAAAGCCCATTTCGCGCATCATCCGATGAAGCGAACCGAGCGCCTCAGCACCATGGCTGCTGGCAGCGGTCTTCGCCCACTCGCGGCCAAGCTCCCGCGCCTGCTCTGAGGCATAATCATTGAGCTGCTCCTTAGCCGCCAGGGCTTTAATCAACACACTGATCAGCGTGACGTACTCCTCCGCGACCGAACGGTTGTCCGGCACCCGCACTTGGAAGATCAGGGAGGGGCGCCCGCGCCCCTGCGCTGGGGCGGTGACTACTCGCACCGCGCCAGCGTTGACGAGTTCATCCAGATGCCCGCGCGCGGTGTTAACGTGCATGCCCATTTTCTTAGCAACTTCTGCGGCCCGTGCTCCTTGCGGGAACTTCTGCAAAACCGAGAGGACTTCGCGCTGCTTGGGGGAGAGCTTCATCGTGTCGGGAAAGAGCTCGGTCGATGAGCGAGGACTTTGTGTAGAAAATGTGGACATGGACTGTAGCTCCTTGATTAACGCTACGAGGATCCTACATCCAGACCGCTGTTTTTCTACTATTGCGGTCAGTACATATACCGAGATCTCCCTCACGACATGGGTAAATACACTGGATTAAGTACGGGTGTAGACCGTGAGGGCGCTGGCGTCGAGGGCCACGGGCACCACCTGGCCGGGAGCGTTTCTACGCGCTGGCTGGCCCACCGTGACCCGTTGGCCGTCAATATCAACGAGGGTAGTGCTTCCCAAATCAGCCACAATGGTGGCACTCAAACTGGTGGCGCCCTGCGCGCCAATGGGGTCGAAGCACAGCGCGGTTTGAGGGAAGGCCGCCCAGTGTTCGCCGTTGCGGTCTGGAGCAAACGTGTCTCCTCTGAAGGAACCGCGCAGTACATTAACGCCCGCTAGTTCTGCCATGAAGCGGGTGGTAGGTTGCTCCAGTAGTCGGTCTGCAGGGCCCTGGGAGACAATGTCGCCAGCTTCCATTACAGCGATATCGTCTGCCAGAGTTTCGAGGTCCACACGGCTGTGGGTGACAATGACCGTGGTGCGATCAGCGGCTGAGATACGCAGAAGGTGGCGCCACCGGGCGGCGGATTCGACGTCCATAGCGGCAAAGGGCTCGTCCACAATCAATACCTCTGGACGAGCGGCAAGCGCGCGCAGGAGGGCGACCTGCGCGGCTTGCCCGCCGGAAAGCTCGGAGACATGCCCGAGCTTCTGCAATCCGGCTGCGCTCAGAAGCTCCTGGGTGCGTCGTGCGTCCTTGGTCACCATGGTCAACGCTTGAGCCACGGTGGCAGTGGGTGGTAGCCCGGGGTCTTGGGAGAGCATGACCACGCGCTCGGCGTTAGTCTGGGCTCCTTGCAAGCGCCCGCTAATAAAGCGCATCAGCGTGGTCTTGCCGGCGCCGTTGGGGCCAACCACCGCGGTTACGCGCCCGCCACGGAAAGTTGTGGTGGTGTTGTCGACCGTTACGGAAAGCTCGTGGGGTGGCGCCAGCGGGGCAGTCGCCGCGCGGAGTGCATCTGGGTCCATCGGTTTCAAAGCGCGTACAGCCTGCTCGCGGCGGCGCCGCAGTAGCAGAGGCATTCCGGCTGCGGTGAGGGTGAGGATGGCTATCCCGATTAACACGGCCGACAGAGCATAGGCATTGTCCGCGCTGACCTCACGCTCAAGATAGATACCGCTCGGCATGGTTCGGGTAGAACCGGGCAGGGAACCGGCGAAGGTGATCGTCGTTCCGAATTCGCCCAGTGAGCGTGCGAATGCGAGCGCACCGCCAGTAAGCACGGCAGGAAGGATAGCGGGGAGGATGATGCGCCGAAGGATGGTCCCTGAGCTCAGGCCGATGCCCCGGGCGCTGGCCACGACCTCAGGATCGAGCTGCCGCAGCGCAGAATCCACCGCCACCACCACGAAGGGCAGGGTGACAAAGAGATGCGCTGCCACAACACCTGGGAAGGCGAAAGACACGTGCAGCCCGGCTTGCTCTAAAAACGGGCCAAGGAGTCCGCGGCGCCCGAGCAGTGCGGTGAGTGCCAAGCCGCCCACCACGGGAGGCATGGCCAAAGGGAGGTAGACCACCAGCCGCACAAGGTGAGATACGCGGCGCAGCTGCTGGAGCCACAGAGCCAGGCAGGTGCCTAGGAACGTGGATAGCAAGGTTGACAATACCGCTGCGGACAGACTGACCCGGAGGAGGTCATGGGTCGTCGGTGCGTTCAGCGTGTCTGAGAGCTGTCCCCAAGGCACCCGCAGGCCCAGGGCGAGGACAGGGGCAAGGATGTAAATAGCGGCGAGCGTGCCGGCGGCGATGACCGGCCAGGTTGTCCGCGGGCGCTGCTCGCGCAAAAACGTGGGTGACACTTAGTTCACCGGGGTGAAACCGTACTTTTCCCAGGTGCTATCAAAATCCGACTCGAGGAGGTTGAGGACTTCTTGGGCTTCTTCGTGGCGGGGTGAATCAGACACCACCGCGCCCATGATCTCGTTACGGAAGTCTTCCGCGTGGTCGAGCGGGATGGCTTCGACATCTTCGCTAGCGGCGGCGTCGGTGGAATAGACCCATCCGGCGTCCGCCTCGCCGGAGGCGACCTTACCTAGGACGTCAGCTACCTGTCCCTCCAGGGAGGAGGCGTGCAGGTCCCAGTTGTTGGCCTCCATGATGCGCGTGGAAATGGCACCGCACGGCACGTTTGGGTCGCAGAGGACCAAGCGAGCGGAGGAATCCAGGTCTGCCGCGGAGCGCAGACCTAAAGGATTGCCCTTCGGCACGACCATGACCATGACGTTGCTCGCGAGGGCCACGGGGGCGTCAACGTTTCCCTGAGCGGTTGCATCATCCATGGTCTCGCGAGAGGCAGTAAGCAGCAGATCTGCGGGAGCGCCTTCATTGATCTGCTGAACGAGCGCGGAAGAGCCGCCATTGTTGAAGGCCAGCGGAGTTTCAGAAGCACTGGAGAGGTCGTCGTTGAGCACGCGCGTGGAGGACGCTGCAAATACCTGCAATGGCTCGTCGGAGCTGGAGGCACAGCCGGCAACAGTCAGCGCGGCGGCAAGGACGGGGACGGCAATTTTCAAACGGCGCATGGTCAGTTACGTTACGGCATCTTTACGCGGTCCGCGTGAATTTAATATGGACTTCCTTTGGTTCCTTCTTGAGGTATTCACGGTCGAAGGATTCTTCGCGCTGGTCCACCTCTGTGAGCAACGGAAGCGGGTCGTGCGGAGCGATGAGAATCATGGATTCGCCCACGTTGAGGGTGCCCAGCGCTCCATGGATGGCGCCGTGGCGCACCGCGTGGGGAATTTCGGAGGCGTTGAGGGTGGGGATGTCGTGGCCCTTGGAGGCGTCGAAAAGCGGCAAGTTCATTGATGGATTCCTTTCGAGTTCTAGCAGAGTGGGCGTTGCTGCCCGGGCCATCAATTTACTACGATTATATCCGTGCAAATAACAATGTCAGATATGTCTTTGCGTGATGTCTCCCTGGCTTCGCGCCGGCGCTGGCACACCATTGCTTTCAGCCTCGTCGCGTTCTGGATTGTGGCAGGCGTGGGGATCACCGTGGCGAATATCTGGGGCGCGCCCGTCGTATGGTGGGACCTCATTCATCCTTTCACCCTCGGGGCGCTGACCACCGCCATCCTCGTATTCAGCACCCACTTCACGGAGGCGCTGACCCGCACTCCGGCCGCCGGTTTCCGCGGGGTGGGCGCGCGGGTAGGGCTGGTCCAGGTGGGGCTGGTTCTTCTACTCGTTGATCGCGCAGGCTACGACTGGGGCGTGCTCTCGGATAGTGGCTCCGCTCTCGTCATCGCTGCCGTTGCGTGGCACCTGTGGGCGCTGTGGGGCAAGCTCCGGGGGTCATTGTCTGGTTCCTTCGCCGTCACCGTGCCCTTTTATCTGGCTGCGGCCTGCTTCATGATCTTCTCAGTAGTCCTGGTGATTCTGGCTGCGCACGGGGTAGGGAATTACTCGCTGCTGGTGGCCGCGCACTCACGCGGGATGGTGTGGGGCTTCGGCCTGCTTACCATCCTGGGCACGGTCATCACGCTTGTGCCGACGTTTACCCGGACCCCCATTTCCTCGGTGGCCCGGGCGCGGTGCAGCCGGGCTTTGGCAGTGCATTGCGTGGGCCTAGCGGCGGCCATGCTTGCCGACGCCTCCGGGCTCACCCGCGCCGCCGGTATGGCGCAGCTGCTCACCGTGCTTGCTGCCGTGCTCATCATCCAGCCCGTGCTTGCCAGCGCTCTTGGCGGCGAAAAGACGACGGCAAGCGTGTCCGCGATGGCAGGCCTGGTGTGGATGGTGGCGCTCTGCGCCGGTGATGCCGCCGCTACCGTCGCAGGGGCCTACCCGCGTGCGGTTACCTTGCTGCTCATGCCGGCATTTCTCGGTGCCGGCCTACTGCAGCTCGTGACCGGGGTGCTCCACCACATGCTGCCCATCCTGGCCGGGGCGGCACGTCCCGCACGTGGGCACCTCGCAGGGTTCCTGCGCGTGGCACTCATCAATCTCGGCGGCGTGCTCAGCCTCCTTGGCATTGCTGGCGTGTCCTTCGCCGGGCTTATCATGATGGGGCTAGGCCTCATCGCCAATATTGTGGCCCTGGTGTGGGCCGTCTCGTCACCTCAAGGAGAAGTTCATGTCAAGCGTGCCCGTTAAACAGGAGCATTCTGAGAAGCAATGGGCATCCTGGCTCATTATCATCGTGGCGCTTCTCGCCGTCATTGGGCTGGCGGTGTTCAACTCGGCCACAGGCAAGCAGGACCCAGCTACGGTGGCATCCGCCGACGCCGTGACTGTTGATGTCTCCGTGGACGGCATGGCCTTTGTCCCGTCCTCCATTGACGTGGCCGCGGGCAGTCACCTCGTAGTGAACTTCACCAACACCGGCGACCAGGTACATGACCTGAAGATCGGACGCGAGGAGACCGGACGGGTAGAACCGGGCGAGACCGTGCAGCTGGATGCCGGGGTCATCGAGGAGTCCATCGAAGGATATTGCACGATCGCCGGCCACAAGATGCAGGGCATGACGTTCATGGTCAACGTCGATGACTCCGCTTCGAGTGGGCATGATCATGCGGGGGCGTCGGAAAGCACGGGCTCTGCCGCCGCACCCGCGACGGTGCCCTCGGTTGCCGAGCGCATGGCAGCCCGCGAAGGATTTGAGGCTTTTGATGCTTCCCTTGCCCCTGCTAAAGGTGACCTTCATGAGGAAACGTGGGTGATGACTGAGGAGGAGATGGAAGTCGCCCCAGGAGTCCGCCAAACCCGGTGGCTCTTCAACGGGCAGGCACCCGGCCCAACCCTTCGCGGCAAGGTAGGGGATACGTTCCGCATCACCATCAAGAATGAAGGCTCGATGGGACACTCGGTGGATTTTCACGCCGGTGAGGTCAACCCGGATGAGAACATGAAGACCATCCAGCCGGGCGAATCGCTGACCTATGAATTCGAGGCCCACAGGGCGGGTATCTGGATGTATCATTGCTCGACCATGCCGATGAGTCTGCACATTGCCAACGGCATGGCGGGAGCGGTCGTCATCGATCCGCACGGGAAGGATGCATTGACAGACGTCGATGCGGAGTACGTTATGACGGCGAGCGAGGTCTTTTTGGCCTCCGCAGGCAAGGAAGCTGAGGGCGCAAACGCGCAGCGAGTCAGCGACGGCGACTATGACCTTACGGCCTTCAATTACTATCCCAACCAATACGACGAGGGCTTAGCACCGCTGCGCGCCAAGGTGGGCGATACCGTGCGTATCTGGCTGCTTAATCTCGGCCCGGATTTGCCTCTGAGCTTCCACGTCGTGGGCGAGCAATTCGACACCGTGTACAAGGAAGGAGCCTATCTGCTTAAGGGCGCGAAGGATTCCGGTTCCCAAGCGCTCGACCTCTTGCCCGCCCAGGGCGGATTCGTGGAGATGACCTTCAACGAGCCGGGGACCTACTCCTTTGTCAACCACCTCATGACGAATGCGGAGAAGGGCCAGCACGGGCAGATCATCGTTGAGTAGCTCGCCGCTCGCGGAGTTCGTCCAAGGTATCTATATCGCGTACTGCGGCGGTGCCTTCGACCTCTGTGATGTTCTTCGCGAGTCTCAGTAAGCGCATGACTGACTTATTGCGGGGATTGCCGAGCTCGTGCAGAGCGCGGGTAATGGCCTCGGTGCGCCACAGTGCACACAGCGGTTGAAGGCGCCCATCGAAGGTGGCCACCGCGGCATCAGCGCCGGAGCTTTCTAAGGCCTGTTCGAGTACAGGCAGCATACGCGGGGAATCCGGGGCATCGACGGCCAAGATGGCGGTCGTGGACTCTGCGGCACCAACCAGCGCGGCGTGGCCCGCGGCGATTCCCGCGGCTGGCCCGCCGAAAAGAGGCCTTTCACATACTTGGGGCATCCCTAGGGGATAGGGTGAGACAACCGCCACCGGCGCATCATAAGGCAACTGGCGCAGGAGACGGTCGATAAGGCGCTCACCGGCGAGAGTGATACTTGCTTTGTCCACGCCTCCCATGCGCGTTCCGCGTCCGCCTGCCACAACAATGACACCTGGCATTGTTCTCTATCCTTCCGCGCCGGGCAGTTCGCGGGACCAATCACCCGAGCGACCGCCGGATTTTGCGGTGATGCCGCAGCGTCGGATATAAGCGGAGCGGTCAACGCCTTTCACCATGTCGATGAGCGCTAGGGCGGCGACGTTCACAGCGGTCAGCGCCTCCATTTCTACGCCGGTGCGGTCGGCGGTGCGCACGGTGGCCTCGATAAAAACGTGATCTTCGCGCAGCTCGATGTCGACCGCGCACCCGTGCACACCAATGGTGTGGGCCAGAGGCAAGAGATCCGGGACCTTCTTCGCCGCCGCAATACCGGCCACTCGAGCAACCGCAAGCACGTCGCCCTTCGGCACGGCTCCCTCCCGCAGTGCGGTGAGGACCTCTGGTGAACACGCCACCTCGCCTTGGGCGGTGGCGGTGCGCACGGTGGGCTGTTTTTCGGTGACGTCCACCATGTAGGCGGAGCCGGCCTCATTAAGGTGAGTGAACTTCATGGCAGCAGCGGGTCCTTTCCTCCGGTGGACCTAGCCTAGCTGACGAAGAGTGGGCCGATCCGCGTTTCTGAGGCGCGATCTTTGGCAGCAACGGAGGGGTGGGGGCTGTAGAAGGGGAGACCCTGAAGCTAGTAGGGGTAGACGGTAAGTTGCTCCCCTGCGGTGACGGGGCTCGTCAGCAGCGCGAAACCTTGCGTGCCCGGCAGTGCTGCAACGTGGTGGCTGCGCATGCGTGGACCAGGCGGCGGAGAGGCGGTAATGCTTCCCTCCAGAGCAATTGAGCACGGCTGAATCAGCGGGCGGTGCGGATGCGGGAAGTCGGCCCGGGCGACAGCCGTCAGATGCGGCCGGTCTAAAACTCCGGTGGGGCGGGGAAGGCCGCGCAAGGAACGCAGAAGCGGGGTGAGGTAAAGGTGTGCGGAGACGAACGCCGCCACCGGGTTGCCCGGCGAACACACCACGGGAACGCCGTTCCACAGCGCGTGGCCTTGCGGCGCGCCGGGGCGTTGGTTGACGTGCCCGAACCAGTAGGAATTGTCGTCCACGGCATCCTCAATGACCGCGCGAACCACGTCAAAGGCTCCTGCGGATACCCCGCCTGTGGTGACGATGAGATCGGATTCTGCGGCAGCCGCGTCGAAGCGGCGGCGCAGCTCAACGGGTGAATCGCCACATACCGTGCGGGCGATGTCAACGGGGCCGGTAGTGCTAAGGAGTGCGTCGAGCATCGGACCATTGGAATCCGGGAGCTGGCCGTTGCGCAGCTCCTCGCCCGTGGCGATAATGCTCACTCGCGGGATGCGGTGAACCACGGCGGTGTCGACGCCGGCGGAGAGAGCCGCGGCGATGAGGGAGGCGTCGACCAGCGTGGCGGCCCCGGCTAGTTGGTGCCCGGCGTCGATGTGGGAGCCGCGCCGCCGGATGTGGTTGCGCCCGGGTAGGCGGTACACCGTGACGGTCTCAGGCAGCGGCCCGGGTCCTGGGGGAATATCGGTGTCCTCAACGGGGATGACCAGACCATCAAAGCCTGCGGGTACTGCACCACCGGTCATGATGCGCAGCGCAGTGCCGGGCTGCGGGGCCCGGGCAGGCGCGCCGGCAGGCACATCACCCACGACAGGCAAAGTGAAGGGAACGGTGAGACTGTCTGGTGAGGAAGGCTGAGGAATGAGGAAGCCATCCATGGCCGAATTATCCTGCGGCGGGAGGGGAAGGCGGGCGACGAGGGGCTCAGCCAGGACGCGACCCTGCGATAAGGCAGCGCGTTCCGAAGGCAAGGCGCGGACCAGCGCGTGGAGGCGGTCGAAGTATTCCTCGATGCTTAAGTCAGTCCCGGTACTCGTCATTGCACCCAATCTAGCCACCGATGGCGGACATCGGGCGATCCGGCTGGAGGAAACCTTCATCATCCACCCCGTGGCCCGGTAATTTCCTCCACATTTCACCCGCCCACGCGGTGGCGAGCTCTTCATCGCTGGCGCCAGCGCGCATGAGGTCGCGCAGGGAGGTTTCCGAGTTGCCGAAGAGGCAATTGCGCACCGCGCCGTCTGCGGTCAGGCGCGTGCGGTCGCAGTCCCCGCAGAAGGGCCGAGTTACGGAGGCGATCACCCCGATGTGTCCTATGGGGAGGGAGCCATCGCGCGAGACCGCGGACCACAGTGCAGCCGGCGCGGAGCCGCGGGGTTTCTTAGCCGGGGCGAGCTCGAAGTCTTCGGCCAAGCGCCCCAAGATATCCTCCGCGGTGACCATCTGGGAACGCGTCCACTCCTCCCGTGGGCCCAGCGGCATCTGCTCAATGAATCGCAGTTGCGCGCCGCGTTCGAGGCAAAAGCGAGCCAGGGGAAGGATCGCAGACTCGTTGACACCCGGCATGATGACGGCGTTGATCTTGACTGGGTCCATGTCGGCGGCCAGCGCGGCATCGATGGATGTGAGCACATCTGCCAGGCGGTCGCGCCGGGTGAGCCGGGCATAGAGCTCCGGATCGAGGGTGTCTAAGGAGATGTTGACGCGGTCGAGCCCGGCGCGCTGCAGCCCCGGCAGGCGCTTATCTAGGCCCAGCCCGTTGGTGGTGAGAGCAGTAGTGGGTGCCGTACCTTCGTCGGTCCGCAGAGCTTTGGTCGCGGCGATGATTTTCTCTAAGGAGCCGCGCAGGAGCGGCTCCCCGCCGGTGAAGCGCACCTGCTGGATGCCGAGCTTGTCTACCGCGAGGCGGATGAGACGGATGGTTTCTTCATCGCTGAGCGTGTGTTCGGTGGGCAGCCACTCATAACCTTCGGCGGGCATGCAGTAGGTGCAGCGCAGATTGCAGCGATCCGTCAGGGAGACACGCAGGTCGCGGGCTTGGCGGCCGTAGCGATCCACGAGCGCGCGGCGGCCGTCGGGCCCTGGCGCCGGCAGGTCCGTGGGCGGAGTCCCCGCGCCCCGTACGCGCGGCAATGGCAGCGTCAGCGGGGCGGAGGTGTGTGGCGAAGGTTGGGATCGTTGGGCGGACACTGCTGGCAAGTCTAGATCGAAGCCTGCCGTATGAGTAGGAGGGGTGGGGCTAGTCCTCCCCGTCATCCTCTCCGGCATCGAGGCGCTGCGCCTCGCCCGGGCCCTTCAGCCGGATGATGTTGTACTCGCCCTCCGCCAGGTGGGCGCGCAGGTCCTTCTTGTCGAATTTGCCCACCGAAGTCTTATCGATGGATTTCACGAAGGTCCAGTACTCCGGCAGCATCCAGGAGGGAAGCTCAGAGCGCATCCCGTTGCGCAGGCGCTCGGCGGTCTCAATCGTGGGGCTGATGTCCGCGGCGAGCACGGTGACAGCCAGCGGGCGCTCCACCCACTGTTTGTCGGGGTAGCCAATGACGGCGCATTCCAGCACCACCGGGTTGGCCATGATGAGGTTCTCCAATTGGACGGAGTAGATCCACTCACCGCCGGAGCGGATGACATCGCGGGCGCGATCCTCCACGGTGAGGAAGCCATCCTCGGTGACGAAGCCGACGTCGCCGGTGCGCAGCCAGCCGTCGGCCGTGAACTTGGAGTCCGCGTCCTCGACATCCTTGCCACGGAACTCGTGGGCAGCACCGCCGTCCTCCGAAGCGGGCGAGTGGTAGTAAGAACCGGTGACCAAGTTGCCGCGGACCTGAATCTCGCCGGCATTGCGGTCCGTGGTGTTGACCACGTGGCCGTCATTGACCACGCGGTATTCCAGGGAGGCAGGGAAGCGCCCTTGGGAGATGCGGTAGGCCCAGCGAGCCTCGCCCGAGGCGCCTGAGGGTGGGCGGGCCACCGTGCCCACCGTGGTGGTTTCCGCCATGCCCCACACGTGGACCACGTCCACGCCGTAGCGCTCTTCCCAGCTTTTGATGAGCTGCGGTGGCACAGGCGAGCCGCCAGCGAAGATCTCCGTCAGCGTCATGCGCTCCGGTGGATTCTTGAGGTAGTGCACGAAGAGCTGAATCCAAATGGTGGGCACACCGTGCGCCACGCGCGGGGAGGTGGCGGCGATGATTTTGGCCAGGGTGGCGGGGGAGACGTCGGCGTCGGGAAGCACCAGCGGCGTGCCCGTCATCCACGCAGCAAAGGGAACACCCCAGCTCAGCACGTGATAGATGGGGATGCAGCACAGGAATGTCTCGCCGTGGGTCACACACAGGGAATCGGAGGAGCGCAGCTGCATTCCTTCCAAGTACAGAGCGCGGTGGGAGTAGAGCACGCCCTTTGGTGCACCAGTGGTGCCGGTGGAGTAACACAGTGCGGCGGCGGTGTGCTCATCCAAAACCGGCCAGTCATAGACGGTGGAGCGCCCATCCAGCAGTTGCTCGTAGCTGTAGATTTCAACGTTGCCCGGCAGAGCGGTGCTGGGCTTGCCGACGCCCGTGAATACCACCGCACGCACGCAGTCCACGCCTTCCAGAACCTGGGCCAGTTGCTCGGCGAGGCGACAGTCCGCGACGATGACGCGGACCTCAGCGTGGTTGATGATGTGCCGGATTTGGTCATTCATCAGCTGCTTGTTGAGCGGCGTGAACACCGCTCCCTTACAGGCGGTGCCAAAAAGCACTTCGAGGTGCTCGGCGCAGTTCCACATCAGTGAGCCCACGCGCTCGTCACCGGTGATGCCGAGCGTGTCATGCAGGGCGTGGGCGAAGGCGGCGGCGCGGGCGCCGACATCAGCGAAAGTGGTTTCCTCGCGTTCGTTGCCGGGATTGGCGCTGTGCCAGGTGATGACCTGGGTTTGGCCGTGGACGGAGGAACCGTACTCCAGGATGCGGGTCAGGGACAGCGGGATATCCTGCATTGTGGAGAGCATGCGCACTACTTTAGCCGTGTCAGTGTGAGCGCGGGGGAAGGATGCGGTATAGTTATCCGCGACTGGTGGGGAACGCTTTCCCCGCATCTCCGAGCTCCCTCCACGGCGCACACACCTGCGGTGACACTCTCATGGCAGTCCAACGGTGCGCGCGACGGTGAGAGGGGAGAGATACGCTCGCAGTCGCCTTCTTAAAATATCTCCCCGCGCTTGACCCGCGGCCGATTCCTTGAGTGCTTTCAGGAGTTCAACAAGGAGTCCTTCACGTTCCGTACCGCCGGGCCGGAGAGGGGGGAGAGCCAAGACAACCACCGCCCCACGGGGATCGCGGTTGCGTGAACTCGCTGGTGGCGGAGGACCATCCCAATTACACACTGGCTTCCAACGCCCGCTTGGAACAGCACCACGCACAGTGCAGGTGCGGCAGACAAGACGGCGCGCGTTGGTGAAGCGACGAAAGGATATCCGTGAGCGATACGGACAAGACCGCAGCACAGGATCTCGCCTCCCTGAAGCTGCCGGAATTGCGCAAGCTAGCTGCGGAGCGCGGACTTCGCGGCGTCTCCGGACTGCGCAAGGGGGATCTCATTACTGCCCTGACCACCGGCCAGGTGCCGGCGCGCGGCGCGAAGGCCGCTGCCCAGGGCGAGGCTAAGGACGCACCCGCCGCAGAGGACTCCGCACAGAAGGAGTCGAAGAAGGACGCGCAGCCGCGCCGCGCGACCCGCAAGGCTTCCCGCCCTGCCGGCGCTGCTGACCAGGCCTCCGAGAAGCAGGAGCCTGAGAACACCCACAAGGGCGAGGACGGCGCTCAGGAGTCCGAGCAGAAGGACGGCCACGACGAGCAACGCTACGAGTCCCGCTCCCAGGCCCGCCGCGCCCGCCGTAACCGCGCGCGCCGCCAGGAGCGCGAGGCCCGCGAAGAAGCCAAGGGCAATAACAACGGCAACGGAAATGGCAACGGCGCCGAGGACAAGCAGTCCAAGTCGGAGGGTAACCAGTCCCGTGGCGGCAACAACTCCGACAACTCCGATAACGGGGACCACGGCAACGGTGGCAACAACGGCGGTGGCAACAACGGCGGTGGCAATAACGGGGGCGGCAACAACAACCGCCGCGATAACCACCGCAACGATGATGACAACAACGGCGGCGGTGGCCGCCGCAATCGCCGTAACCGTCGCAACCGCCGCGGGCGTGACCGCGATGGCGGCGGCAACGGTGGCAATGACCTGCAGATCCGCGAGGGCGATGAAGTGCAGGTAGTGGGCGGCATCCTCGAGGTCGTCGACAACAACGTGGCCTTCCTGCGCACTACCGGCTACCGCGCGGCCAGCTCCGATGTCTTTGTCAACAACAACCTCGTGCGCCGCCTGGGCCTGCGTTCCGGCGACGCCCTGACCGGCAAGGTCAAGGTCTCGGGCCCGACCCACACCCACGGCAACGGCCGCAACCGCCGCAAGTACAACCAGCTCGTGGAGGTCGACACCGTCAACGGCCTGGATCCGTCGACCGCGAAGGAGCGCCCGGACTTCGCCAAGCTCACCCCGCTGTACCCGAACCAGCGCCTGCGCCTAGAGACGGACCCGAAGATCCTCACCACCCGCGTCATCGACCTCATCATGCCGATTGGTAAGGGCCAGCGCGCGCTCATCGTTTCCCCGCCGAAGGCCGGTAAGACGACGATCCTGCAAAATATCGCCAACGCCATCGCCACGAACAACCCGGAGTGCTACCTCATGGTCGTCCTCGTGGACGAGCGCCCCGAAGAGGTCACCGACATGCAGCGCAGTGTCAACGGTGAGGTCATCGCCTCCACCTTTGACCGCCCGCCGTCAGAGCACACCTCGGTGGCGGAGCTGGCCATCGAGCGCGCCAAGCGCTTGGTGGAGCAGGGCAAGGACGTCGTCGTCCTGCTCGACTCCATCACCCGCCTCGGCCGTGCTTACAACAACTCCTCCCCGGCATCCGGCCGCATCCTGTCCGGTGGTGTGGACTCCAACGCCCTGTACCCGCCGAAGCGCTTCCTGGGTGCTGCCCGCAACATCGAGAACGGCGGCTCGCTGACCATCATCGCTACCGCGATGGTGGAAACCGGCTCCACCGGTGACACCGTCATCTTCGAGGAGTTCAAGGGCACCGGCAACGCCGAGCTCAAGCTGGACCGCGCCATCTCCGAGCGCCGCATTTTCCCGGCCGTGGATGTCAACCCGTCCGGCACCCGCAAGGACGAGCTCCTGCTGGTTCCGGAGGAAGCACGCATCATGACCAAGCTGCGCCGCATCCTCTCCGGCCTGGACTCCTTCGCCGCTATTGACCTGCTGATTAAGCAGCTCAAGAAAACCCGCTCCAACGGCGAGTTCCTCATGCAGGTGGCCTCGTCCGCGCCCATGGCGGCTGACACGGATGAGGAGGACTACAAGTAATGTCTAACCAGGTTTCCCTCGTCGATGACATTGTCTCCGAGTTCCAAGGCATCGAAATGCAGATGGCTGACCCGGAGGTAGCCGGTGATCAGTCCCAATTCCGCAAGCTGTCCAAGCGCTACGCCGAACTGCGACCCATCGTCGCTGTGAACGACGAGTTGGTCCAGGCTCGCCAAGACCTGGCCGATGCCAAAGAGATGGCCTACGAGGACCACGAGTTCCAGCCCGAGGTCGACCGCCTTGAGCCACTCGTCGTCCAGCTGGAGGAAAAGCTCGCGGACCTACTGGCACCGCGCGATGAGCATGACTCCGAGGACATCATCATGGAGATCAAGGCCGGTGCCGGTGGCGAAGAGGCAGCACTCTTCGCCGGCGACCTGGCCCGCATGTACGAGCGCTACGCCGATAAGGTCGGCTTCCAGTGGGAGGTCCTAGGCCTCAACGAGTCCGACCTCGGTGGTGTGAAGGACATGTCCATCTCCTTCAAGTCCAAGACCCCCTCGCGCGATGGCGCGTGGAGCGTGTTCAAGTTCGAGGGCGGCGTCCACCGCGTGCAGCGCGTGCCGGTGACCGAGTCCCAGGGCCGAATCCAGACCTCCGCAGCTGGTGTGCTGGTCTACCCGGAACCGGAAGAAGTCGAAGCCGTAAACATCGATGATAAGGACATCCGCGTCGACGTGTACCGTTCCTCCGGTAAGGGCGGCCAGGGCGTGAATACCACTGACTCCGCGGTGCGTATTACCCACCTGCCGACCGGCCTGGTGGTGACCTGTCAGAAGGAACGCTCCCAGATCCAGAACAAGGCGCGCGCCCTGCAGGTGCTGCAGGCACGCCTGGACCAGATGGAGCGTGAGGCCCGCGAGGCTGAGGCCGGCGAGCAGCGCGCTTCCCAGGTGCGCACCATGGATCGCTCCGAGCGTATCCGTACCTATAACTGGCCGGAGAACCGCATCACCGACCACCGCATCGGATACAAGGCCAATAACCTGGATTCCGTGCTCAACGGTGACATGCAGGACCTCATCGACGCCCTGCAAGCCCAAGAACGCGCAGAGCGCCTTGAGGCTGAGGACTAGAAGAGAAAAGGCACGGTTTAATTCGGTGACTTTTCACACCTATCGGGAGGCGCTTCGTGATGCCACGGAGCGCCTTCGCGCTGCCGGGGTACCTTCATCCGAGTGGGACGCGCGCCTGCTGGCTGCCCACCTCATCCACTGCGGCCACATGGACATCCCGCTTAACGAGGCTCCGATGCCCGGCTTTGACGTGGCATATGGGGCGTTGGTGGGGCGTCGTGAAGCGCGCGAGCCCCTCCAGCACATCCTGGGCGTGGCGTGGTTCGGCGCCCTCGAACTCGAGGTGGGCCCCGGCGTGTTCATCCCGCGCCCGGAGACGGAGGTGCTCGCCGACTGGGGAGTTAAATCTCTTCAGAGATTTAACTCGGGGAAGATGACGAAACTTGACCCGCAATCTCCCCGCGTCGTGGATCTGTGCGCCGGATCCGGGGCGCTGGCGCTGTACGTCGCCCACTATGTGCCGCAGGCCCAGGTGTGGGCAGTGGAGCTTGCCGACGCCGCCCTGGCCTACACCCGGCGCAATGCCGCAACCGCTGCGCGCGGCCGGGCGGGTTCTGTGAACGTGGTGCAGGGCGACGTCACCGACGCCCAGCTCTTGTCGGAGCTGCACGACACCGTTGACCTCGTGCTCACCAACCCACCCTACGTTCCGGAGACCCCGGACCTGGACCCAGAGGTCTACCAGGATCCGCACGATGCGGTGTTTGGGGGAGCAGACGGCATGGAGACCATCACCGCGATGATCCCGACCATCGCCGCGCTGCTGCGCCCCGGCGGGCGGGTGGGCATTGAGCACGACGACGAGACCTCCCAACAAGTGCAGGAAGCCCTGCGCGCGCACGGCGGCTTCAGCGATATCGAGGTGCTCAAGGACCTCACTGGCACCGCACGATTTGTCACAGCGAAGCGGGGAGTACAGTAGATTGGTCGAAGATTGGTCGACAAGCCGATAGGAACGGGATTAAAGGAGAGACCAATGCAGGGACAGATTTATAACTGTGCGGACGCTGCTGAGCGCGAGGAAGGCATGGCACTTGCCGTCAAAGCAGCCAAGTCAGGCCGACTCGTCGTGATGCCCACCGACACGCTCTACGGGCTGGGCTGCGATGCTTTCGATAACGATGCCGTGGCCAGCCTTTTGGCCACCAAGCACCGCGGCCCGGACATGCCGGTGCCGGTGCTCGTCGGCTCCTGGGACACCGTCAAGGGGCTTGTCGCTTCGTTGGATGACACCGCGCAGACCCTCATCGAGGCCTTCTGGCCGGGTGGGCTGTCCATCGTGGTGCCGCAAGCGCCTTCGCTGCCTTGGAACTTGGGAGATACCCGCGGCACGGTGATGCTGCGCATGCCGTTGCACCCCATTGCCATTGAACTCCTCCGCGAGGTCGGCCCCATGGCGGTCTCCTCCGCGAACATTTCCGGACAAACCCCGCCGACCACCGCGATTGCCGCCAAGCAGCAGCTGGGCAAGGCCGTCACGGTCTACCTGGATGGGGGAGAAGCCGAGGTGGGCAAGCCGTCTACCATCATCGACTTGTCCGGTCCGCGCCCCTACCTCTTGCGCGAAGGCGCGCTGAGCGCCGAGCAGATTGGCGAGGTCATCGGAGTGTCTGCAAAGTCCTTGCGCACCCGGCCGGGTAGCCAATCCTCTTAAGGAGACATCAGTGGCTGGAACCGGAGTGCCGCTGCGCGAACTGGCGTTGATCATTTTCGTCGCGGCGGCGTTTACCTACATCACCACCGGACTGGTGCGCAGCGTCTTGGTGCGCAGCGGCCAGGTGGCGGAGATTCGTCTGCGTGATAGTCACTCGCAACCCACCCCGCAGTTGGGTGGCGTTGCCATGTTTACGGGGTTTGCGGCTGCTGTCTATCTCGCGGGCCAGCTTCCAGCCTTGACTCGCGGGTTTATGCCGGTCACGCCGGAGATGAACGCTGTGCTGTGGTCAGCCGCGGCCATTGTCATCGTCGGCGTGGTGGATGACCTGCTGGAACTGAGTGCTCTGGTCAAGCTGATCGGGCAATTGGTGGCGGCGGCCATCATGAGCGGTCTCGGTCTGACGTGGACTCTTCTCTTCTTGCCCTTTGGTGATGGAACCACGGTCATCCTCGACCAGGTCCAGGGAACACTCTTGACTACGTTCTTTACGGTCCTGCTCATCAACGCCATCAACTTCGTGGACGGGCTCGATGGGCTGGCTGCCGGGCTGGGCATGATTGCAGGTGGTGCCATCCTGGTTTTCTCGCTGACCGTGCTGCACGACCAGGGTGGGGCGGTCTCCGCCTATCCGCCGGCGATTATCGCGGCGGCGCTGGTGGGCGTGTGCGCCGGGTTCCTCCCGCATAACTTCGAGCCCTCTCGCATCTTCATGGGGGACAGCGGAGCGATGCTCATTGGCTTGCTGCTGGCGGCTGCATCCACCTCCGCGTCGGGCAAGATCAACATGTCGCTCTATGGAACCGTGGACATCGTGGCGCTGATGTCACCCGTTATCGTTGTTGTTGCTGCGGTCTTTATTCCAGTCCTCGACCTTGTCTGGGCTGTTATTCGCCGCGTATCTCAGGGGCGTTCGCCCTTTGCCGCGGACAAGGCCCACATCCACCACCGGCTGCTCTCGCTGGGGCACACCCACCGCCGCACCGTGTTGGTGCTGTACCTGTGGGTCTCTGCGGTGGCCTTCGGGGCGGTCTCTTTTTCCATCGTCCCCGCGCCCGTGGCCGTCGTACTAGCGCTTGTCGCGCTCGTTGTGGCCTTTGGCGTGACCCTGATTCCGCTGCGCCAGGGCAAGCTTGGGCGCCAGCCGCGTCCCACCAGCGTGGTGCTGGAAACGGATCCCTCCTGAGGTAGGGTATGGGGCTGTGACTGATTCAACGACCTCCGAAGAGCTTTCGCCGTACGACGATCATCGGCGTCCCCTCAAGCGTGCGCTCCGCCTTGGGGCCATCGGCCTTGTCGTCGTGACCATCGCGTCCCTGGCTATCTGGGGCGGTGTCCGTGGGTTGCCCGGAATCTGGGGTGTCCTCGTTGGCGCGGCCATTGGTGGCGGCTTCGTGCTCTTTACCGCGGCCTCAGTTCTTCTTACTGCGCGCACCACGCCGTCGACCACGATGGCGGTGGTGCTCGGCGGCTGGCTGCTCAAGGTGGTCATCCTGATTATGGTGCTGTTGCTGATTAAGGATCTTGAGTTCTACGACACGATGGCGCTGTTCGTCACCGTGCTGCTGGCGCTGGCGGTGACGCTCGGCACTGAGGTCTGGGGTGTGATTACATCCAACGTGACCTACGTGTCTTAGCCAACCTCGACCTTTTAGAGTGAGCCACTGCTTCCGGTGACCCCGGGAGGGTGGCTTTTTGTGTAGTTAAGTGGCCGCGGCGACAGCGCCCGTTACCCCCGTCAAGGTGGGAAAACACGGGTGTGTGACCAAATACACTTGGCAGGGTTTCGGCAGAATGTGGGCGTTTTATAGAGCCCACTGGCACTAGGCTGTGCCTTTAGGGCCGCAACGGGGCCCCCACGTGCGAAAACTTGAGGGCGAACTGATAGCATTCTCTTCGGGTTACCGCGGGTTAGCGTCATGCTATCCCGAAAAAGTACGGTTTATCCTTGCCCTGTTTACGCTGATGTGCGACGGAGTCCGTAGACAGGGCAAAGAGCTTGAGACGTCCATCGCACCACATAGCCTTCGACAAGCTGTGTGGCCCGAACACGGGAGAGAACGCTGAGCGTTACGACATTGGCCATGAAGGGTGAGTTTCACGCACCCGAACTGGATCCAGAATTTTTCCCGGGGCACGTAACCGATGATGGTGAAGTCGTCGATCTTCTTTTCGCCGATTTCGCCAACGGTTGGTTCGCTTTGGATCGCATCATGCTGGTTCGTCTGTTCATGGCGGCCATCCTGGTGCTCCTTTTTGTTGTCGCCTTCAGGAACCCGAAGCTGGTTCCTAAAGGATTGCAAAACGTAGCGGAGCATGCGATTGACTTCGTACGAATTCACATCGCAGAAGACATCTTGGGCCGCAAGGAAGGACGTCGATTCCTTCCGATCCTGGCCACGATCTTCTTCGGTGTTTTGTTCTGGAACGTAGCAACTATTGTTCCAGCTCTAAACATCTCTCCGAACGCTCGTATTGGTATGCCAATCGTGCTGGCTGTCGTCGCGTACATCGCCATGATTTACGCCGGCGCCAAGCGCTTTGGCTTCGGCAAGTTCATCAAGTCCTCGGTGGTTATTCCTAACCTGCCGCCGTTGCTGCACGTGCTTGTCGTACCGATTGAGGCTTTCTCTACGTTTGTCATGCGCCCAGTCACGCTGGCTCTTCGTCTGATGGCGAACTTCCTGGCTGGCCACCTCATTTTGGTCCTGTTGTACTCGGCAACGAACTTCTTCTTCTTCCAGTTCAACGGTTGGACTGCACTGAGTGGCCTCACTCTGGTCGCAGCGGTTCTGTTCACGCTGTACGAAATTATCGTCATCTTCCTGCAGGCATACATTTTCGCCCTGCTGACGGCGGTATACATCGAACTGTCGCTGCATGCAGATTCGCACTAACAACAACGCGAACCTCGCGGTTAACTAAATACCCCAAAACCACCACATCCCCCGCGGAAGAATCCGTGGGAAAACTTTGAAAGGGAACGACTTTCATCATGAACGAAATCATTCTTGCTCAGGCTGCTGACGAGTCCACCCTCAAGGGCCTCGGCGCCATCGGCTACGGCATCGCAACCATCGGCCCGGGTCTGGGCATCGGTATCCTCGTCGGCAAGACCGTCGAGGGCATGGCACGTCAGCCGGAGATGGCTGGCCAGCTGCGTACCACCATGTTCCTGGGTATCGCCTTCGTTGAGGCCCTCGCCCTGATTGGCCTCGTTGCAGGCTTCCTGTTCTAAAGAGCGCTTTACACAAAGTAAATCGAACTTTAAGAACGGAGCCCCATGAACAACGTCATTTACTACCTTGCAGCAGAAGGAAGTGAAACCCTGCCCCTCGAGTCGGGCAACTCTATCCTTCTGCCCAAGATGTACGACTTGGTCTGGTCGATCATTCCGTTCACCATCATCCTGATTGTGTTCTGGAAGCTCGTTCTTCCGGCATACAACAAGATGCTGCAGGAGCGTGAAGACCGGATCGAAGGTGGCCTTAAGCGTGCGGAGGCTCAGCAGGCCGAAGCAAAGGCCGCTCTGGAAAAGTACAATGCTCAGCTCGCTGACGCGCGAGCAGAGGCTGCGGAGATTCGTGAGCAGGCGCGCGAGCGCGGCAAGCTGATCGAGGCAGAGGCTAAGGAAGCTGCAGAAGAAGAGTCTCGTCGCATTCTGACCGCTGGCGAGAAGCAGCTTGAAGCTTCCCGCGCACAGGTCGTGTCTGAGCTGCGTTCCGACATCGGACAGAACTCCATCAACCTGGCAGAGAAGCTGCTCGGCGGCGAACTTTCGGACGCCACCAAGCAGTCCTCCACCATTGATAACTTCCTGTCCGAGCTCGACACTGTGGCACCGGCCGGAAAGTAGGCAACGATGAAGGCAGCTAGCCGCGAAGCACTCGCTACCGTTGAGTCCAAGCTGGATGAGTTCCTCTCCGGTGACCGCTCGGTGGCGACTGCTACCCAGGCAGGCCAGGACCTCTTTGAGGTGGTCCGCGTTCTCGACGGCGACCGCGAGCTGCGCGTCGCGCTGACCGACGACGCCTCCACCTCTGAGGAGCGCAAGTCCCTGGTCCAGACCCTTTTCGGCGGCAAGGTTTCCCCGGTAGCACTGCAGGTGCTCCAGGAGGCAGCCGCCGCACAGTGGTCGACCCCGCGTGGTATCGCCCGCGGCCTTATCATCCTTGGCCGTCGCGCACTGCTGCGCGGCGCTGAGTTTGAGGGCAAGCTGGGCCAGGTGGAAGACGAACTCTTCTCCCTGTCGCGCGTGCTTGACCGCGAAGGCGAACTGACCCAGCTGCTTTCAGACCGTACTGCGACGTCCGACCGCAAGGTTGGGCTGCTGGCAAGCGTGCTCTACGGCAAGGTCACGATGGTTACTGAAGCGCTTGCGCTGCAGGCCATTGGCCGCCCGGAGCAGAACCCGATTGATGATCTCGCCGGATTGGCGGACACTGCAGCCAAGCTGCAGGGCCGTACCATCGCGCGCGTGACCTCGGCGGGTGAGCTGAACGATAGCCAGCGGGCAGCACTCGCTGAAAAGCTGGGCAAAATTTATGGTCGTGCGATGTCCATCCACTCTGAGGTTGACACCAGCCTCCTCGGTGGTATGACCATCCGCGTCGGCGACGAAGTCATCGATGGTTCGACGGCAGGCAAGATTGCTCGCCTTCGCGCGCAGATGGCATAAGCCGAAACGACAGAAACGATTAAGTAATTGCTGGAAGATACTACCGAGAGCAGGAAGAACATGGCGGAGCTGACGATCTCCTCCGACGAGATCCGTAGCGCGATTGCGAACTACACCTCGAGCTACTCCGCGGAGGCCTCCCGTGAGGAGGTCGGCGTGGTCATTTCGGCAGCTGACGGTATTGCGCAGGTTTCGGGCCTGCCGTCCGTCATGGCGAATGAGCTGCTCGAGTTCCCCGGCGGCGTAATTGGCGTCGCACAGAACCTTGACACCAACTCCATCGGTGTCGTGGTCTTGGGCAACTTCGAGTCGCTTAAAGAAGGCGACGAGGTCAAGAGGACCGGCGAGGTTCTCTCCATCCCTGTGGGCGAGGAATTCCTCGGCCGCGTTATCAACCCCCTGGGCCAGCCGATTGACGGCATGGGCCCGATCACCGCTGAAGAGGACCGCGTCCTCGAGCTGCAGGCACCGTCCGTGCTGCAGCGTCAGCCGGTGGAAGAGCCGATGCAGACCGGCATCAAGGCTATTGACGCGATGACCCCGATTGGTCGCGGTCAGCGTCAGTTGATCATTGGTGACCGTAAGACGGGTAAGACCGCCGTTTGTATCGACACCATCCTGAACCAGAAGGCTAACTGGGAGTCTGGCGACAAGAACAAGCAGGTCCGCTGCATCTACGTCGCCATCGGCCAGAAGGGCTCCACCATTGCTGGTGTGCGCCACACCCTGGAGCAGCACGGCGCTCTGGAGTACACCACCATCGTGGCTGCTCCGGCATCCGACGCCGCCGGCTTCAAGTGGCTGGCACCGTTCTCCGGTGCAGCTCTGGGTCAGCACTGGATGTACCAGGGCAACCACGTCCTGATCATTTACGATGATCTGACCAAGCAGGCTGAGGCCTACCGTGCGATTTCCCTTCTGCTGCGCCGTCCGCCGGGCCGCGAGGCTTACCCGGGCGACGTCTTCTACCTCCACTCCCGTCTGCTGGAGCGTGCTGCAAAGCTCTCTGACGACATGGGTGCAGGTTCCATGACCGCACTGCCGATCATTGAGACCAAGGCGAACGACGTCTCCGCCTTCATTCCGACCAACGTTATTTCTATTACCGACGGCCAGGTCTTCCTGGAGTCCGACCTGTTCAACCAGGGCGTCCGTCCGGCAATTAACGTCGGTGTGTCCGTCTCCCGTGTTGGTGGTGCCGCACAGACCAAGGGTATGAAGAAGGTTGCCGGTAACCTCCGTCTCGAGCTGGCTGCCTACCGTGACCTGCAGGCCTTCGCGGCCTTCGCATCCGACCTGGATCCGGCTTCCAAGGCTCAGCTGGAGCGCGGTGAGCGCCTCGTCGAGCTGCTCAAGCAGTCCGAGTCCTCCCCGCAGCCTGTCGAGTACCAGATGGTGTCCATCTTCCTCGCAGACCAGGGCATCTTCGACGTCGTTCCCGTCGAGGACGTACGCCGCTTCGAGAAGGAGCTGCACGACCACCTCAACTCTGCAACCCCGCAGGTGTTCGAGCAGATCCAGGGCGGTACCGCTCTGACCGACGAGTCCAAGGATGCACTTGTTGCAGCAGCAAAGGACTTCACTCCGTCCTTCCGCACGACCGAGGGCAACAACCTTGGTACCGAGGCGCCGGTTGACCCGCTCGCCGCGGATGATGTGAATAAGACCGAGCTCAACGTCTCCCGCAAGACGGCCAAATAGAGTTTCGCACGCTCTAAGAATTAACCGTCTAGAAAAAGAAGGGAGGAGCGAACACCATGGCTAATCTTCGTGAACTGCGTGACCGTATCCGGTCCGTCAATTCCACCAAGAAGATCACCAAGGCACAGGAGCTCATTGCTACCTCGCGCATTACCAAGGCTCAGGCCAGGGTAGAAGCGGCGCAGCCTTATGCACGTGAACTGTCCAACGTGCTTAACAAGCTGGCGGCGCACACGTCCTTGGATCACCCGATGCTCCGGGAACGCGAAGATGCGAAGGTTGCCGCTATTCTCGTGGTCTCTTCGGACCGCGGTATGTGCGGTGGCTACAACAACAACATCTTCAAGAAGGCGGCCGAGCTGGAAGCCCTGCTCAAGAGCGAGGGTTTCGAGACCGTCCGCTACGTGACCGGCAACAAGGGCGTTGGCTTCTACAAGTTCCGTGAGGACGAGGTCGCAGGCAGCTGGACTGGATTCTCGCAGGATCCGACCTGGGAAAAGACGCACGATGTGCGCCGCCACATTATCGACGGCTTCGTCGCCGGTTCGAACGGCCAGGCCAAGACCCGCGAGGGCATTAACGTGGAGGGCGAGACCGTTCGCGGTTTCGACCAGGTACACGTCGTGTACACCGAGTTCGAGTCCATGCTGACCCAGACCGCGCGTGTGCAGCAGCTGCTGCCGGTGGTACCGGTTATCGAGGAAGAGGACTACAACCTGGGTGAGTCCGCGCTTTCCGACGCCGAGCCGAACAATCAGATCACCCCTGATTACGACTTCGAGCCGGATGCGGACACCCTGATGGAAGCGCTGCTTCCGCAGTACGTGTCTCGCCTCCTATTTGCGATGTTCTTGGAGTCCTCGGCCTCCGAGTCCGCCGCACGCCGTACCGCAATGAAGTCTGCAACCGACAACGCTACCGAGCTGGTCAAGGACCTCTCGCGCGTGGCCAACCAGGCCCGTCAGGCGCAGATTACCCAAGAAATCACAGAGATCGTCGGTGGCGCTGGGGCGCTCGCCGAAAGCGCAGAAAGTGACTAGATTATGACTACAGCTCTGCAAGAGCAGAACACACAGTCGTCGGCTACCGCCGGCCGTGTGGTGCGTGTCATCGGTCCGGTCGTCGACGTGGAGTTTCCGCGTGGCGGGCTGCCGGCACTGTACAACGCACTGACCGTCGAGGTGACCCTCGAGGCTGTTGCAAAGACCGTCACCCTTGAGGTCGCTCAGCACCTCGGTGACAACCTCGTCCGTGCCGTGTCCATGGCTCCGACCGACGGCCTCGTCCGCGGTGCCGCCGTGACCGACACCGGCAAGCCGATTTCCGTCCCGGTGGGCGATGTGGTCAAGGGCCACGTCTTCAACGCCCTCGGTGACTGCCTTGACCAGCCGGGTCTGGGCCGCGATGGCGAGCAGTGGGGCATCCACCGCGAGCCGCCGGCTTTCGACCAGCTCGAGGGTAAGACCGAGATTCTGGAGACCGGTATTAAGGTCATCGACCTGCTGACCCCGTACGTGAAGGGCGGCAAGATCGGCCTGTTCGGTGGTGCAGGTGTGGGTAAGACCGTTCTTATCCAGGAGATGATTACTCGTATCGCACGCGAGTTCTCCGGTACCTCCGTCTTCGCCGGCGTCGGCGAGCGCACCCGTGAGGGCACCGACCTCTTCCTCGAGATGGAAGAGATGGGCGTTCTCCAGGACACCGCACTTGTCTTCGGCCAGATGGATGAGCCGCCAGGAGTCCGTATGCGCGTGGCTCTGTCCGGCCTGACCATGGCGGAGTACTTCCGCGATGTGCAGAACCAGGACGTGCTGCTGTTCATCGACAACATCTTCCGTTTCACCCAGGCCGGTTCTGAGGTGTCGACCCTGCTGGGCCGCATGCCTTCCGCCGTGGGTTACCAGCCGACTCTGGCTGATGAGATGGGTGTGCTGCAGGAGCGTATTACCTCCACCAAGGGTAAGTCCATTACCTCCCTGCAGGCCGTCTACGTGCCGGCCGATGACTACACCGACCCGGCTCCGGCGACCACCTTCGCCCACCTCGATGCCACCACCGAGTTGGACCGTGGTATTGCTTCGAAGGGTATTTACCCGGCAGTGAACCCGCTGACCTCTACCTCTCGTATTCTGGAGCCGTCCATCGTGGGCGAGCGCCACTACGAGGTTGCACAGCGCGTCATCGGTATTCTGCAGAAGAACAAGGAGCTTCAGGACATCATCGCCATCCTTGGTATGGATGAGCTGTCTGAGGAAGACAAGATTACCGTTCAGCGTGCTCGCCGTATCGAGCGCTTCCTGGGCCAGAACTTCTTCGTCGCAGAGAAGTTCACCGGCCTGCCGGGCTCCTACGTGCCGCTGGCCGATACCATCGATGCTTTCGAGCGCATCTGCAACGGCGAATTCGACCACTACCCGGAGCAGGCCTTCAACGGCCTGGGTGGCTTGGACGACGTCGAGGCTGCGTACAAGAAGCTGACTGAGAAGAAGTAGGGAGAGGCACATGGCTGACATCACCGCCGAATTGGTTTCCGTCGAGCGCCTGCTGTGGACCGGCAAGGCCACCATGGTGACGGCTGAGACCACCGAGGGTGAGATCGGCGTGCTTCCTGGTCATGAGCCCATGGTCGGTCAGTTGATCGACAATGGTGTTGTGACCATCCACCCAGTCGACGGCGACCGTCGCGTCGCCGCTGTCCAGGGTGGCTTCCTCTCCGTGTCCGAGAACAAGATCACCGTCCTCGCCGATTGGGCCATCTGGGCCCGCGAGGTCGATGAAGCCCAGGCACAGGAAGACCTGAAGTCTGAGCGTGAGTTGACAAGGTCTCGCGGCGAAGCTGCACTGCGCGCCGTACGCCGCTTCAACAGCTAACGGATGAGCGGAGAGGGAACCGACGGGCAGCAATGACCGCCCTTCCCACTTTCACTTAGGAACCCCACAACCTCGCTAAGAGGGGGTGGGGTTCCTTCGTCTTCTCCGCCCCCAAGACGAGTAACTCTGAGCAATGACTAGCGTTGTCTACTCCAACGGCGGTACAATCAACCCATGAATTCTCAGGTGCTTCAGGGGCTAACAATTCTTTTAGGTCTGTGTGCACTGGTCCTTCTGGTTTTCCTCATCCTGGCGGCGGTGCGCTTTTTCACCGTGCGCTCCCGCGGCACGAGCATCCTTTTGCGCCAACTACCGTCGAAGGACTCTCATTCTTGGCGTCATGGTCTCGTGCGCTATGACGGCGAGTATATGAATTACTTTAAGCTTCGCTCCGTCATGCCGCGCGCCAACAAGCGTTTTAATCGCCTCGACATCGAATTGGGTAAGACTCGCCCGATGGACGATGACGAGGCTTCTTTTATGCCCTCGGATCACCAAATTATCCAGATTCGCATCGATGGGCGGGACTACGAGATTGCCTCCGATGCGCAGGGCATTATGGCCCTGAACGCGTGGGTGGAGTCGGCTCCGTCGAAGCGCCAAGAAAAGCTGGACTATCACCAGATGCGCCAACGGGCTACCCGTTTACCTAAGAAGTAGCGCTCAACGATAGGGTAGAGGACATGCGTCTTGTCATCGCCCAATGCTCCGTAGACTACGTCGGCCGCCTCGACGCCCACCTTCCGATGGCGGATCGGCTCATCCTCATTAAGGCCGATGGTTCGGTGTCCATCCACGCGGATGATCGCGCCTACAAGCCCTTGAACTGGATGACGCCGCCGTGCACCTTTGAGGAGTCAGCGATTGAGGATATCGATGGCGAAGACACCGGGGAAAAGCTGTGGCTGGTGGAGAACCCCAAGGGTGAGCAGCTGCGCATCACCATTGCTGCGATCCACCAGGATATCGACATGGAGCTAGGTGAAGATCCGGGCTTGGTCAAGGACGGTGTGGAGGCCCACCTGCAAGAGCTGCTGGCCGAGCACATCGAAACGTTGGGGGAGAAGTACTCTCTGGTGCGCCGCGAGTACCCCACGGCTATTGGCCCGGTGGACATTATGGCGAAGAACGCTGAGAACGAGTTCGTCGCCGTGGAGGTCAAACGCCGCGGGGGCATCGATGGCGTCGAGCAGCTCACGCGCTACCTCGAACTGCTTAACCGCGATGATTTGCTAGCACCCGTGCATGGTGTCTTCGCCGCGCAGGAAATCAAGCCCCAAGCCAGGACACTGGCGGAGGACCGCGGCATTCGCTGCGTGGTCCTGGACTATCAGGAGCTGCGCGGCATCGAATCCAACGAGCTGCGGTTGTTCTAGTGCCACGCCGCAACCGCAGAATCCGCGAGGAGCCGCGCTCGCTGCCGCGCGATGGCAGCGCCTTCCTGGGCTCGCAGACGGTGGCAGGGCCGAGCTGGACCAATGGCGAGCCCTTCATCATGCGGCACGTCGGCAGCGCTGCCGCCCAGAAGTATTACGTCTGTCCAGGATGCAACCAAAACATCCCTCCCGGGGTGGCGCACATCGTGGCCTGGCCACGGGATACCGGTGGGCGCGGTGAGGACCGTCGACACTGGCACCGGCACTGCTGGGACCGGCGGTAGGATGGCGGGCATGATTGTTGCCTTTTCCGTAGCGCCCACTGTCGTGGGCGATGAAAGCGCTGAAATGTCCGAGGCCGTGGCCGAAGCAGTGCGTGTTGTCCGTGCTTCGGGCTTGCCCAATGAGACCAATTCCATGTTCACCATCATCGAGGGTGAATGGGACGAGGTTTTCGCGGTCATTAAGGAGGCCACCGATGCCGTACGCGCCGTGTCGCCGCGCACGAGCCTGGTGATTAAGGCCGATATCCGCGAAGGCGTGACCGGGCAAATCACCCAAAAAGTAGATTCCGTTAACCGTTACCTGGAGGAGAATAAGTGACCGGACCGTACGTAGGAGGAGCCCTCGACCTGGGTGCTATCAAGCAGCAGGCGGAGGCACGGGCGCAAGCCCAGACACAGGCTGCAAGCGCCGGAGCCGCTAGCTCCGGCGGCTCCAGCGAAGGGATCGCGCCCTTCTTCGAGGTCACCGAGCAGAACTTTGAGAATGACTTGGTACGCCGCTCCGCGGAGGTGCCGGTTATTGCCTTGATCGGCTCGCCGCGCTCGCCTGCCTCCGAGCAGCTCAAGAAGGACTTCGAGGAGATGGCGGCCACCGGTGGGCTGAAGTTCATCGTGGGCTACATCAACGCCGATGTCGTGCCCCAGGTAGCGCAGGTCTTCGGCGTGCAGAATCTGCCGACCACCGTTGCCATTGCCGCCGGCCAGCCCGTCACCAACTTCGAGGGTGGACAGCCGCGTGAGAACCTCGAGCAGTGGGTTGCGGCGATCGTCGACAAGCTCGGCCCCCAGCTCAAGGGCCTACCCGAACAGGGCGAAGCAGGGGAGAACCCCGCAGAGGAAGTTGCTGATCCGCGCCTGAGCCTTGCGGAAGACGCACTCAACCGCGGCGATTTCGATTCCGCCATCGCCACCTACGAGGAGATCTTGGCCGCCGAGCCAGACAACGTGGAAATCAAGCAGGCCCGCGATACCACGCTGTTGCTCAAGCGTTTGGACCCAGCTAATCGCAGCGAGGATCCCGTCGCCGCTGCGGATGCCGCCCCGGAGGATGTGTCCAAGCAGCTCGATGCCGCCGACGCGGAGGTTGTCGCCGGTGCCCCTGACCGCGCCTTCGAGCGCCTCATCGACGCCATGAAGCGCACCGCCGGGGATGACAAGGAGCAGCTCAAGACTCGCCTCTTGGAGCTCTTTGGGCTCTTCGACTCCGGCGACCCTCGCGTGCTTGCTGCGCGCACGAAGCTGGCAAGCGCGCTGTACTAAAGACGGCGTAGTAATAGTGCCCGGCTTGTGCTGGGGCCGAGAGTGACCTTCCAGGACTGTCGCGGGTTGAACCCTCAGGATGACTCCGTTGAGTCCTCTCCTGAGGGTCTTTTGCGTTAAATCTATTATGTGAGTTGAAGCATGCTAAATTCCTTCTAGTGTTATCACGCACACTTGTTGTTTAACTCTTTCAGGAGGACTCTCATGCGCAAGCTCCTCGGCGTCGTCGGCGCCGCCTCTCTTGCTTTTACCCTTGCCGCCTGCGGAAGCGACGGCTCCGATAGTGCCGGCGGTGCCAACTATGTTCGCGTTCTGGGCACCGAGCCGCAGCAGGGGCTTATCCCCGCGATGACGAATGAGAACGGTGGCGGACGCATCGTCGACATGCTGTTTTCCGGATTGGTGTACTACGACGCTGACGGCAACGTGCACAACGAGATGGCCGAGTCCATTGACAAGGAAGGGGACAAGACTTACAAGGTCACGCTCAAGCCGGACCTGAAGTTCTCCGATGGTTCTGCCGTAACTGCGGCTACTTTCGTCGATACGTGGAACTACGCTGTAGCCAACGAACAGCTCAATGAGAGCTTCTTCTCCTCCATTAAGGGCTACGGTGAAGGCGTCAAAGAAATGGAGGGCCTCAAGGTCATCGATGAGCGCACCTTCACCATCGAGCTCACCCAACCGGAAAGCGACTTTCCGAGCCGCTTAGGTTACAACGCGTACTTCCCGGTGCCTGCGGCCGCACTGGAGGACCCACAGGCTTTCGGCGAGACCCCGGTGTCCAACGGTCCGTACAAGATCAAGGAATGGAACCACAACCAGAACCTGATCATCGAGCCGAACCCGGAGTATAAGGGCGACCGCGCAGCGCAGAACGACGGCATCGAATTCGCCTTCTACGCCGACTCTAGTGCTGCGTACATGGACCTGCTGGCGAATAACCTCGATGTGCTCGAAGCCATTCCTTCATCCGCTTTCGGCAGCTATGAGCAGGACCTGGCCGGCCGCGAGGAGACCAAGCCGGCTGCCACCTACCTGGAGATGTCCATCCACGTAGAAACGCCTCATTTCAGTGGGGAAGAGGGCACGCTGCGACGCAAGGCAATCTCGATGGCCATCAACCGTGAGGAGATCGCGGAGACCATCTTCCATGGCACCCGCACCCCGGCCCGGGAGTTCACCTCACCGGTGCTGAACGGGTACAACGACAGCCTGCCGGGTTCGGAGAACCTGGACTATAACCCGGAGGAAGCCAAGAAGCTGTGGGCGGAGGCCGACAAGAAGTACGGTGCTTTTGAAGGCACGTTCCCGATCAACTATAACACCGATGGTGACAACAAGGACTGGGCTGATGCGGTGGCTAACAGCATCAGCAACGCGCTGGGAATCCAGGCCGTGGGCAACCCTTACCCGGACTTCAAGTCCTTCCGCGATGCCTACCGCACCGAGCGTATGGACGGCGCCTACCGCACGGCGTGGTTCGCCGACTATCCCTCGATGGGTAACTTCCTTGGGCCAAACTTCACCACGGGCGTAGCTTCGAATGACTCGAAGTACTCCAACCCGGAATTCGATGAACTGATTGTGAAGGCCAACGGCGCCGCGAACGAGGAGGAAGCCGCGAAGCTCTACAACCAGGCACAGGAGCTGCTGCTGCGTGACCTTCCCTCCATCCCGCTGTTCTACCCGAACGTGGTCGGCGGGTGGTCGGAGAACGTCCAGGACGTGACATTCAACTGGAAGTCCCTGCCGGTGTACTACGCGGTGAAGAAGAACTAGGGATCTGGTCCTACAGACACACCGCAATATGACTAAAGTGCGGAGGCATGACCTCCGTACTTTTTCTTTGCAATACCAACCGGGGCAAGTCTCAGATGGCGGCTGCCTTAGCTAGGAAGCATGCGCCCGATTGGGAAGTTCACTCTGCAGGCGTAAAGACCACTGAACAGCACCGTGAGCAGGGGGTGAACGCTGAGGCGCAGGCTTCCCTTGCAAAGGTCGGAGCGGACATGGAAGGTACGCCGACGCTGCTTGATGCCGGCCTCGCGTCTTCGGTGGATCACGTCGTCATCGTCGGTGATGCCGACTATGACGGAGTGGCTGAGCGTTGGGAGATTGAGGACCCGTCCGTGCGTGGCCTAGAGGGAGAAGCGCGTATGGATGCGCTGCGCGATGACATTGATGCTCGCGTAAGAGCTTTCCTTGATGGTCACGCGCAGGACTGAAAACTGAAACTGCCTGAGTTGCCAAAACTAGGGGCTGGAATTCGATCCCAGCGGTGATCTTTGGCAACTCGGGCAGTTGTATTTTGAGAAACTAGCCACGGAAGGCATACCACTGCACCGAGTTGGCCGGCAGGTGCAGCTGTACGTGGTTGCCTTCGGAGCGCACGTGGTGGGCAAGGTCGTTGCCAGCGCCCTGGTAGACGGCGTCGTCTGTGTTGATGACCAGCTCCCACTCGCCATCGCGCGGCACCCAGAGGTCATAGTGGGGCACCGAGCTGCCGGAGAAGTTGCACACCGCCAACAAGGCGGAGCCGTCCTTGCCGTAGCGGACGTAGCCCAGCATGTTGTTATTCGAGTCATCAGCCTTGACCCACTGGAAGCCATCCTGCGTGAAGTCTTGTGTCCACAGGGCCGGCTGTTGCTTGTACACCGCGTTGAGGTCGCGCACCAGGCGCTTAATGCCGTGGTGCCACTCGTTGCCCCAGCCCTCCAAGTTGGACCAGTCCACAGAGTGGCCCTCTGCCCATTCGGTGGTCTGGCCAAACTCCTGGCCCATGAACATCAGTTGCTTGCCCGGGTGGGAGAACATGTAGCCGTATAGCGCACGCAGGCCCGCGGCCTTATTCCAGTCATCGCCCGGCATGCGCTCCCACAAGGAGCCCTTGCCGTGCACCACCTCGTCGTGGCTAAAGGGGAGCACGTAGCGCTCCGAGTAGGCGTAGACCATGGAGAAGGTGAGCTCGCCGTGGTGGTAGCGGCGGTGAATCGGTTCGTGTTTGAAGTACTCCAGGGTGTCGTTCATCCAGCCCATGTTCCACTTCAGGCTAAAGCCCAGTCCGCCCTCGTGGGTCGGTGCGGTCACGCCCGGCCAGGAGGTGGACTCTTCCGCGATGGTCAGCACGCCCGGGTGGGTGCGGTTCAGGGTGGCGTTGGTTTCCTGGAGGAATTGGACGGCCTCAAGGTTCTCGCGCCCGCCGTAGATATTGGGCAGCCATTCCTCGCGGGAGTAGTCCAGGTAGAGCATGGAAGCAACGGCGTCGACTCGCAGGCCATCCACGTGGAACTCCTCAGCCCAGTACAGGGCGTTAGCCACGAGGAAATTGCGCACCTCGTTGCGGCCGAAATCGAAGACGTACGTGCCCCAGTCAGCCTGTTCGCCGCGGCGCGGATCCGGGTGCTCGTAGAGTGCCTGCCCATCGAAGCGGCCCAGCGCCCACTCATCCTTGGGGAAGTGCGCGGGAACCCAGTCAACGAAGACGCCGATGCCTGCCTTGTGCAGGTCGTTGATGAGCGCGCGTAGCTCGTCCGGGGTGCCCCAGCGCGCGGAGGGAGCGTAGTAGCCGGAGACCTGGTAGCCCCAGGATCCACCGAAGGGGTGCTCGGCTACAGGTAGCAGTTCCACGTGGGTAAAGCCATGCTCCAACAGGTAGGGGATGAGCTCTTCGCGCAAGGTGTTGTAGTTAGCACCCACCTTCCAGGAACCGACGTGAAGTTCGTAGACGCTCATCGGGACGTCGAGGTCGCCGTTGCGCTTGCTCATCCACTCCTCGTCGCTCCACTCGAAGCTGGAGCGGGCCACCACGGAGGCGGTCTCCGGCGG
Source organism: Corynebacterium sp. HMSC034H07 (assembly GCF_001815175.1). Taxonomy (NCBI): domain Bacteria; kingdom Bacillati; phylum Actinomycetota; class Actinomycetes; order Mycobacteriales; family Corynebacteriaceae; genus Corynebacterium; species Corynebacterium sp. HMSC034H07. Next base: position 67,818 of record NZ_KV819530.1, read on the forward strand.
GGCGATGGTGCGCTTGGCCAGGGGGTCGGCCTTGTCAATGCGCGGGGAGTTCTTGCCATGGACCGCGAACTTATAGCGCTCGCCCTCGCCTACACCCGGGATGAAAACCTCCCAAATGCCCGTGGAGCCGAGGCAACGCATGGGGTACTGGGTAGGGTTCCAACCGCAGAAGTCACCGACCACGGCCACGCCTTCCGCGTTGGGTGCCCACACGGCAAACGCCGTTCCTTCGACCTCACCCAAGTCGGTGGTGTAGCTCTTGAGGTTGGCGCCCAAGACCTCCCAGAGGCGCTCGTGGCGGCCTTCGCCAATGAGGTGCTGATCCAGGGTGCCCAGGGTAGGCAGGAAGTGGTAGCCGTCCGCTACCTCGACGGCGGGCTGGCCCGGGTAGGTGATGCGCAGGCGGTAGTCTGCTTCTTCGGCGAGCGAGGCCTCCCAGATATCATCCCCAACCGCGCGCATGGCGAGGGTTTCGGTGGCGGTGACGAGCTCGACGGCTTCGGCACCGGGGCGGCGAGTGCGGACGGTTCCGTCGTGCCACCCATAGAAATCATGGGGCGCGTGGTGGCGGCAGTGGTTGAGGCGTTCGAGGTCTGAGGCCGGGATGTTCATACAGACCAAATTACCGAACAACGCCCGCTCGCGGGGCCTAAAAGAAACCCCGCGCTACCTATGAAGGGGGTACGGGTTCAGCGCGGGGTTTCAGCGGCTTTAAAGCTTAGGCGCGGTAGTCGTTCACCCGGCGCCACGCTATGCGTTCCTGCAGGTCATGGTGGGCCGGCGGGAGGATGAAGATGTGGGCGACGTCACGCAGCGGTTCCAGGCGCACGAAGTTACGGTCGGACCACTCGTAGGCAGCTCCACTGATGGTGTCCTGCACCGTGAAGTGATCGCCCGGGTGGCGGCCCACGGCGGCAAGATCCAGGAAGACTGTGGCCTCCTGTGCATTGCGCGGATCCAGGTTGACCACCACGAGCACCACGTTGCCGGTGGTGGGATCAGCCTTGGAGTAGGCAATGATGGCCTCGTTATCGGTGTTGTGGAAGCGCAGCGTGCGCAGTTGCTGGAGGGCCGGGTTCTCGCGGCGGATGAGGTTGAGCAGGCGGATATAGGATTCCAGGGAGTCACCAGACTTGACTGCGGCCTGGAAGTCACGCGGGCGCAGCTCGTACTTCTCCGAATCGAGGTATTCCTCGCTGCCCGGCTTGACTGCTTGGTGCTCGTAGAGCTCGAAGCCGGAGTACACGCCCCACAGCGGGGAGAGCGTGGCCGCCAGGGTGGCGCGGATGGCGAACATGGCGCGCCCGCCGGTCTGCAGGGACTCGTGGAGGATATCCGGGGTATTGACAAAGAGGTTGGGCCGGCAGATATCGGCTTGCTCCACGTGCATCTGCGCGAATTCGGTGAGCTCGTGCTTGGAGGTCTGCCACGTGAAGTAGGTATAGGACTGCGTAAATCCTGCCTTGGCCAGACCGAACAGACGCGGGGCGCGGGTAAAGGCCTCGGAGAGGAAGATGACCTCCGGGTGGGTGATGTGCACCTTGGAGATCAGCCAGTTCCAAAAGTTGGTCGGCTTGGTGTGCGGGTTATCCACGCGGAATGTGGTGAC
>NZ_KV819530.1:69526-99317 GCF_001815175.1 Corynebacterium sp. HMSC034H07
CCAGCCTCCACCCAAATCATGACGATGCGGTAGATCTCCGCGTAAATGGCGTCTGGGTCGTTATCGAAATTGAGCGGATAGATGTCCTGGTACTTCTTCGGCGGGTTCTCCGCGTAGGCGATAGTGCCATCGGCCAACACCGTGAAAAATTCCGGGTTGGTCTTGGCCCATGGGTGGTCTGGGGAGGCCTGCAGCGCTAGGTCCAGCGCTACCTCCAGGCCCAAGTCGGCGGCCTTCTTGACCAGCTCCTTAAAGTCCTCCATCGTGCCCAGCTTCGGGTGCGTGGTGGAGTGGTCCTGAATAGCCCAGGGCGAGCCCACATCACCAGGCTCAGCCACCACCGAGTTGTTGCGGCCCTTGCGGTGCACTTCGCCAATGGGGTGGATGGGAGGGAAGTAGACGGTGTCGAACCCCATGGCAGCCACGCGCTCCAGTGCCTGCGCTGTGGTCTTAAACGTGCCGTGCACGGGGTTGCCCTCGTCATCCCACCCGCCGGTCGAGCGCGGGAAGAGCTCGTACCAGGAGTTGTAGAGGGCATCGCGGCGCTCTACCAGGACCTCGTGGATGTCTCCTTCGACCAGCAGGTGGCGCAGCGGGTGGTGGTGGAGGATCTCGGCGACCTCCTCGGAGAGCGCGGTACGCACGCGCTTGTCGACGTCCACTGTGTCATCCTTGAGCTCCTTCGACGCCTTAAAGAGCAGCTCCGCCTTATCGCTCGGGCACTGGATGGCCGCCTCCTCGAAGAGCTCGGCGCCGTGCAACAGATCGTTGCTGAGCTCCCGCGCCGATTGCCCCGCCTCCATCTTCTTGACCACCGCGTTGCGCCACGTGGACATCGGATCCGACCAGGCATCGATGCGGAAGAACCAACGCCCGGGAGTCGCCGGAGTAAACACCCCGTGGACTCGGTCCTGGTCTTCCGGGTCCACCGTCATGGTCACGGCGGAGGTGGACGGAGATTCGGTGTTCCACACCGACAGCGTCGCGGCGACGGCATCGTGGCCCTCACGCCACACCAGCGCGGTGACAGGAACAACCTCTCCGACTACGGCCTTCGAGGCGGCATTACCGGAGAGGGAGGGGCGGACATCGTCGATACCAAGGCGTTGAGTCATGCCCATAGAATAATGCAGCTGTGTCAGTTTCACCGGGGAAGGAAGATATCGGCCACAATGGTGCCTGTGAACACTCCAGAGCAATTGAGCCAGCAAGACCCTGAACTGATGGAAACCGACGAGGATTGGTTGATTGACTTCCGCGGCGTCGAGCTACGACGCGGCGGGCGCACGCTGGTCGGGCCCGTCGACTGGCAGGTGGAGCTCGATGAGCGTTGGGTCATCATCGGCCCCAACGGCGCGGGCAAGACCTCCCTGGTGCGCATGGCCGCCGCCGAAGAATTCCCGTCCGCTGGCGTGGCTTTCCTCATGGGCGAGCGCCTGGGCAAAACGGATATGCGCGATCTGCGCGCCGCCATTGGCATCTCTTCCGCTGCCGTCCAGCACCGCATCCCGGACAACGAGCGCGTGGATGATCTCGTTGTGTCTGCTGGCTATGCGGTCCTCGGCCGCTGGCGTGAGGACTACCAAGACATGGACTTTTCCCGTGCCGACGAGATCTTGGAACAAGTCGGCGCCGCGCACCTCGCAGAGCGGACCTGGGGCACGCTCTCCGAAGGTGAGAAGAAGCGCGTCATCCTCGCTCGTGCGCTCATGTCGAACCCTGAGTTGCTCATCCTGGATGAGCCCTCCGCGGGCATGGACTTGGGCGGCCGTGAGGACCTCGTGGGCTACTTGGGGGACCTAGCACTCGATGCGGATGCCCCGGCGATTGTCATGATTACCCACCACGTGGAGGAAATCCCTTACGGATTTACCCATGCGATGCTCCTGGATGAGGGTAAGGTCGTGGCCAAAGGACTCATTAACTCTGTCCTGACGTCGGAAAACCTTTCCAAGGCCTTCCACCAACCTATCCAGGTGGATCGCATCGGGGAGAGGTACTTCGCCCGACGAGTCCGCTAACCCCTAGTACATATCTCTCAGTACAAAACCTCAGTACACACCCTCGACGTATACCTCTCGAATTCTGCCCCCAGCCTGCAGACACGGAAAGTTGCATGAGTCAGTCCATCCACGACAGCCTTGACGCCATCGACCCTGGCGAAACAACGGGCTTTAACGGGGCACGTCTGGCCGCTACTGTCCTCTTGTTGCGCGATACGGCCGAGGGGCTGCGCGTGTGGATCCAAGAACGCGTGCGCACCATGCGCAACTACCCCGGCCACGTCGTCTTTCCCGGCGGCGGGGTAGACCCGCGTGACTTCCCGCCCCGAACCTGGGACTCTGGCGAACTGTGGGCAGGCCGCTCAGTGGTGTCCATGGCACGCCGCATGGGCGTAACCAAGTACAAGGCACACGCCCTTGTCTTCGCCGCCGCCCGGGAGCTTTTCGAGGAGGCCGGCACGCTGTTAGCCATCCGCGAGGACGGCTTGGTCTCCGACGCCTCTCGTTACCACCGCGAGCGCGAGCTGCTAGAAACCCACGAGATTTCCTTCACCGAGTTCCTTGAGCACAACGGCATGCGTGTCGACGCCGACATGCTGCTGCCTTGGTCCCGCTGGGCCGGCGAAGATAACAACCACTGGTTCGACACCTTCTTCTTCATCGGCGTACTGCCCGAGGGCCAAGAACCCGATGGGGATACGGGCGAAGCCGATGACGCCGGCTGGTTCGACCCGCAATTGGTCCTCGACGGCTGGCGCGCCGGGCTGGTCCGCCTAGCCATCCCGACGTGGGCACAGCTCAAGCGCCTCACGTCCTATTCCAGCGTTAAAGAGGTTTTAGATGATGCCTCCTTCTCCGACCTGCGCCCCATCATCGGTGACCCGCGCGATGATGAGCGCTACCGCGAATACTTCACCACGTTCCCCGTCGACCGCATTTAAACCGGCTTGAAGAAACCACCATGAGCTACACCCTGGACGAAGTCTCCTTCCTGCGCGCGCACGCCACCGCTATCGACGCCGCCGCAGCAGACCTGGAGGGGACCAAGAAGGCGCACCTGCGGGACGTCGCCAAGCTGCAGGCACAGTTCGGTGACTACGGGCGTGCGGTGGCCGAACTCATCCAAGCCCGCAGCTCCGGCAAGCTGCCGGGGCAGTGGCTCATGGACCACGACTCCGCCCAACAAGCCACTCCACCCGCAGTGGCGGCCTACCGCGCGCAGTTCCTTCGTGAGCGCACCGTGGACCTGGTGCACGACCTCACCTGCTCCATCGGCACCGAAGGCCAGGCCTACCGCCCGGGTACGTATGTGGGCAGCGACCTGGACGCCTCGCGCGTAGCCATGGCGCAGCACAACATTGAGCACCCAGTCTTTCGCGCTGATGCTCTGACCACCACGACCACCGCCGAAGTCTGCATCGCCGACCCCGCCCGGCGCCGAGGCGGTAACCGCATTACCCGCCTGGACCAACTTCTGCCCCCGCCAGCAGATCTGCTGGCCACCCACAGCGAGATGGCCATCAAATGCGCACCCGGCATCGACCACTCCGAATGGGAAGGCCTAGCCTGCGTAGTCAGCCTTGACGGAGGGGTGAAGGAAACCTGCCTGTACACCCCAGGCCTGGGAACAGGGAAAAGGGCAGTGGTCCTCAGTACCACGCCAGATGGAATCCACACGGACGTCATCGACGACGTCGCAGAGCACGAGCTACCTGAGGCCGGCCCCATCGGCCGCTTCCTCATCGACCCCGACGGCGCCATCGTGCGCGCCGGGCTGGTGCGCCACTACGCCGCGCGGGAAGGCCTGCACCAACTGGACCCGCGCATTGCTTACCTCACCGGTGACCGCCTGCCTCACGGCACGTCCGGATTTGAATTCATCGAGATGGTCCCCATGAAGAAGCTAAAAGCGGCCATGGCGGCCCACGACGTCGGCTCGCTGGAAATCCTGGTACGCGGGCAAGACGTGAACCCGGACCAGCTGCGCAAGAAGCTCAAGTTGAAGGGGTCGACCGCCAAGACTCTCGTGGTCACGCGCATTGGGACGAAGGGAGTCGCGGTGTTGTGTGGACCGCGAGTAGTATCGACCGAAGGTAATTACGCACCCTAATAGTTTCAAAATTTACGGAAGGGGAAGTGCCCACATGCCAGTCATTGTGGCTCTGGTCAAGCACGTACCGGATACGTGGTCAACGAAGACCCTGGAGGCGGACCACACGTTGGACCGCACCTCGGTGGATAACGTCATCGATGAGGTCAATGAGTACTCCGTCGAACAGGCCCTGCGCCTGCGCGACGATAACGCCGACGCCGGCTATGAGGTCGTGGCGCTTACCATGGGCCCGGCCGCTGCCGATGAGGCTCTGCGCAAGGCCCTGGCCATGGGCGCGGACCACGCCGTGCACGTTGTCGACGACGCCCTCGCCGGCGCCGACGCCCTGGCTACCGCCTGGGTTCTCAACGCCGCCATCAACAAGGTGGCAGAAAAGCTCGGCGAGGTCCAGGTCATCACCCTGGGCAACAACTCCTCGGATGCCTCCACCGGGCTTGTTGCTGGCCTTCTGGCTGAGTACCGCCAGCTGCCCGCGCTCACGGAGCTCAAGGCCGCCTCCTTGGCCGGTGCCACCGCTACCGGTACCCGCGAGGATGTCCACGGCCACTGGGAGCTTAGCGCCAACCTTCCGGCCATCCTGTCCTTTACCGACAAGGCCGATAAGCCGCGTTTCCCCAACTTCAAGGGCCTGATGGCAGCCAAGAAGGCCGAGGTCACCACCCTCGCCGTGGCGGACCTCGGCATCGACGGTGTGCCGTCCACCACCACGGTGACTGCCTCCGCGCAGCGCCCGGCCCGTACTGCCGGTGAGGTCATCACCGACCCAGATCCGGCCGTGGCTGCCGCCAAGGTCGTGGAGTTCCTGGCCGCCAAGAATCTCATCGAGGGTTAAAGGAGAAAAGATATGTCTCACGTTTATGTCCTAGTTGAGCACGAAGCAGACCAGCTCAGCCCCGTTACCGGCGAGCTCATCACCGCCGCCCGCGCGCTCGGCACCGTCTCCGCCGTCGTTGTTGCCAAGGATGCCGCCACCGCCGCCTCCTTCGATACCGAGTTGGGCAACTTCGGTGCCGCCCAGGTGGTCCAGGCCACCGCCGCCGACTATGAGCAGCGCATCGTCACCCCGGAGGTTGACGCCCTCCACGCCTTGGCCGCCAATAACCCGGCGCCCATCGTGCTGGCCTCCACCCCGACCAACAACGAGATCGCCGGCCGCCTGGCCGCCCGCCTGGGCTCGGGCGCCTTGGTCAACGTCGACGGCATTAATGCCGACGGAACCGCCCACCACACCATCTTCGGTGGTTCCTACGAGACTTCCTCCACAGCCACCGGTTCTGTGGTCTACACCCTGCGCCCAGGCTCCGTGGTTGCCGAGCCGCAGCCGGTTACCGCAGCACCCGCGCCCTTCGAGCTGCCTGCCGCTACAGCGAAGGATGTCACCGTCACCTCCTTCACCCCGGCTGAGAAGACCGCCCGTCCGGAGCTGACCTCCGCCAAGGTCGTCGTGGCCGGTGGCCGCGGCGTGGGCGATAAGTTCGCTGACGTGGTGGAGCCGCTTGCCGACGCCCTCGGGGCCGCCGTCGGCGCTACCCGCGACGCCGTGGACGAGGGTTTCTACGACCCCGCTTTCCAGATCGGTCAAACCGGTGCAACCGTCTCCCCGAAGCTCTACATTGGCCTCGGCATTTCCGGTGCTATTCAGCACACCTCCGGCATGCAGACCTCGGAGACCATCGTCGTTGTCAACCAGGACCAGGACGAGCCTTTCTTCCAGATCGCCGACTTGGGCGTGGTGGGTGACCTCCACGAGATCGCCCCGGCCTTGGCCGCGGAGCTGACCAAGCGCAAGGGGGCCGGCAACTAATGCCGCTCTACCTCGATTACGCAGCCACCCAGCCCATGCGCCAAAGCGCCATCGACGCGTGGACGAAGGCAGCCAGTTCCCTCAACCCGGGCGCGTCCTATGCCTCGGGCCGCAAAGCGCGCTCCGTGCTTGACGACGCCCGCGAGACCGTCGCCGAGCTGCTCGGCTGCGAACCCATCGAGGTTATCTTCACCTCCTCCGGCACGGAGGCGGACAACATCGCCATTCAGGGCCTCTACCGCGCTGCGCAGGCTGCTTCCCCCGAAGCCGCGCAGCGCATCGTTTCGACCTCCATCGAGCACCCTGCCGTGCTCGAAACCGTGGAGAAGCTCCAGATTGAGCACGGCGCGACCGTAGAGCTTCTCCCGGTTGATTCCACCGGCCACGTCAGCGATTTAAGCGCCCTGGATACCCCGGCCGCGGTGGCCACCTGCATGTGGGCCAATAACGAGACCGGCGCCATTCAGCCGGTCGCGGACATTACCCAGCGCGCCGCCGCGCAGAATACCCCGGTGCACATCGATGCCGTGCAGGTCGCCGGCAAGCTGCCCATCAACTTTCATGAGCTGGGTGCCACCACACTCGCAGCCAGCGCTCACAAGTTCGGCGGCCCGCGCGGCATCGGCCTGCTTCTCGCACGCCGTACCCCCGCCCCTCAACCCATCGCCTTCGGTGGCGGCCAAGAGCGCGGCATCCGCCCCGGCACCGTCGACGTCGCTAGCGCGAGCGCCCTCGCTGCGGCCCTGCGCGAGTCTGTCGCGGAAATGGAGCAGGAGGAAATCCGCCTGACTGCACTTCGCGACAAGCTCAAGGCTGGCATCGAATCCAGCATCGACAACGTCATCATCAACTCTGCCGAGCCCACCTTGGCTTCCCACCTGCACGTGTCCTTCCCGGGTACGGATGGCGACAGCCTCATCATGCTTCTCGACGCCGCCGGCATCGAAGCCTCCGCCGGCTCTGCCTGCCACGCGGGCGTTAACCGCATGTCCCACGTGCTCGAAGCCATGGGCATCGACGAGGAACACGGCCGCGGCAGCCTGCGCTTTACCCTGGGCCGCCTCACCACCGAAGAGGACATCGACGTGGTTATCAAGGAACTTCCGGAGATTATCCGCCGCGCTCGGTCGGTGTAGACACAACAGCTCCCGGCCAGTACCGACGCCCAAAGACAAAGGCGAGCAAACGCGTTTCGCAATCTTCGGTGTTATGCCACGGAGCCGATAGCCCATCAGGCACAATGTTGTCATGTCGAAGTTCTCTGAGGTCCTAGAACAGCTGCGTGAAAACCAACCAAAGGCTAAATATGGCATTGCCTTTGAGAAGCTGATGGTCAACTATTTCAAGACCGACCCGACCTTGAAGAACCAATTCGATGAGGTCTACCGCTGGACGGATTGGCGTTACAACGGTGGTAAGGCGGATACCGGCATTGACCTGGTAGCTCGCCGCGTGGATGACGGCACGTGGACCGCCATTCAGTGCAAGTTCTATGACTCCAAGGCACGCATCCAGAAGTCCCACCTGGATTCCTTCTTCGAGGCTTCCGGGCATTCTTTTGACACTGAAGAAGGCCGCCAGCACTTTGGCAGCCGCCTGATCATCTCCACCACGGACCACTGGTCCTCCCACGCGGAGGATGCTCTGGCCAATCAGATTATTCCGACCAGCCGCATTGGCATCTCCGCGATTGCGGAGTCACCCATCAACTGGGACGTGGCCTTCCCTGGCTCGGAGATACGCGATAAGACCATCCAGATCAACCTCTCCCAACGTGAGACTTTTGAGCCCCGCCCGCACCAGCAGGCGGCCATCGACAAAGCCATCGAAGGCTTCAAGACCCATGATCGCGGCAAGCTCATCATGGCCTGCGGCACCGGAAAAACCTTCACCGCGCTGCGCCTAGCGGAGCGCGTTGCTGAGGACAACGGCGGCAAGGCCCGCATCCTCTTCCTCGTGCCGTCCATCTCCTTGCTCTCCCAAACTCTGAAGGAGTGGACCGCCCAGGGCCGCCTCGACATGCGCGCCTTCGCGGTGTGCTCCGATAGCAAGGTTTCCAAGAAGGCCGAAGACATCGCCGTCTACGACCTTGAAGTCCCAGTTTCTACCGAAGGCAAGGACATCACCACGCGCTTTGAATCCGGCAAGCGCGCCAAGGGCCTCAACATCGTCTTCTCCACTTACCAGTCCATCCAGGCGGTGCACGATGCCCAGCAGGTAGGCCTCGATGATTTCGACCTCGTCATCTGCGATGAAGCCCACCGCACCACCGGCATCACCTTGGCCGGGGAGGATGCCAGCAACTTCGTCCGCGTCCACGATGCCGACTACATCAAGGCAGCCAAGCGCCTCTACATGACAGCCACCCCACGCCTTTATGACGAAGCCGTCAAGGGCAAGGCCGAAGAGCACTCCGCGGAGCTGGCCTCCATGGATGATGAAGCCATCTACGGACCAGAGTTCTTCCGCCTCGGCTTTGGCGAAGCCGTGGACAAGGGGCTGCTTACTGACTACAAGGTGCTTGTCATGACCGTGGATGAATCCGTGGCTGCCCAAGCCATGGCCCACAGTGAGAACAACCAGGTCAACCTCTCCCTCGCTTCTGCCATGATTGGCGCCTGGAACGGCCTGGCCAAGCGCTCCGGCGAATTGCAGGGCAAGAAGGGCGGCTTTGAGGAAGACGCCCAGCCCATGCAGCGCGCCGTGGCTTTTGCCAAGGACATCAAGACCTCCCAACTCATCGCGGAGACCTACCCCTCACTCATTGGCACCCACCAGGAACTGCTCAAAGAAAAGGCAGTGCTTAACGACGTCTCCCTCACCAACGTCGACCTACACGTCGCCGCCCAGCACGTCGATGGCGGCATGAACGCCATGGAGCGCGGCACCAAGCTCTCCTGGCTGGAGTCCCCAGCAGGGGAGCACGAGTCCCGCATGCTCACCAATGCGCGCTGCCTCTCCGAAGGCGTGGACGTCCCGGCGCTGGACGCCGTCATCTTCTTCAACCCCCGCAACTCCATGGTGGACGTGGTCCAGTCCGTCGGCCGCGTCATGCGCAAGTCCGAGGGCAAGGACTACGGCTACATCATTCTGCCCGTGGCCGTGGCCAGCAACGTCTCCCCGGCAGAAGCGCTCAACGACAACCAACGTTTCAAGGTGGTCTGGCAGATCCTCAACGCGCTGCGCGCCCACGATGATCGCTTCAACGCGAAGATTAACTCCATTGCTCTGAATGGCGACCCCAACGAGCTCCCGATCATCCCAATTCCGGTCAATCCGATTCCTGACGATCCAAACGATGCCAAGAAGGAAGAAGACCCTCGGGAGAAGCTCAATAGCAGCGACGCGAATATCGGTGGCGGCGATATTGACGAAGCAGAGCGACGCGGGGATCTCGCTAAACAGATGGCACTGTTTCCGCTGGAACAGTGGCAAGAAGCCATCTACACCAAGCTGGTGGACAAAGTCGGCACCCGCACCTATTGGGAAGACTGGGCTGACGACGTCGCTACCATCGCGGAGAACCAAATCACCCGCATCAAGGCTCTTCTCGACGGCGCCGATGGCTCCCTCCGCACCGAATTCGACAGCTTCGTGGAGGGTCTGCGCAATAACCTCAACGATGGCATCAGCGAAGAAGATGCCATCTCGATGCTCTCGCAGCACCTCATTACGGCACCGGTCTTCAACGCGCTCTTTGAGAACCATGACTTCATCACCTACAACCCCGTGGCCCAGGTCATGGAGAAGATGGTCAAGGCCCTAACCAAAGCCAACCTTGATACCGAAACCGAATCACTGGAGAAGTTCTACGAGTCCGTCCGTGTCCGCGCCTCTGAGGTGAACTCTGCTTCCGGCAAGCAACAAGTTATTAAGGAGCTCTATGAGCGCTTCTTCCGCAAGGCCTTCAAGAAGCAATCCGAAGCCCTTGGCATCGTCTACACCCCAGTCGAAATCGTTGACTTCATCCTGCGCGCCGCCGACGACGTATCCAAGAAGCACTTCGGTAAGGGACTTACCGACGAGGGCGTGTGCATCCTCGATCCTTTTGCCGGCACCTCCACCTTCACGGTTCGTCTGCTGCAATCCGGGCTCATCAAGCCGGAGGACCTCGCCCGCAAGTACGCGAATGAGCTCTTCGCCACCGAGATCATGTTGCTGGCCTACTACGTCTCCGCAGTGAACATTGAGACCACCTACAACGCCTTGTGTGAAGAAGCTGCCCTGCGCAATGGCGAACCCGCACCCGAGTACGTTCCCTTCACCAACATTGCGCTAGCCGATACCTTCCAGATTCACGAGGAAGGCGACATCCCGGATCTCAACATATTCCGCGAGAACAACGAGACCATCGAGCGCCAGAAACAAGCGCCTATCAACGTGGTGATTGGTAACCCGCCGTACTCGGCAGGGCAGAAGTCCGCGAACGACCTCAACGCAAACCTGAAGTATCCGAGCCTGGATAAGCGGATTGCGGAGACGTATGCGGCGAAGTCCACCGCCCAACTGAAGAACTCATTGTATGACTCGTATCTGCGCGCTTTCCGCTGGGCCACCGACCGCATTGGTGACCAGGGAGTCGTCGCGTTCGTCTCCAATGGCGGCTGGATTGATGGAAACACTGGAGACGGTGTGCGACTGTCTATGGCCGAGGATTTCACTGACCTGTACGTGTTTAACCTACGGGGCAACCAGCGAACCGCTGGCGAACAATCGCGGAAGGAAGGCGGAAAGGTCTTTGGTTCCGGTTCTCGCAATACTGTAGCGATCACGATCGGAGTAATAGACCCTTCGAAATCTGCTTTCGACCTGCATTATCGAGATATTGGCGACTACCTCACAGCGGAAGAAAAGCTCCGTATCGTAGATACTTCCTTGGTAGGGAATGTGGACTGGCAGTCGATTACTCCGAATAGGGAAGGAGACTGGTTGGGCCAGCGCTCTGAAGAATTCACTACCTGGCCTGTTATAAGCGCCAAGAAGGAAAATACTCGGAAAACGTCGTTTTTCGCAGTGAATAGCGGTGGAGTTGGAACCGCTCGTGATGCGTGGGCCTATTCTTTCAGCCGGAGCAAGCTGATTGGTAATGTGAGACGTTCTTTAGATTTTTTCAACGCAATTGGTGACACAAAGACAATTGACCCTGCAGAAATTAAGTGGTCGTCTCGATACGATCAACTAAAGAAGAGGGGAGCCAAGCTTTCCTTCGACAATCGCGCCTGTCGAGTAGGGGCGTACCGGCCGTTTTGCCGCCAGCATTTGTACTTTTCATCAGACTTCAATGATCGTCGTGGGCAGCTCCCGTCGATGTTTCCAACCCCGGGGCACCGAAATGTCGGGTTTGTATTGACCGGGGCGGCATCACATTATGAGTTTGGATTAATAGTTACAGATCTTCTTCCAAATTCGCACACCTTGGACACCGGCCAATACTTCCCCCGCTTCACCTGGGCCGCCGTCGAAGCCGACGACGGTGGGCTGTTCGGTGAGGGGACCGCGGTAAAGCAAGGCGAAGCCAGCGTCTACGGTTCGATTGGCGAGGTCGTCGACGGCTACGTGCGCGTGGACAACATCACTGATGAGATTAAGGCTCTCTACCGCGATGCGCTGGGTTCAGACATCACGGGTGATGACATCTTCCACTTTGTTTACGGCAAGCTGCATGACCCCGTCTACCGCACGAAGTACGCGGCGGATTTGAAGAAGATGCTGCCGCATATTGAGACGCCGAGTTCACGTGCGGAGTTTGATAAATTCGCTGCTGCTGGCCAAAAGCTGATGGACCTTCACGTCAACTACGAGACCGTGGAGCCGTGGCCGTTAGACATTCAGGTCAAGGGCGATGAAGCAGACCGTGAGACGTGGCGCGTGCTCAAGATGAAGTGGGCCAAGCGCAAGGATCCGGAGACGGGAAAGAACGTCAATGACGTGACGAAGTTGATCTACAACAAGCGCGTGACCATTGCTGGCATTCCGGAAGAAGCTGACGAGTACATGCTGGGCTCGCGCTCGGCAGTCGCGTGGCTGATTGACCGCTACCAGGTCAAGAAGGATAAGGCTTCTGGCATCGTCAACGACCCTAACGATTGGGCCGATGAGGTTGGAAACCCGCGCTACATCGTGGACCTGATTGGGAAAGTCGTGCGCGTGGCGATGGAGACAGTGCGAATCGTGGATGGGCTGGGTTCCGAATAGCGATGCAATAAGCTGCGCCCGGTTACTCGTGGCTGCGGCTCATCCCGCTCAGGACTCCTGGATGATCAGGGTCCGCAAGCTTGGGTGGGGGCGTCGCCAAGCACTGCATAAGTATCAAGGTTTTGGACTTGGCACCTGGAGCCCAGCACCTAGGGTCGAGACCTAGAACAAATAGTTCGGCGCGAAGTGCGCGACGATGGGAATCACCGACGCGATCGAAAGCACGAGTGCGATGATGGCGTTGCGCTTGCGTTCGGGAACGTCAGAGTCAAGCGATGCGATGGCGATGAAGGCAAAGAGGGGCGCGAGAAAAGGCGTTGCAAACCACAGCCCGATGAACGCGAAAAGGCCGAAGAATCCGAACATGTAGGACGCGGCCCCATCAGGGCCTGATGCAGCGCTGTCTGCTAAGAGCAAGGAAAGGAATCCCAGCGCCCAGCTCCCCAGAAGGATAGCGGAGCCCCATAGGGCGAGTTTCTCGTTGAAGATTCCTGCTAAGCCGCGGCGTGGAGGAAGCTCAGATTCCTTGGGCTCTGCGGGCCGCTGTGGCTCATTGGGGAAGTGAGGATCGATGGAGGGCTGGTCCATGGGGCTATCCTTCGTCGGCATTAGTCTTTGGCGCTGTCATTGGCTGAGGTTGTCAAGGCCTAGACATCACAGAGACGGCACCTAAAACATGTATTTTGGCCCGAAGTAGACAACGATGGGCACTATGCTCAGTATCGCCAGCACGAGTGCGATTCTGGCGTTGCGTTTGCGTTCTGGCACGTCAGAGTCGAGTGATGCGAGGGCGAGGAAGGCAAAAAGCGTCGCGAGAAAAGGCGTTGCGATACACAGCCCGATGAACGCGAAAATGCCGAAGAATCCGAAGAAGAAGGACACGGCATCATCAGTGCCCGAAGTAGAGCTGTCAGCGATGAGCAAGGAAAGGAATCCCAGCGCCCAGCCGGACAGAAGGATTGCGGAGCCCCACAGTGCGAGTTTCTCGTTGAAGACTCCTTCCCAGCCGCGGCGTGGAGGCAACTCCGATGCTTTGGGCGCTTGGGGTCCGTTGGGGTCTTGAGTTGCCTTGGGCGCATTTGGGTCGGCAGGCTGCTGTGGCTCGTTGGGAAGGTGTGGGTCGATGGTGGGTTGGTCCATGGCGCTGTCCTTCGTCGGCGTCGTGATCACCTGATGGGGTGGTAGCGATGTGAAGCGCAGTCTAGCAGCGGTTGCTGCTGTTGGGAGCGGTTGTTGGGGAGTTGCGTCAGTGGTGTGGCAAAAGAGTTTAATGTTTCGTGTGTTGCTTCAGTGTTTGGTGTTAAAGCGGAGGTAGTGTGGCGCGCATGAGCCATGCACGTCGCCTTGTTACCGCTGCCGTTACTGCAGTAACGGCCCTTGCGCTGTCCGTATCCACTGCCGTTGCCATCCCGTCCTACGCACCTTCTGGTGTGGATGTCTCCGGAAATAACCACGCGTCCCTTCGCGGAATCGATTGGGATGCCGTGAAGTCCGATGGCCAGTCCTATGCCTTCGTGAAGGCCACCGAGGGCGTCGGCTTTGTCAACAACCACTTCGTGCGCGATGCCAATGCCGCAGCAGCCGCTGGACTGAAGGTCGGCGCCTACCACTACGCGCGCCCGGCACGTGATGCCAAGCAGCAGGCGGCCAGCTTCGCCTCCCAAATCGCGTTGGTGCCGACGCAGACCCTGCCGCCGGTGCTCGACATCGAGGTGGATGAGGGACTGAATGCCGACCAGCTTGCTGACTGGATTGATACCTTCATGACGGAGGTCAAGTCCCTGACCGGCCGCACGCCGATGCTGTACACCTACAAGTACTTCTGGATGGGCCAGATGGGTAACACCACGCGCTTCTCCGAGTATCCGTTGTGGTTGGCGGCCTACCAGGACACCGCGCCGGACCCGGTCGGCGGCTGGGACAAGCTGGCCTTCTGGCAGCGCTCCGGCAGCGGCCGCGTGGCCGGCATTGAGACCGACGTTGACCTGAACCTCTTCAACGGTACTGAGGCGCAGCTGCACTCCTTCTCTGCTGGCAATTACATCGACTTCGGTGGCATCTTGGATGACCTGGTCATTCCGGGCGTTGACTTGGGTGATGACGCCGGCGTGCTGATTGCTGGAATCCTGGCACTGGCAGCAGGTGCGGCGGCCGTTCCCGCCGTGGCCGATGCCGCGAAGGATGCGGGTCTAGACGTGGATCCGACCGGGCTTGTGAAGCAGGCAGAGAAGCTGCTCAACACCGGCGCTATTAGCGTTGATGACCTCAAGAGCCTGGCAAATAACGACGCCACCGTCGGCGACCTAGCCATCTTCCTGGATAACGCGCAGCACCTGCAGGACTTTGATGCCAACAACGTCAGCGAGCAGGACGTGGAGAATGCCAGCCGTGCTGCACGCAGTGCTGGTCACGCCGCGGGTGTGGAGATCCCGGCATTTGATTCCAAGCAGGTGGCGGACCTGCTCAAGAGCCTGCGCTAATCGTCGGCGGTTGCCGGGGCGTCGTGGCGGGGGCTCGCGCCGGTAAAGAAGCGGCGGGTCCAGGATTCGTCGCGGAAGTGTGCGGGCACCGCACCGGAGAGGAGCGGCTTGGCCAGGGCGGCGGCTTCGGGGGAGCCGTCGTGGGGCAACTCGGTATCGGAGCCGATGAGGATGATGTTGCCGTAGCGCCGACCCTTAAGCATGGGAGGGTCGGCGATAACGGCGACGTGTGCAAAGACCTCCGCCATTCCAGCTAGTTCCGCCTTCGCGCCCTGGAGATCGGAGTGGTCGCCGCAGTTGGCAACGTAAAGACCGCCGGGGGATAGGGTGGCGTGGGCGTGCTGGAAGAACTCTTCGGTGGTGAGAGGCTCGGGCGTGACGGCGCCGGCGAAGACGTCGCGGATGATGACGTCGAAGCGGTTCGGCGGAAAGCCCTCGGTCACGGCGCGTGCCTCGCCGGCGCGGATTTTCACGCGAGGAGCGGAAGGAATATCGGCCAGTTCCCGGATGAGCTCGGCCAATTTGGCGTCGAGCTCGACGACGGTGTTGTGGGAATCCGGCCAGAGGTCAGCGAAGTAGCGGGGAAGAGAACAGCCACCGCCGCCCAGGTGGAGCAGACGTTTGCCAGGGGCGAGGTTCTCTACCGCAGCGGCAATCCAGCGCATGTACTCAAACTCGAGGGTGCGAGGTTCCTCAGGGATGAGGTGTGAGGATGGCACACCATTGACGTTGAGGATGAAGGCACCGTCGCGGAAAGGATCCGGCTCGACGACGAGCTCGCCGGTGGAAATCTCGTAGGTGCCCGCGATGGAATTGGTGGTGTTGCGCTTTCTGCCCATAGTGCCTCTTAGCTTAGGGAATAGGCTGCGTGGTTCGTGTGTTGGGGTATGAGGTGCACCGCGACTAGCCTTGGTGGGCGATAACGAAACGAGAAGGGGAGAGCATGCGAGTATTGGTAGCCATGTCCGGCGGCGTCGATTCCTCGGTCGCAGCCGCGCGTGCGGTGGAGGCGGGCCACGACGTCATTGGTGTGCACCTGGCCCTGCACAAGGATGCGCAGCAGACACGTGAGAAGGCACGCGGCTGCTGCTCCTTGGAGGATTCCGCCGATGCCCGTCGCATCTGCGACAAGCTCGGCATTCCTTTCTACGTGTGGGACTTCTCTGAGGAGTTCAAGGAAGCCGTCATCGGCGATTTCGTGGACTCCTATGCCCGCGGTGAGACCCCGAATCCCTGCCTGCGCTGCAATGAGAAGATCAAGTTCGCGGCGCTACTGCGCAAGGGGATGGCGCTGGGCTTCGATGCGGTGGCCACGGGCCATTACGCCACAATCGACGATGATGGCTACATGCGCCGCTCCTTGGACGAGAACAAGGACCAGTCCTATGTGCTGGGTGTTATCACCAAGGAAGAGCTGGATCACTGCTTCTTCCCGATTGGCGATACCCCGAAGCCGCAGATCCGCGAGGAAGCCAAACGCCATGGCTTCTCCACGGCGGCCAAGCCGGATTCCTATGACATCTGCTTCATTCCGGACGGCAATACCCAGGCCTTCCTGGGCCGTTCCATCGGCCTGCGCCCCGGCATGATCGTGGATACCGAGGGCAATGAGCTCAAGGAACACGACGGCGCGTGGAACTACACCATCGGCCAGCGCAAGGGCCTCGACATCAAGACGCCGACTGCCGACGGCTCCCCGCGCTACGTCACCGACATCGACGCTGCCACCGGCACCGTCACCGTCGGATCGCGCGCCGACTTGGCCGTAACCCGCATTGAGGCCGATCGCCTGAAGTATCTGCACCCAGCGATGGAAGGTGACTTCGACTGCGAGGTGCAGGTGCGCGCCCACGGCTCTGTCGTTTCCTGCCGCGCTCACGTGGACCGCGAGGCCGACCGCATGACGCTGGAGCTGAACGAGCCGCTCTCCGGCGTGGCTCGTGGCCAGGCCGCCGTGCTCTATCTGCCGAGCCCGGATGAGCTGGGTGATATTGTCCTGGGCTCCGGCACCATCTGCGGGACTGAGTAGTTCTATCGAAGCACGCAGTCGGCGATGAGTCGGTCGAGGGCTCGAATATCGACTTTGGGCCCGATGTTGATTTTGAAGTGGCCAGCCCGTGTCCAGAGCTCCAGTTCAGCATTTACGTCCAGGAGCTTTCCGGCATTCTCCGTCGACCACATATTAATGGAGGAGTAAGGGAGAGAATAGATTTCGACTTTCTTTCCAGTGAGACCTTGAGAATCTCGGATAATCAATCGGTGGCTAGTGAAGACCGCTGCGTCTCGGACAGTTTTAAATGCGCAGATTGGCTTTTCGTTGGCTGCGAGAATTGACGGAATGTCGCTCGGAATCTCGCAAGGAGAATAGAAGGTCCAGCCAGAAAACTGTTCAAGTGCCACGGGAGTATCCTTTACTATCTGCGACTTAGTGGTTTGTGAATTGCATTATAGATGTCGCAGTAGTCTTTGATTCGGTATTAAAAGAAAAACATTCGGGAAGGAGAACAGATGACGGGATTCGCCCTTGGCCCCATGCCCGGTACCTCCATCGCAGAGGCCGCGGACATCATCATGGGGGAGACCGAGCTCCCTGCCATCCCGCAACTTCCCGAGCGCGGGTTGGGGTCGGATGCGGTGGGCCGCACGGCCAGCATGCTGGAGGCTATCTCCATCGACCGCGGCCCGCGCTCGTGGCGCATGACAGCGCGCCCGCAGCTGCTGACCCGGCGTACGTGGGACCGCTTGGAGCGCGATATCGACGAGGTCCAGGAAGTCTGGGGCGAAACCGTGCCCCGTATTAAGGTGCAAGCGCTCGGTCCCTGGTCGCTTGCGGCGAGCATTGAGCTTTCCGACGGCCACCGTGTCCTCACCGATCGCGGCGCCTTTAACGAACTCGCAGAGTCACTTCTCTATGGCGTCCGTGCCCACGCCGCGAATGTTGCGCGCCGTTTCCACGGGGAGGTCGCTATCCAGCTCGACGAGCCCCTGCTTGCCGATGTCATCGCCGGCCGAATCCCCGGCACCACCGACTTCGATACCATTCCGGCGGTCCCAGATGAGGTAGCTCTTGAGCAGCTCCTTGTCTTCGAGGCCGACTACCTGCACGCCCCGCCGCTGTGGTCAGTCGCGCCCGCAGCCACGACCTTCCTCACGGATTTCCGTGGTCTGGAGACCCCGCGCCACCTGGACGGCTTGGGCGAGCACCTCAACGCGGGCCACCGCATTGGTCTGGGCCTTGAAGGTTCCGATGCCCGCGCGGAGGCCATTGCGCTGGCCCGGCATCTCGACCGCATCGGCATGCCGCGCGAGCTCCTCGTCGACCGTTTCGACGTCTATCCCGTCAAGGCTTCCGCTCGTTCTCTGCGCTCGGTTAACGAGACCGCCGGCATTCTCACCCGCGATGCTGGGGATCTCTAATTGAGCTTTCACCTGACCTAGGCCTCGAATATGAACCAGAACAGGCTAGATATCTATTGCAGCATGCTTTCTTTTGAAGGATAATCCCTGATTAAATCCCTCGTTGTCCTAGAGAAAGAACCACCTGCCATGCCAGAGTTCACAGCACAGGTTAAAGCGTTACGTTCGATGATCGAGTCCGGAGAGCTCGTCTCCGAAGATGCCGATGACCTAATCCAACTTGCCAAGCCAGGCGTCGTCCTTCCCTACTCCAACGGCACTCCCACCGAACATGGCTCGTACTTCGGAGGTAGACCGTATCTTCCGGAAGGTTCGACATGGCCCATTTCAAAGAACGGTCAGCCATTACTCCATATCATTCAGCTAAATTTTGCCGATATTGTCTGTCATGTGCGTGCGGAGGGGGCGTCGGAAAGCGAAGCAACTCTCGACGGATTGATTCCGGAGTCAGGAATTTTTCAACTCTTCGTCGGTGCTGATCCGTTCTTCGGCGGTTTCGATTCGGATTCGCCTGGCGATGGCATGGAAATTCGCTATATCCCTGAGCCTGCGGAAGGCTTTGGCAACCACAGCTTTCCTGGACCTCATACCGCGGAGCCTGCTGCCTTCGATGAAAAGCACGAGGATTTTTGTTCCCCGTTTAGCAAGGATCTTGGGGAGGTTATGAACTCTCCGATCTCCTTGTCTAGTGCAGTGGCAATGGTCCCTCCCACCGACTATGCAGTGTACGAGGCTTTGAAGTCTAGAAAAGGCGATGACTTTCTTGAAGAGTTTGATTACTTTGACGAGCTGGTTGAGTTGCGAGCCGCAGCCAGAAACCAAAGCGACATTATGCTTGGCGGTTTCCCAGCCTTCGCACAAGACCCTACGCAGCCTGAAGGGTACGTTCACTTCCTAGAAATCGATTCCACATATCTGGAAGAAGAAGAGCTTCCTTTCGAGGCCATGTGGGGTGACCTCGGTGTGGCCCACGTATTTCTGCACCCGGACGCATTGAAGAAAATGCAGGCTGGCGAGGCTGTCGTGTACCGCTCCGAAAACACTGGCAGGGCCGATGGTGCTGTCTTTTACTGGGATTGCGGCTAGTTTTGCTTCCCCAATTTCCCTTTTAATCAATCCTCCCCAGGCTGTCCGTCGCGGTGAAGTAGGCCTCCATATAAGGGATGACGAACTGGAGTTGGCCGTGTGCGGTGGGCTCGATCAGGTCGGCGTCGATAAGCCTTTGGCGCGTGGCCGACAGTGAGCGCACCGTCCGGTCCTGGTGAGCGGCGATGTTCTTGATTTCCGCCGTGCCGTTCTCCATAACCGCGCTCATCGCTTCGAGGAAGAGGCGCTGCGCTGGCGGAAGCGCCAGGGTAGCGGGCTGGTGGACCTGGGCGCCGAGAACCGAGATCGCCTCGGCTGACACTGCCGCGACGTCACCCTCCTCGATGCGGCTTCCACCCTCGCGCTGCGCCTTTCCCCAGGCCAATGAGCCCACCAGCTGCACCATGTAGGGGTAGCCTCGGGACAGCCGCACCGCAGCCGCAACCGCATCCTCGGTGAATTCGAGTCCGGACTGCGCCGCGGTTTCTGTGAAGGCCACCTTGGCGTTCGCGGGGGAGAGCGGCCCCAGAACGAACTTCTGCGCGCGGCGCAGGAAGGTCACACCCGGCAGGTCCAGCAGGCGGTTGACTCCCTGCGGAAGGCCCGCGGCGACAATAGCGACATCGAGCTCATCGCGCACCAAGTCTTGGTAGGTCACGGCCAGGGAGGTGAGGTCCTCGGCGTCTGCGTCCTGCACTTCATCGATGGTGAGCAGTACGCCAGTGCCTTTGAGCAGGCCTAAAAGCTCGCGCAGGCGGGTGTTCAACGTCGGTTTATAGGCTTCCTCGGTGTTGTGCTGGATGCCGATGGTTGCCAGGCCGCCAATACCGACGCGGTTGACCTTGCTCTTATCCGCCGGGGCAAGCTTGTCTATGATGCGCGGGATGGTGGTGTCCACGAGTTCCTCCACCAAGGAGCTGCGTCCCGAGGCCCGCAGGGTAATCCACCCGCGGCTAGAAGCGATATCTTCGAGCTCATTGAGCAAAACCGTCTTACCGATACCGCGGGCACCGCTGATGATGAGCGAGCGGCCCGGGCTGCCCGGCTGGGAGTCGAGTGCAGCCCGGAAGGTGTCGAGCACTGCCGTGCGCCCAACCCAAAAGAGTGGTGGAACGCCGAAGGTGGGGCGGAATGGGTTCTCATGTGGGGACATAGTCTCAATCCTAGGGCATTGGGAGATTTGGGAGACTTTTCTAAAAGCGGAGATTTGGGAGACTTTCGTCCCCCAGGTGGAATTAGGCGTCCCGCCCCGCCCGAATGGCGCCGACGATGTCAAAATCGCCGTTTATAGCTATAGGGTCACGCTGGGTGAGCTCCGCGAGCTTTTCCTGGACGCTGGGACGCGGCGAAAATTCAGGGCGTGAAGCTGTGGTCGTCAGGAGATCGCGCAGGTAGTTTTCCAAGGAAACTTCAGCGGCGTCAGCGCGCTTCTGAAGGGTGGCAATTACGGAGGGATTGACGTCGTGGATATGGACCGTGCGGTAAGCGGGAGCAGTCATAACGTCAGTCTACGGGAGGACTTAGATTGTGCTTGCGGGCTTCGAATCCATAGCCCGCCAGGCCACCGCACCGGCGTACACAGCACATGCGGCGACGAGGCCATACCACCAGAAGAAGTGGAGGTCCGCATTCCAGGGCAAGGTATATCCGATGAGCACGATGACGAAGGCAGTGATTGCTACGGAAACAACGCGCGAGACTGTCTTCCCTGGGGTGGTGAATGCCTTCCATGCGGACCATAGAAGGGAGGCGATGATAACGATCATGCTGATGGTGAGTAACACGGTGTCTCCTTAGGATCCGAGCTCGTCGAATAGAGCTTGGGCGAGGTCTTCGGTACCGGCGAGGGAATCGTTGTTGGCGAAGGCAGCGCGTTTGGTCTCTGGTTCGATGATGAGCATCGTCGAGTAACCGTATGTACCGCCGTTGTGCCAGTACCCAGCATTGTTTTCGCTGGGAGGCTGCCAGCCGAAGTCGGTATCGCCGTTGTCCATGAACCACTCGGCGAACTTGGCCATGTCACTTGCCGTGGAGCGGATGGCTCCCGCGGGTGCGGAGCCTTCCATCTCCCACGGCTCAGCGTGGCGGCCGGTGGGGGTTAGGCCGCGTGGAGCGTCGTCAGGCACAGAGCCCGGCGTCATGAGATAGGTTTCTGTCATGCCAGCTGGCTCGAAGATGCGTTCTTTGAGCATCTGTTCATAAGGTTGCCCGTCAACGGTCTCGAGCATGTGGCCCAGGAGCCCATAGCCAAGGTTTGAATAGGATTCTTTACCGCGGTCTTTTAGTTCGGCCTCCGTGGCGGCAGCCACGATGTCCTCAATGGTCTCACCTTCATAGGGGTTCGAGCCGGTGACACCCGAGGCGAGATTGCTGAGGAGGCTCGCGCTCGCCAGTCGCGGTAGGCCAGAGGTGTGGTCGAGCAATTCTTGGACGGTGACGTCAGCGACGGGCGCATCGCCAACATTGAGGACCTCGCCCACAGTGGTGTCAGTTCTCAGTTTTTCCTCTTCGACGAGCTGGTGGGCCAGTTCGCCAGTGAACATCTTGGTCACGGAGCCGATTTCGACCTCCGTGTGCTCGTCGCTGCCCAGTCCCGCAAAGGTGACCTTGCCGTCCTGGAGGGTAAAGGCAGTGAGGTTGTGGAAGCCGGACTCTGAGTGCTCTTTCAACTGGGCAGCTAAGGCTTCGTCACCAGTTTTGTCTTTTGCCAGGGTAATCCTTTGCGGCCCTGTGATGAGCAGGATGGCTGCAACGGCAATGGCAGCGATGACGGCTAGGGACATTCTACGCATTAGTGGTCCTCGCTCGCGGTGATGATGGTGAGAAGGGGGATAACTCGGGCGGGGCGGATGGAATACTCGCCGCCAGACTTCGTGGTCCAGCCGGCATGGGTCAGCGCGCTCAAGTGGTGGTAGGCGGTGCCGGTAGAGGAGACGATGTCTTCTTCGAGAAGCTCTGCGGCTGTCGCGGGTGCGGCGAGCAGGCGGCGCAGGATTTCGCCGCGGACTGGATGGGCAAGAGCGGATAGGCGCTCGAGGTTTTCTGCCCAATCCTCGTCGGTGACGAAGTTCGTGGGGCGCTGCCATTGATAGGCATAAGTGCGCTTGCCGACGTTTATGTTGCCGCCAAAGATGATGGAGCCGTCGGGAAGCTGCTCGTTGGGTGCGAGGGCGTCGACCAGCCAGTAGGCCGAGCCTTCTTCCGCGGTGGATGCGGGGCCGGCGTCGGTGGGCGTGGTGCGCCCCTCAAGCGCGGCGACGCGCGCTTCGAGTTCGGCGAGGCGTGCTTCGACTGTCGTTTCCATGGTTTCTAGAATTCCAGAACTCTAGAAAACTGGCAAGTGCTATTTGGGTGAGGGGGTGGGAGTTAAGAAATCATCGGCCACGCGGTGGAGACATCCGAGGCGTCCCGCCCGCGGCCTTCCAGGTACTTCTTGAAGGATTCGCGGTCCTTGTACCACTCGACGGCCTGGTACTCCATGAGCTCGTTGGTATCCATCTGGGCTAGCTCAGGGAAGTGCTGGCGCACCTGCTTCCAGGCCACGCGGGCGGCCGCGAGGGCGTCGGCAGTCGCCTCATGCGCGTTGCTCAATTCCACGCCGTAATGGGCGGAGACCTCCTCCAAGGTGCGCTTGCCCTTGCGCCACTTATCCTTAACGCGGTCGATAACGAAAGGATCGAACACCGGGCCGTTGACCGTGAAGTCCCCGGTCAGCGCGCGCAGTACGGAGAGATCGTAGGCGGCGTTGTAGACGATGAGCGTGAGCCCCTCGTCCCAGGCCTTATAGATGGAATCGACCGTCTCCTTGAGCACCTCCTCGTGGGGGCGACCTTCCGCGCGGGCCTTCTCAGTAGTGATGCCGTGAATCTTGGCGGCTTCCTCGGGGATCTCCACGCCGGGGTCAGCGAGCATTTCCCGCTTGTCTACTTCACGCCCGTCGATACGTACCAGGGCAGAGGTGACGATGCGGGCTTCTTTGGGCTTCACGGAGGTGGTTTCGAGGTCGAAGGAGAGCATGCGGGTGGCGTCGAAGTTCATGGACAACACTCTAGCGCCCGGCTCGGACACGCACTGTGGAAGTGCTGCAGAATGACGGACGAACTCTTGCAGAATGACCATCCGCAGGTCATAGGCATGTCCGGTAGCCCCGCTACACTAGTGACTCGTGAGTGATGCAGTAGATATCCAACGCGAATGGTCCGAGCTTGCCCAGGAAGTGCGCAAGCACCGTGAGTTGTACTACAACGGTGAGCCGTCAATCCCGGATGCGGACTTTGACGCGCTCTTCCAGCGCTTGCTGGCGCTTGAGGCGGAGCACCCGGAGCTGCAGACCCCGGATTCGCCAACCCAGCAGGTCGGTGCTGCGCCGGAAGGTGCTGTCGACATCGAGCACCTGGAGCGCCTGTACAGCTTGGACAACGTCTTCAGTGCGGATGAGCTGCAGGACTGGCTGGACCGCACGCCGGCCGAGGCTTATCTGACCGAGCTCAAGATTGATGGCCTGTCCATTGATTTGGTCTACCGCGATGGCAAGCTCGCCACGGCCGCCACACGCGGTGATGGTCGTGTGGGCGAGGACATCACCGCCAATGCACGCGTTATCCCCGATATCCCGCACGAGCTGACGGGTACCAAAGAGTATCCGGTGCCGTCCCTGGTGGAGGTTCGCGGCGAGGTGTACATGCGCCCGGATGAGTTTGAGGAGATCAACTCCGCGCGCCGCGAAGACGGCAAGCCCACCTTTGCCAACCCCCGCAACGCGGCGGCAGGCGGGCTGCGCATGAAGGATCCGGAGGACGTCAAGAAGCGCCGGCTCCACATGGTCTGTCACGGCATTGGCGCGCGCGAGGGATTCCAGCCCACCTCGCAGCACGATGCTTACAAGGCCCTAGAGGCTTGGGGATTTCCGGTGTCTCCCTATACCCAGCGGGTCACCACAGCCAAGGAGGTACAAGAGCGGGTCACGTACTGGGAGGAGCACCGCCACGATGCCTACTTTGAAATGGACGGGCTTGTCATCAAGGTCGATGACCTGGCCAGCCAGCGCGCCTTGGGCGCGACTTCGCGCGCGCCGCGCTGGGCTATTGCCTATAAATACCCGCCGGAGGAGGTCACCACCAAGCTGCTCAACATCGAGGTCGGTGTGGGACGTACCGGGCGCGTGACGCCTTTCGCCATCATGGAGCCGGTCTTCGTCTCCGGCTCGACCGTTTCCATGGCCACCCTGCACAACCAATTCGAGGTCAAGAACAAGAATGTCCTCATCGGGGATACCATCATCATCCGCAAGGCCGGAGAGATCATCCCTGAGGTCCTCGGCCCCGTTCTGGACAAGCGCGATGGCAGCGAGACTGAATGGGTCTTTCCGGAGAATTGCCCTGCCTGTGGTACGAAGCTGGCTCCGCAGAAGGAAGGCGACCAGGACTGGCGCTGCCCGAACACTCGTAGCTGCCCGGCCCAGCTGGCGGCACGCCTGGAATACCTGGCCTCCCGCAAGGCGCTCGACATTGGCGAGCTGGGGGAGAAGGCTGCCGCGGATCTGATTTCCTCCGGAGTGCTCAAGGATGAGGCGGACCTCTTCGATCTCGATGAACAAGCACTCCTCAAATCCTCGGTCTACACCACACAGAAGGGCGCGCTCAATGCTTCGGGTAAGAAGCTGCTGGAGAACCTCAAGACGGCCCGCCAGGCTGAATTCTGGAGGGTGCTCGTCGCGCTGTCGATCCGCCACGTCGGCCCCATTGCGGCACGTGCACTAGCCACCCGCTTTGGCTCCATGGAAGTGCTGCGCGCAGCATCGGTCGAGGAGCTGGCGGATACCGATGGTGTGGGCACCATCATCGCGGAATCCTTCAAGCAGTGGTTCGAGGTGGATTGGCACGACAACATCGTGCAGAAGTGGACCGCCGCCGGGGTCACCATGGAGGAGGAAGTCAGCGATAAACCAGCGCAGACGCTGGAAGGCATCACTGTGGTAGTGACCGGTACCTTGGAGAACTTCACTCGTGATTCGGCCAAGGAGGCCATTATCACCCGCGGCGGAAAGGCATCCGGTTCGGTGTCTAAGAAGACGAACTACGTCGTGGTCGGAGAGAATGCCGGATCCAAGGAACAGAAGGCCCGCGATCTGGGGCTGACCATCCTGGATGAAGAGGGCTTCACCCGTCTGCTGGAAACGGGCGAGGCATGAAGCTAGCCGCCTTCGACCTCGACGGCACCATCTACTTCGATGGGTATATGCCTGAGGAAGTCCCAGAGGCCATTGCGCAGTGGCGCGCTGCGGGCAACCTCGCCGTCGTGGCCACGGGTAAGTCGTCGCACTCGGCGCGGCGTGCGCTTGAGCCTTTCGGTGTCGACTTCGATTACTTCCTGCTGTGCAACGGCACCGTCATCATGGATGGCGACTATGAACTGCTCTACGAAAACCACGTGCCGCCCGAGGTGGTCCGTGCTGTGTATGAGCGGGTTCGTGATATTCCGAAGCTCGACCTGTATTGCACGCGCTTGGAAGGCCCCGACGGCCACCTCGTGCGCAACGTGGAGGGCGTGCACAATCCCATCATCAGCGAGCCCGTTCCAGTTTCACCCGAGCACATCGAAAAAGAAGTCTTCCCCCTCGTCGCCGCCTGGACGCCGGGTAACCCAGAGCTACAGAAAGAGATTGCGCAGTGGGTGACGGACCGCTTTCCCGTCGGCACCGCGATGAACCGAAACTTCTTCGATATCACGCCGCCCGGCCACAACAAGGGCTTCGCCTTGACTTGGCTGCTTGAACATCTTAGCCGCGAGCGTTCCGAGATTGAGCTCATCACCTTAGGTGATGGTCACAATGACCTGCCTATGCACGCGCTTGCCGACGTCTCCCTGACCTTCCCCTGGGCGCAACCCGACATCCAGGAGGCGTGCACCGCGGTGGTGGACTCGGCCGTGAAAGGTCTAATACACTACGGGGCATGAAGATTGCGGCTTTGGACATGGATGGAACCGTTTACGTCAACGAAGACATAACTGAGGCCGTAAAGGAAGCCATCGCTGCGTGGCGGGCCGCTGGCAACCTCGCCATCTCCGCGACGGGCAAGTCCATCGCCAATGCACGCAACACGCTCGAGCCATTCGGCGTGGAGCTGGATTACCACGTGCTCTACAACGGCACCGTCATCACGGACGGCGATTACTCGATCCTCCACGAGGAGCACTTGCCCAGCGATATCGTCCAAGCCGTCATCGACCGTTTCACTGGGCTGCCGTTGAATATCTACCTCACAGGCTTGTCTGGAGCAGACCAGGTGGTGTGGGATGGGCTGGCTGGCCGGGAATCCTCGATGGTGGCGAATACGGAAGTGATGGATCCGGGGGACGTCGCCAAGCGCAGCACCGTTCTCATGTCCCTGTGGATTCCAGGCAACGCTGAGCTGCGCCGCGAGGTCGACGAGTGGGTCCGCGCGAATTGTGCAGTCGAGTCCTCGTTCAACTGCGACTTTTACGACATCATGCCGCCCGGGCACAACAAGGGCGAGGGCTTGACGCGGTTGCTTGGCCACCTCGGTCACGAAGGAGCTGAACTCTACACCTTCGGCGATAGCTTTAACGATCTCTCGATGCACTCCATCGCCACCGAGTCCTTCACGTTCCCGGGAACGCAGATTACCGACGAGGTGGACCACGTGGTTCCTGACGTCGCCGCGGGACTCAACGCATTGCTAACTAGGTGAGGAAGGCGCCCAAGATAGCGCCCAAGTCACCCAAGTGCTCGACCTCGGAGGCAAGGTAGTCCGGTCCGCCGACGCGGCCCATGACGACGACATACTTCGTGCCCACGAGGGGAGCGGCAGCCAGCGCGGATTCGATCAGCGTCCACGACTCAGGAATCCACGTGTCCTTCTCCGGATTGAGCACGCGCGCCGAGGTGATGTTGAGGTCGGTGGGGATCGAGCCGTCGTCGGCAGGCGCGGCGTCGGAGGCAGCAATGCGGCTGATCTTGTCGTCATTAGCAATGACGATGGCCCAATTGGAGGTCAGCGCCTTCGGGATTGCTGCACACACCTCCTTCATCGCGGCGGTGACGTTGTGTTGCGAAGCCACCTTAGCCAGCACGTGGATCTGCCCACGGCGGTCAACGCGTCCACTGAAGGGGCGGATGGAGTCAACTTCTACGCCCTCCACGGTCTGTGCAGCGGTGATGATCTCATCAGCCATGGTGGACTGGGGGAGATCGAGGACGATGTCATCCATGACCGTGCCGTCCGGGAAATTCTCCACGATATCCACGGAACGAATATCGGCCTCGATGCTGCCCATCGCGTTGGCGAGGAGGCCAAGGCTGCCGGGAGTGTCAGGGAGTAGGACACGGACGAGATACGACATATCGTTCTTTCTGGGGGAAGATGACTAGGTAGGGAAATCGCTGATGCGAATAGTTTGTACAACTTGATCGATGGTACCCAACGTATCGAATACTATTCAATAGCTTCAGTGGTGTGTAGGGGGAGGAGTGGTGGTGGCGTGGCACCAGCCGTGCAGTACCATGGGTGCTTAGCTATCAACCGTCTCAATGAATAAAAGGATGGAGTTCGCGTGTCTGATATTTCGCGTGACGAGGTCGCGCACCTGGCAAAGCTGTCGCGATTGGCCCTGAGCGAGGAAGAACTAAAACAGTTCGCCGCGCAGATCGACGAGATCGTGGACTCGGTGTCCGCGGTTGGCAAGGTCGAGGCTGAAGGTGTGGAGCCGATGTCGCACCCGCACTCCGTTAACGCCCCGATGCGTGAGGATGTCATCGTGCGCACCCTCACCGCTGAGCAGGCTCTGGATCAGGCGCCCGCGACCGAGGATGACCGCTTCATGGTTCCGCAGATTCTGGGTGGAGGAGACGAATAAGAATGGCACAATTCATTGCGCCCACCGAGGGCATTACCGCACTGACCGCCGCCGAGCTGGCTGAGAAGATTCACTCCCGCGAGCTCACCTCCCGCGAAGTAACTCAGGCCTTCCTGGACCGCATCGCGGAGACCGATGGTGAACTCAACGCCTTCCTGCACGTTGGTGCTGAGGAAGCGCTGGCGGCTGCCGACGCTGTCGATAAGTCCCTCGACGCTGGCGAAGCGCCCGCTTCCGCTTTGGCCGGTGTGCCGCTGGCGCTCAAGGACCTGCTGGTGACTACCGACGCCCCGACGACCGCCGCCTCCAAGATGCTGGAAGGTTGGGTCTCACCCTATGACGCCACGCTGGTGACCAAGCTGCGCGAGGCCGGTATCCCGATCCTGGGCAAGACGAACCTCGATGAGTTCGCGATGGGCTCCTCCAACGAGAACTCCGCCTACGGTCCGGCCCACAACCCCTATGACACCGAGCGCACCCCGGGTGGCTCCGGTGGTGGTACCGCAGCGGCCCTCGCGTCTGGTCAGGCACCGCTGGGCATCGGTACTGATACCGGTGGCTCTATTCGCCAGCCGGCCGCACTGACCAACACCGTGGGCGTGAAGCCGACCTATGGCACGGTGTCTCGCTACGGCCTCATCGCCGCTGCAAGCTCTCTGGATCAGGCAGGCCCGACCGCCCGCACGGTCCTGGATACCGCACTGCTGCACGAAATCATTGCCGGCCACGACTCCTTCGACGCCACCTCCGTGGACAAGCCGGTCGCGCCGGTAGTCGCCGCTGCCAAGGAGGGCGCTAACGGCGATTTGTCCGGTGTGAAGGTTGGCCTGATCAAGCAATTCGAGCGCGATGGCTGGCAGCCGGGCGTGATGGAGGCGTACCATGCAGCCGTTGAGCAGCTGAAGTCTCAGGGCGCAGAGATCGTTGAGGTCGACTGCCCGCACTTCGATGACGCTCTCGCTGCCTACTACCTCATCATGCCGTGTGAGGTCTCCTCCAACCTGGCCCGCTTCGACGGCATGCGCTACGGCCTGCGCGTGGGTGATGATGGAACCCACTCTGCGGAAGAGGTCATGTCCCTGTCCCGCGCGGCTGGCTTCGGCCCCGAGGTCAAGCGCCGCATCATGCTGGGTACCTACGCCCTGTCCGTCGGCTACTATGACGCCTACTACCTCCAAGCGCAGCGTGTTCGCACCCTCATTGCACAGGACTTTGAGCGTGCCTTCGAGCAGGTCGATGTCCTCGTTTCTCCGACCACCCCGACCACAGCCTTCAAGCTGGGCGAGAAGGTCGAGGACCCGATGGAGATGTACAACTTCGACCTGTGCACCCTGCCGTTGAACCTCGCCGGCGTGTGCGGCATGTCTGTGCCTTCCGGCATGGCATCCGACACTAACTTGCCCACCGGCCTTCAGATCATGGCACCGGCATTTAAGGATGACCGCCTGTACAAGGTCGGCGCCGCCTACGAAGCAGGGCGCAAGTAGTAGACACACTTCGGGCCAGCCCGTAGTGCGCATGAGCCGGGGTCTTTCACTGACGTGGGAGGCCGCCGGCCTTCGTCGTTTTATCCGACGGTGTGTGTTTGCTGGTTCGTAGTCTTTCTCTTTTCCTTTCGGTTTCCTTTGCTAGGTTTTCGTCGTTTGAAACGACGAGTCTGGGTTCAGCCTCCGCGGAGTGTGTCTGAGTTCTTCGTCGTCTGGAACGACGGGGTTTAGAAGGGGATGTCGTCGCTGCCGGCATCAGCGTTGGTCTTGCTTTCATCCTTGGCTTCTGCTTTGGTTTTGGCTTGTTGTTGTGCGTAGTCGTCGAGTTC
>NZ_KV819530.1:99417-100356 GCF_001815175.1 Corynebacterium sp. HMSC034H07
TTGTTGTGCGTAGTCGTCGAGTTCTTGTTTTAAGTGTTGGGCGTCTTCGCGTACGCGTTTCCTGGTGGCGGTGATGTGTTGGGCTACTGTTTGTGCCCACCGTTTCTGTTTTGGTGCTAGCGGCCCGTCGGCTTCGGTAATAGTCCAAGTGCCGTCTTCATATAGCCAGATGACATCCCCGCTGTAGGGGTCCAGCAGGTATTTGAGGCTGCCATCAGTTTTCATGTTGTGATGACCCTGGCATAAACACGCTAGGTTCTTCGGGTGGGTGGGCCCGCCTTCAGCCCAGTTATGCCGATGATCCAACTGGCTAAGGAAAGCTGGTTTGCCACAGCCGCCAACCCGGCAGGTACCGTCACGGCCTTCGACATGTTTGCGCATGATGACTCCTGGTTGGTAGCCATCGGCTTCGGCGACGTCACCGGTTAAATCCCGGGTCTTATCATGCGACATGGGCTTAGCCCGCCAGCCGAAGCCTTCAATAAAGGTTGGTGCATCCTCAATGTCGCAGGCCTGGTAGGTGTGTAACACCACAGTAGCTGGAGGCTTAATCTCACCGGAAAGTAGTTTTATGACTGCCTCCGGAATCGTCAGATCGTGCTTGGTTGCGGTGTGGTGGATGAAGGCATCGAGTTTAATGCCGGTGTCTTCATCACAGTGCAGTTCCAGCCAGGCTGAGGTGCCGTTAGAAGAAAACCGGTACGTATTTTTAGGGCGGGTGTCCTGGTAGGCGATGGAGTTATCGAGGGTTTTGCAGATATCGCGGACTTTGCGCCTGATTTGACTACGCGTGGGAAAAGCCTGGTTCGGTTTAGAAGGGGGTGAAGAAGTCAGCCAGAAGAGTGTCGATAAAGTCTAGGGTTTCATCTGTTAAGGCTGTCAATGCTGACATGGGTTGATCAATAGCAATAAGGGACTCGATGTCGAGCAGGCAGTGGG
>NZ_KV819530.1:100456-235968 GCF_001815175.1 Corynebacterium sp. HMSC034H07
AACTAGGGATAGTGCGGTGGTGTTGATATCAGCCTGCAGGCTGGGCATAGCCCCGACCCAGGTGTCAAAGGCGGCTCGTCGTGCTTTCGCGCGGGCTATGGCGTGTGGGTTATTCGGGTTAGTAGTCGAGAAGAAGAAGGTTGGTGGGCGTGTGGCAGTGGTCATGGGTATCTCCCCCGAGATAAACATGTGTTAGAAGAAGTGTTCTAACCATGATTCTAGTACCACACACCCCGTATGGCCATAGCCTGCGTTGAATTCGTGTCAAGTCGTTACTATAAACGGGGGTATCCACCATGTGTTAGCCAGCACATTCGATGGCGAGATGTTGGATTCTTTGCCTGTGCAAGAGCGCAAAACGCCCCCTCCGTCCGTCAGTGACAGCGCGAAGGGGGCGTGGGTGGGGGATCTACTTGGCGTCGGAAAGCGCGTAGGCAGCGCCGGCGCTCGCGGCAGTGACGGTCAGGACTGCCGGCCAGGAGCCCATTTTCTTAGCCAGCGGGTGGGAGAGGCCAAAAGCGCCGGTGTACAGAGCCGCCAGGCCAACGGTAGTGGCCGGGTTCGTCTTAGCCCACCAGCTGCGGCCCGCCCACACGCCAGCGGCGGCGAGCACCACGCCGCCAAGCGGGCGAATGCCAGTCTCCCGGGCGGTGAGCCAGCCGCCGATAAGTCCCAGCGTGACGGTCGCTGCCGTCGATACGTCCTGCGGTTTCTTGATATCAATCATTCCCATGCGCCTCAGTTTAGGCCGCGTGAGCGTGCGGTGGCTAGACTTCGCTGCATGAAACTCGCAGGAACGCCGCCGTCGGAGAAGCAAGGGTGGCTCGCCATGGCCGCGCTATCACTGGGCTTTTTCATGTCCTTGCTCGACCAATCGATGATTGCCGTCGCGCTTCCCGACGTCCGCCGTGAGTTCCACGCCGATGTCAACCAGGTGCTGTGGGTTTCCGCCATCTATTTGCTCGCCGTGGTCGTGCCGCTGTTGTTTACCGGCCGCCTCGGCGATATCTACGGCCAGAAGAAAATGTTCCAGCTGGGCGTCGGGCTCTTTGGCATCGGCGCGCTGTTGTGCGCGTTAGCGCCCTCGGTGGAGTTTCTTATTGCAGCAAGAGCCTTGCAAGGTTTCGGCGCGTCGATTCAAATGCCGCAGACTATGGCCGTCATCAACCGTATTTTCGCGCGGGAGCGGCGCGGCCGTGCGCTCGGCGTCTGGGGAGTGGTTGGGTCTTTGGCCACACTTGCCGGACCGCTCTTGGGAGGCTTCGTCGTCGCTGCATTTGGCTGGCAGGCTGTTTTCTGGATTCATATTCCTTTTGTTGTCGCCGCAATCGTCTTATCCGGCCTGTGGGTGCCTTCCTTGCCGACGGCGACGGGGAAGATTGACTTCCTCTCAGTGGGGGCGTCGTTTATCGCGTTAACGTGCTTCGTCTTCGCAGTGCAACAGGGCCCAGAGACGGGTTGGCCGTGGTGGATTTGGGTCCTGCTCCTTGCTGGTGTGCTCGGCATGTATATTTTCGTGCGCCTGCAATCGGCCCGGGGGATGGCGGCGCTCGTCCCGCTCGTGCTGTTTAAGGACCGCAACTACTCCGCTGGTTCGGTAGCCATCGTGTCCATGGGCTTCATGGCGGCGTCGATGATGATTCCCATCATGATGTGGCTGCAGGTCGAGCAGGACATGTCGGCGCGGGATGCCGGGCTCATCGTTACACCTATGGCGCTGGTCTCCCTGTGCGTGTCGCCTTTAGCGGGCATTCTGGCGGATAAGCTGCACCCACGACGTCTGGCAGTCGCGGGCTTCGGGATCCTGATTGCGACCTTCCTCGCACTGTGGTTCCTCATGCAGGCCGAAGTGTCGGCCTGGTGGTTGTGCCTGCCCTGCGCGGCGCTGGGGGCGGGACAGTCCTTCATCTGGGGCTCTAATGCCGCGACGACGATGCGCGATATTGATGCAGATCTCATGGGCGCGGCATCCGGCGTCTATAACACGTCCAGGCAGGTGGGGTCGGTCATTGGAGTAGCCGCCGTGTCAGCGGTTATGCAGGTAGCGGGGGCCGCGGATTCCCTCGTGGTCATTGTCGCGATGCTTTCAGCAGGGTGCGTGGCGTCCCTCTTCTTCCGCGACACCCTGCATGCGGTAGCGGAAACTGCGAGGCTATAGGGAAGCGAGTAGATTGGATGTCATGCGTCTTGCTGTACTGACATCCGGTGGTGATTGCCCCGGTCTGAATGCTGTTATCCGCGCGGTCGTTCGTACCGCATCCAACGAGTTCGGCGATACGGTCGTCGGCTACGAGGACGGCTGGGTTGGTCTGATGGAAGACCGCCGCCGTGACCTTTATGACGACGCAGAGATCGACCGCATCCTCCTGCGCGGTGGAACCATCCTTGGCACCGGCCGCCTCCACCCAGATAAATTCAAGGCTGGGTTGGACACCATCAAGGCCAACATGGCTGATGCTGAGGTCGATGCGCTCATCGCCATTGGCGGTGAAGGAACGCTGAAGGGCGCTAAGTGGCTCTCCGATAACGGTATCCCGGTCGTGGGCGTGCCAAAGACCATCGATAATGACGTCAACGCTACCGACTACACCTTCGGTTTCGACACCGCAGTATCCGTGGCGACTGACGCGATCGACCGCCTCCACACCACCGCTGAATCCCACGACCGCATCCTCATCGTCGAGGTTATGGGCCGCCACGTTGGCTGGATCGCGCTGCACGCAGGCATGGCCGGCGGCGCGCACTACACGGTGATCCCTGAGGTCCCATTCGATATCGCAGATATCACCAAGGCGATGGAACGCCGCTTCCAGATGGGTGAGAAGTACGGCATCGTTTGCGTCGCTGAGGGCGCGCTGCCGAAGGAAGGCACCATGGACTTCGAAGAAGGCGGTGTGGACCAGTTCGGCCACCAGACCTTCAACGGAATTGGCCAGGTCATCGGTGATGAGATCAAGAAGCGCACCGGCTACGACGTGCGCACCACCGTACTCGGCCACATCCAGCGCGGCGGTACGCCGACGGCCTATGACCGCGTGCTGGCCACTCGCTACGGCACCCATGCCGCCCGTGCTGCGCACAACGGCCAGTCCGGCATGTGTGTGGCTCTCCATGGCGAGAACATTGAACTCGTGCCTCTCGAGGACGCAGTGGGCAAGCTGAAGGTGGTTCCGGCCAAGCGTTATGCCAACGCACAGGCCCTGTTTGGCTAAACACCACCGTTAGCTCATCCATAGTTTCTAAAGGTAGCGATGACAAGCGTATTAGCTTATCTGGCTGAGCAGCCGGTCCTCTTGGTGTTTCTGCTCATAGGTGTCGGCATGGCACTCGGCGGCATCAAGACGCGGGGCATCAGCTTGGGCGCGGCGGCCGTGCTTTTTCTCGGCATCGCCTTCTCGGCAGCCGCATCAGCTGCCGGGGTAGAGGCCTCCGTTCCTCCCATCTTGGGCATGTTCGGCCTGGTGCTTTTTGCCTTCGGCATTGGCAATAACTCCGGTGTGTCCTTCTTCAAGTCGCTGA
Source organism: Corynebacterium sp. HMSC034H07 (assembly GCF_001815175.1). NCBI lineage: Bacteria > Bacillati > Actinomycetota > Actinomycetes > Mycobacteriales > Corynebacteriaceae > Corynebacterium > Corynebacterium sp. HMSC034H07. The sequence goes on from NZ_KV819530.1 coordinate 103,976, forward strand.
AGACGGCCACGGGGCCGGTGCTCTCCATGATCGGGGTTTTCGTCGTTGCCGCCCTTGCTGCCTGGGGTCTGGGCACGTATGTTTTTGGGCTGTCGAATGCCACCATCGCTGGTACTTTCGCCGGTGCGGTGACGAATACCCCGGCGTTGGCGGCGGCGTCGGAAGCCACGGGCGATCCGGGCTCGGCTACGGTGGGCTACGCGGTGGCTTACCTGTTCGGTGTCATCGGCATGCTCGGTGCGACGGTGCTCGTGCTTCGCGACGCCGGCAATGACGACGACACCCTGTCACCCGTCACGCGCCAGCACATGCAGATTCAACGCGAGATCTCAGTCGCGGAGATCGCTGATATTGGCAATGGGGAAGTGCAGGTAACACGCCTGCGCCGCGTGGGCAGCAACCTTATCGTTTTGCCGAAATTCTTCGACGTGCTGCACCCCGGTGACGTGGTCACGCTCGTTGGTGCCCCGGAGGACCTGGACAACATCATCGAGCGAGCCGGGCGCGAGTCCCCGCAGATCCTCAATGATGACCGCCACGAGTTGGACTTTCGCCGCATCACTATTTCCGAGCACAGCTTGGCGGGCCTGACCATCGCGGAGCTCAATAACCAGCTGGCGGATCGCTGGGGCGCGCGTATCTCGCGAGTACGTCGCGCCGATAATGATCAGGTCGCTATCCCAGAACACATCGTGGAGCTCGGCGACCGCGTGCGCGTCGTCGGTTCCAAGAAGTCCCTGCGGGAGATTTCCACTTTTCTTGGTGATTCCTCGCAAGGCCTGACAGATATCAACCCGGTGTCTTTGGGCCTCGGCATGGCCCTCGGCGTTTTCGTGGGCCACCTCGAAATCCCGCTTCCAGGCGGCTCTTCCTTTAGCCTCGGCGCTGCCGCTGGCGTCCTCATCGTGGCGTTGATCATGGCGCGTATCGGGCGCATCGGCAATACCGTCACCGCACTGCCGCACTCGGCCAACACAATCCTCTCCGAACTCGGACTGCTGCTCTTCTTGGCCCAGGCCGGAACGAATGCGGGCGGGGAAATCGCCGGTGCCTTTACGGGTGGAGCCTGGTGGAAGATTCTCCTGCTCGGCATGATCATCACGACGCTGGTGGCGACCGGATTCGCACTCGTCATGCGCCGCTTCCTGCGCGTCGGTGCCACGAAGACCGCGGGTGCTATGGCGGGCGCGCAAACCCAGCCGGCCGTGCTCGCTTTCGTGAACAATCGGACGAACACTGACCAGCGCGTCGCCTTGGGCTATGCCATGGTGTATCCGGCGGCGATGATAGCCAAGATTCTCATTACGCACGGCATCACCTTGTTGGGTTAGGCGGTTGCGCACGGTGTCGCGCTGACATACTAAGATGGCACGCATGACTGCTGCGATGTATGACCTGATGGACTATGACGAGGTCCTTGAAAAGTTCGAACCCGTTATGGGCATGGAAGTTCACGTGGAGCTCAACACGGAGACCAAGATGTTCTCCACCTCGCCCACGAACTTCAACGCAGCCCCCAACTCCAACGTGGACCCGGTGTCCCTCGGTTTGCCAGGCGCTTTGCCGGTGGTCAACTCCAAGGGCGTGGAAGGCGCCATCAAGATCGGCCTGGCGCTGAACTGCAAGATTGCGGAATCTTCGCGTTTCGCCCGCAAGAACTACTTCTACCCGGACCAGCCGAAGAACTACCAGATCTCCCAGTACGATGAGCCGATTGCCTACGACGGCTACCTCGACGTCGTCCTCGACGACGGCACTGAGTGGCGCGTTGAGATTGAGCGCGCTCACATGGAGGAGGACACCGGCAAGCTGACCCACCTGGGTGGTGCCGATGGCCGCATTCACGGCGCAACGACCTCGCTGGTGGACTGCAACCGTGCCGGCATCCCGCTAATCGAGATTGTGACCAAGCCGATCATTGGTGCTGGCGAGCGCGCCCCCGAGGTCGCCCGCGCCTATGTTTCTGCTCTGCGTGAGCTCGTCGCGGCACTGGGCGTGTCCGATGCCCGCATGGATCAAGGCTCGATGCGCGTGGATTCCAACGTTTCGCTGCGCCCGGTGGGCCAGGAGGAGTACGGCACCCGTACCGAAACCAAGAACATCAACTCCCTGCGCTCGGTGGAGCAGGCGGTGCGCTTTGAGATGCAGCGCCAGGCGCAGGTGCTTGTCGACGGCGGCGAGATCGTCCAGGAAACCCGCCATTACCAGGAAACGGATGGTTCGACTTCCAAGGGCCGTCCGAAGGAAACCGCCGAGGACTACCGTTACTTCAACGACCCGGACCTGCCGCCGGTGATTGTCTCCCGCGAGTGGGTCGAGGAAATCCGTCAGACCCTGCCGGAGATGCCGTGGATTCGCCGCGCCCGCATCCAGGAGGAGTGGGGCCTCAAGGACGAGGAGATGCGTGATTTGGTCAACGCTGGCGCGCTTGATCTCATCATCGAAACCGTGGAAGCCGGCACCACCCCGGACGAGGCCCGCTCCTGGTGGGTGTCCTACCTGACCGGTAAGGCCAATGAGGCTGGCGTTGAACTGAGCACTCTCGGCATTACCCCGGCGCAGGTCGCTCGCGTTGTTGAGCTGGTCAAGGAAGGCAAGCTGACCACCAAGCTGGCTCGCCAGGCGGTCGACGGCGTGCTGGCCGGTGAGGGTGACGTCGACGAGGTCGTCGCCAAGCGCGGGCTCGAGGTCGTGCGCGATGATGGCGCGATCGAGAAGGCCGTCGATGATGCCCTGGCCGCTAACCCGGACATCGTGGAGAAGTACAAGGCCGGCAACAAGAAGGTCACCGGTGCCATCGTGGGTGCGGTCATGAAGGCCACCCAGGGTAAGGCTGACCCAGGACAGGTCAACAAGCTGATTGCGAAGAAGCTCTCCTAGTCGGTAGAGATTTCCATTAGGCGAGGTCAGGCGGCTGCGGGGTACCGTGGTCGCCATGACTATTTCTACTAAAGCACTGCAGAAGACCGGTCCGAACGAGCCCTTCGAAGTCGTGACCATCCAGCGCCGCGAGCCGCGCGCCGATGACGTTGTCATCGACATCAAAGCAGCAGGCATCTGCCACTCGGATATCCACACCATCCGCAACGAGTGGGGCGAGGCGCACTTTCCGCTGACCGTTGGCCACGAGATCGCCGGCGTGGTCTCCGCCGTGGGGGAGGAGGTCACTAAGTTCAAGGTGGGGGACCGCGTCGGCGTGGGCTGCCTGGTGAATTCCTGCGGTGAGTGCGAGCAGTGCGAGGCAGGGATGGAGCAGAACTGCCTCAAGGGCGGTGTGGGAACCTATAACTCCACGGATGTCGATGGCACGATTACCCAAGGTGGCTACGCTGAAAAGATCGTGGTGAATCAAGACTTCGTGCTGCGCATCCCGGATTCCCTTGATTTTGACGTGGCAGCACCCCTTCTCTGCGCTGGCATCACTACGTACTCTCCGCTGGCACGTTGGAACGTCAAGGAAGGACAGAAGGTAGCCGTCGTGGGCTTGGGCGGCTTGGGGCACATGGGCGTGCAGATTGCTGCCGCAAAGGGCGCGGATGTCACGGTCATCTCGCGCACCTCGCGCAAGGCAGAGGAGGCCGCGAAGCTGGGGGCGAGCCGTACCCTGGCCACCACCGAAGAGGAAGACTTCTTCCGGAACCACCGCGGCGAATTTGACCTTATCCTGTCGACCATCTCCGCCGAGTATGACCTCGAAGATTACCTGCGCCTCCTCAAGCCGCGCGGCATTATGTCGGTGGTCGGCCTACCGCCGGAAGCACTGCCGCTGCGCCTTAACCGTCTGGTCGGCGGCGGCAAGGTGCTGACCGGCAACAATATTGGTGGCATCGCGGAAACCCAGGAGATGCTGGACTTCTGCGCCGAGCATGGCCTGGGCGCGGTGATCGAAAAGGTGGGCGTCGACGAGGTAGACGCGGCCTATGAGCGCGTCGTCGCGGGTGATGTGAAATTCCGTTTCGTCATCGATACCGCGACGTTTGCCGAGCACTAAGAGGTGAGCCGGCTCATGCTTGAGCGGTTGTAGGAGCAATCTCTCCACAGCCGCACACATGTTTTCCTATCAGGTTGGCGTAAGGTAGAACCTATGTAACGCCATGCTTGTGCCAAAGTATGGCGCGTTTTTATGCACTAGCCACTAAGCATAAAAAGAAGAAATTAGAAAACAGATAGGAAAACGTGTCTTATAAAAACGTCGTGGGCATCGCTTTGTCCTTCATTGGCTTGCTCGTGGGTGCGGGCTTTGCCACGGGACAGGAAGTTGTCCAGTACTTTACGTCCTTTGGTATTCCGGGCATGTGGGGAATCCTGGTAGCCGGCTTGGTCATGACCCTCGCTGGCACGGTGTTCCTTCAGCTGGGAAGCTACTTCCACGCCAGCGAACACAACCAAGTGTTCCGGAACATTACCCACCCGATCATTTCGCGCATTCTGGATGTCGCGGTGATCCTCACGCTCTTTGCGGTGGGCTTTGTCATGCTGGCTGGCGCCGGATCTAACATGCAGCAGCAGTTCGGCTGGCCGGCCTGGGTGGGTTCCCTGCTCATGCTCGTCCTGGTTCTTATCACGGGCATGTTCGACGTCGATAAGGTCTCCCAGGTCATCGGTCTCCTGACGCCGACCATCATCATTGCGGTACTCTTCGCCGGCACCTACACGCTGCTGCACATGCCGGACAACGTCGATGCGGCGATTGCCGCCTCCGAGGCGATTGAATCCCCAATCCCGCACTGGCTCATCTCCGCGCTGAACTACAACGGCCTGGCCCTCATCCTGGCGGTATCGATGTCCCTGGTGATCGGCGGCGATAACATCAGCCCGCGCGAGGCAGGCGTCGGCGGCATCGTGGGTGGCGCGGTCTACGCGGTGCTCATGGCCATCGCCGGTTTCTCGCTGCTGATGAACGCGGAGAACGTCGGCGATTCCGATATCCCGATGCTGACCCTGGTGGACAATATCCACCCGACACTCGGCGTCATCATGGCCATCATCATTTACCTGATGATCTTCAATACCGCCATCGGCATGTTCTATGCGCTCGGCAAGCGCCTGTCTTCCGGTAACGAGTCCAAGTACCGCATCATCTTTATCGCCGGCTGCCTCGCTGGCTTCGCCGTCTCCTTCGCCGGCTTCAAGGCTCTGATGCAGTACGTCTACCCGGTCCTGGGCTATATGGGCATTGTGCTCGTGGCCATCTTGGTGATTGGGTGGCTGCGCTCCCTGGGCAAGATTAAGGACGAGGGCCTGCGCCGTGAGCGCATCCGCGCCCTGCTGCACCTCAAGCTGCACCCCGACACAGAGTACGACGCAGCGCGTTATGACGATGAAATCGGCCAGCAGATCGCTGACTCCAACATGGACGATGAAGCCCTCTTCGAGGATCTCGTCTCCGATGTGGTGGAGGAGCTGGACTCGGATGAAGAGCTCGACTTCGACAAGGAAAAGTGGGAGGAAAACCGCAACGACCACTCCTACTACACCGAGCGCGAGGCTGTGGAGCAAGATCGCACCGACGAAGAAATCAAGGCCTGGGTCGAGGAAACCGGCGCGGTGGGAGACCCCGCCGAAGACGAAGAGCTCCCTGAAGAATCAAAGAAGAACTAGAGAAGCAGGAGCTTCGCCGTCAGCGCAAGCATGACGCAGCCGATGACGATGTTGACTACGCGCCACGTCGTCGGCTTGGCCAGCACGTGGGAGAGCTTGTAGGCACCAAAGCCGAGGGAGGGGAACCACACGGCGCTGGCCAGAATCGCACCGCCGGCGAAGACCCAGCGCTGGTCGCCATATTGGTTGGCAATGGAGCCCAGCATGACCAGCGCGTCGACGTAGGCCAGGGGATTAAGCCACGTCAGCGCCAACGCACCGAGGACGGGTTTGACCCAGGATTTTGAGCGCACGCGGGGGCGGATCTTCGTAAGCACTGAGTTCCCCGGTGCTCCCGAGCTGCCCGAGTTCTCTTCAACGACCTGCGCCACTGGTGCGGTTTCCTCAATGACCAGTGATTCCTGTTGCTTCTTAAACGCATCGCGGAAGCACGTGAACCCAAAGTAGATGAGGTAAGCCGCGCCCAAGTACTTGACCACGATGAGCGCGGTGGGGAAGCGTTCGACGAGGACGCCGACGCCGGCGGTGCCGCCGGTGATCAGGATGACGTCGGAAAGCAAGCATGCCAACAGGATAGGGCCGACATGATCGCGTTTAATGCCCATCTTGATGATGTAAGCATTCTGCGGTCCGATGGCAATGATGAGGGACAAACCCAGCGCAAATCCTGCGAGCAAAACTGACATGGCTTCTAGTGTGCGTATAACGGCATATGAAGTCCAGTTAAATATTCTACAGCTGGTTTAAAATAGCTTCATGAACCCGCTCCATACTGAAACTCTGCTGGCCATCATCGATGAAGGCTCCTTCGAGGGCGCTGCGGCTGTGTTGGGAATCACTCCTTCGGCCGTGAGTCAGCGCATCAAGGCGCTGGAAGTATCGACTGGTCGAATCCTTCTGCGCCGCGAAACTCCCGTCACCGTGACCGAGGCAGGGGAGATCGTCGCCCAAGCCGCGCGGCGCATGGCTCTGGTCCAAGCCGAGGCGGATGCGCGGCTTACTGAGCGGTTGTCCCGTGTGCCACTGACCGTTGCTATCAACTCGGATTCCCTGGCCACGTGGTTCAGACCTGTAATCCAGCGCACCGCCGAGCGCGGTGAAGCGGCGCTGCGCATTCGCATCGAGGATGAGGCCCGCACTCTCGCGATGTTGCGCCGGGGTGATGTGCTGGGCGCGGTCACGCGCGAGCAAACCCCAGTCTCCGGTTGTGAATCTACATACCTCGGCACCATGCGCTACTTTGCCGTCGCCGCACCCAGCCTGGCGGAGGGCTTTGAAGATTGGGAGACCCTGCCCATCGTGGGCTTCGGGCCGAACGACGCGACTTTGGACGACGCCATGCGCGAGCGTTTCATCGACTCCCATGTCCTGCGCGCGCGGGTCTCACAGATTCCTTCCTCGGAGAGTTATGTCGAAGCAGTGCGCTACGGCCTGGGCTGGGGGCTTGTGGCGCGGCTACAGGCCCAGCCCCTGCTGGAGACGGGTGAGCTGGTGCTTCTCGACGACTTCCCGCTCGACATCGACCTCTATTGGCAACGCTGGCGGCTGGAGTCGGAGGTGCTCGCGGACCTCACGGCAGATGTCTTAGACGCAGGCCGTGCGGTTTTAGCTTCGCGCCGCGCCGATAAAGATGCACCATAAGGGCGCTGTGCTGCCTTAAGTTGGAGGCATGAGCGATAAAACTCCTGATAAAGCCACCGACTTTGATGACGATATCCCGACCTACACGGGGAAAGACTCCGTGAAGGACAGCACGCCTGAGGCAGAAGCTGTAGAAGCTGCCGATAAGCCGAAGAAGAGTAGCCTCTTCCAGCGCCCCGGCCGCGCCGAGCCGCAGGTGATTAAGCCGAAGAAGGCTGAGGAGCCTGCTGTTGAGGCAGAGCCTGAAGCCAAAACCGAAACCTTTGAGAGCGCCACCCGCGAGTCCTTGTCTTTCGACAGCGCTGCAGCAGAAACCGAGACCACTGCCTTCCCGCGCGCGGAGGCCATGGCCGAGTCTGATGCGCAGACAACCGCTATGCCGGTATCGGCAACCGCAACTGAGTCCGCGGCAACTGAGACCTACGAGGAAGTGCCAAGCACGGTTGCCGTTGCCGACCCCGCTGTGGACTCCGAGGTAGCAGCGGTGGAGGAGAAGCCGGAGCCAGCACGCCGCGGCACCATTGACTTCGGTCTGCTCTTCGTGCGCTTGGCGCTCAGCGTTTACCTGCTCGTGGCGGGTGCCTCGACCTTCTTCAAGCTCGGCGGCAACGAGGGCCTATCTGGTTTGGAGAACGAGTTCGGCGAGTACACCATGGCGGCGGCCTTGGCCATCGGCGTGCCCACCGTCCAGCTCATCGCTGGCGCCTTCCTGCTGCTGGGTCTGGTGACACCGCTGGCGGCCATGTTCGGCCTTATCGTCACTGGTTTCTCCGCTATCCACGGCCTCAACGCCTCCGGTGCAGGGTTGGATGTCTTCGCGTGGAATGAGAGCGTCTGGCTGGGCCTCGTCCTCTTCGTTATCGCGGTGGCCCTGCAGTTCACCGGTCCGGGATTCATCTCTCTGGACTTTAACCGCTCGTGGACTCGCCGCCCATTGGCAACGTCCTGGATTTTCGTCGTCATTGGCGTGGCCGCGCTCGTTGCCATCTGGTGGTTTGGCGCGGGCGTTAACCCGCTGAACTAGGCGCTGTTAGCACGTTTCTACGCTCCCAGCCTGCAGTTATGGGGTAGCCGTTGTTGTTTTCCATTATGTAAAGTAAGTTGTTTTCTGTAGTGAAAAACAATGACTTTGGTGCCGCAGGAGGGGAGCTTTAGTTTTGCCGAATCAGAATGTTCTGGACGCACTCGCATTTGAGGAGCAACAACGGTTGGCCGCGGCCAAACGGCCACCCGTCTGGCTGAGCCTGCTCGCAGCGGCGGCGTACGGTGCGTGGTTTGCTTACATGTGGATCAAAGTTGACGTCCATCCGCTCGTCCTCGTCGGCGGACTTCTTCTTGTGCTCGGGTTATTGGTGAGCCTTGCCTTCTTTTACCGCACGGGGGTGAGGGATTCGATGCGCCAGAAGGTTGATCCGCACGCCTCCCGGAGCGTGACCTGGCGCTTCTACGCAGGATTGGGATTTATGATTCTGCCGTCGCTCTTCAATCCCTTCGTCGAAGGACACGTTATTCCCTCATGCATTGCAAGTGTGCTGTGCGCCTTGGCGGTCTTGTGGACACTACATACTGGTGCGCTGGATCGGAGGCCGCGATGAGTGAACTTGACCCGGTAATCCACCCGCTCAATCGCTTTAAGATTTGCGCCACACTTAATGCCTTCGGAGCCACGCAGGGCGGGGAGGTAAACCGAGAGATGAAGTTCGCCATGTTGCGCGCTCGCACGGAGCTTTCCGATGCCTCCCTGTCCAAGCAGCTCGGAGCTCTGGAAAAAGCCGGCTACGTGACTCGCTTCCGCGAGTACGGCACCAGCCGTGCGAAGGACTCGGTGTGGGTCGCATTGACTGAGCAAGGCAAGATTGCCTTCGACGGCCACTTGGCAGCACTCAAGGAATTAGCTGAGGGTTGAGTTGGGTGCATAGTACGGCCTCGCTGAGGTGCCCTTGTTGCCAAAGTTTTCCCGCCCGCCGCAGGCGGTTTCAAGTGGTGGATGCATCACTTGAATAGTTCTTGGATTCTCTCTTCTGGTGTGTACCAGTTGAGGACTTCTCTGGGGCGCCCGTTGAGTAGGTCTTGAATGTGTTGAACGCCTTTTGAAGCGTCAGGGTACTAAAGTCGCTTCCTTTGGGTAGGAAGTCTCGGACTAGCCCGTTGGTGTTTTCGTTGGTAGGACGCTGCCAGGGTGAGTGTGGATCGCAGAAGTAGACTGCGAGCCCACGTTCGATGCTCAGCCTGTCTACTTGGGCTAGTTCCACACCTTGGTCCCAGGTCAGTGTTTTGGTGTTGTTGCGTATTTTTCCGGTAAACATCTCGATTAACTTATCGACAGTCGTGGCGGAATCATGCACATCAAGCAGCGAGCCCATACGACTACTTGTTCAAGCCGGTTAGAGTCCAAGCACTACCCGGATTATCCAGAGAAAAACTGAGAGCAACTGTCGTTGACTCCATGATTAAAGAAGGCGGACTTGATGGAGAACACAGATCGAGAGCCTGTCGAGAGAACCTCACCCATTGTTCGCTGTCGCCCTTTCCTCTAAGAAAGAGGAAGTTTGCCTCTTCGGTGAAGCCGTGTTCTGGAACAGGGGGATCATCAACCACAAGTGTTTCTTTGACTGTTTGATACGGAGTGTATGGGCACACGAGCGAAAACTCAGTCCACTCTGGTCCGTAGAGTTCCTCCAGTGTGATGGACTCAGTAACGGGGATTGCATGTCCCGATCGTTCTAGGGACGCGAGATGAGAAGCCAATGGGTCATTAAAACTACAAGAGGAGAGTGATAGGGAGACAATACTAGTGAACCCTATCCGTGCCATCATGCGTCTCATTAACATAACCTCCTTCTCGTGCCTATCCTAGGAAAGTGTAGATAGCAGTCCAATCCTTGCCCAGAGGGCGCACTGGTTCAGAGCAGCAGCTTCGTCGCCACTACTTGCGAAAGCAGATCCAAGAAATCGACCTTGGGCATTGTTATACAGGTCCATGCGGGTCTGATCCGCTGGCCCTTGAGCGACAGTTTCGTGGTTAGTAGCAATGCGTTCAGCTGCATCTGCACCGATTCTCATCGTCATCAGGGCATTCCACGAGCAGTGCCGAAAAGCATCGCCCTTTCCATTGCGGAGTGATGTGGCGCCAGGAAACCGGTTCTGCGCTTCCGTACTCGCGGTTGTGGCTGCCTGATTGGCGATGCCGCATGATACTACATCGACCAGCGCGATGCAGGACAGCATTTCAAGGCCCTGGATATATATCCGGTAGGGGTCCGACTGGGTGGTCGCAAAAGGCGCTACCTGAGGATTGATGTCAGTGACCCTGGCACGTTCAACTGCAGCAATGATTGCGCGTTGTTCATTAGCTGACAGGGATGCGAAGTAACCGTACGGGTCGGCGGACTCGTTCATCACCTTGATCTCGTCTTGAACATTCATGATGTCCTCATCTGTGACATCACTGGTGTCTACGCGAATTTCAGCGTCTAAGTCAATTGTTGATGCGGGCAAGGGGGTAAGATTCCCCAGGTTTTGGGCAGCAGCACTTGGTGGAATGATTAAACCAAATGCGAGAACTGCTGCTGTAGATAAAGCCATGATGAATCTTGTGGCGCGATTGCGCATAAGACTCCTGTAAATTTCGTGAAAACGATTATCCGTGACGAGGGAAACACGCATATTAGGTGCTCCTTACCCAGAGTAACAGATAATTCCTATTAGGAAACTAACAGTTGTAAAATCACCCCTAATTAGGTGTATATCCCCTGCCAATTTATCGATCACAGCTCCACACAGAAGTAACGAAGTACTACTAGTAACGCTCGTAGATTGAAGTGCCCCGAGTTTTGTTCCTAGGGGGGCAGGGCTCAGCAGCCAAGGGGAAGGTGACCACTTCGTGTTCAACTCCTCGATGACAAAGGCCCGCAACTGCGGGTTGGTATCGAGTTTACGGGGTTTAGGCCTGGCTAAACGGTCTACAGCCCGCTTTTGCGCCACGAGGGCATCGTAGCCATGCTCAGTCATCCCCCGGGCGATTTCCCTGCTAATCGTCGACTGATTCCGGCCAAGGTGGGCTGCAATCTCACGGTGAGTAAGACCCTGATCAAGCAGATAGGCTATCGCTATTCGGTCATGGCGGATAAGACGCTTTCCGCGTCCTACCTTCGATTCGGATTCAGTGGGATGATCATTGAGTACCCAACGCCCATACATGCGATTATGGTGCCACGTTTTCACCGTGGCAGTGCAGCGATCAACAACCTGGCCGGCCTGTTTATAGCTTTTGCCAGCATCCACAAGTTTCAAAGCTTGGGCAATGCGATCCCGCTCGTGTTGTATGGCTCCACCGCGACTGGTATTGGCGAGTTCGATACCGTCTTGCGCAAGGTATCGGTAAGCGGTCTGTGGGAAACCTGTCTCTTTCAGTGCACTATGCGCAGACCGACCGCTTTCTACAATAGCAATGATCTTTTGGTATTGATCTTTGTACTTATCCTCATTCAGGCTCCGACGGCGCTTGCCACGGCTAAGGCCCTCAGCCTGGCGCCACACCTTCGCCGTAGCCTTCGAGCCCCCCAACTCCTTGAGGATCACCGACATCGGACGCGCATCATGCAGATACGCCTGCACATACCGCTCACGTAGCTTTCTATCGCCTAACATCTACACAACCTCCTAGCTGTATAGATGTATTCACCACCTGAGCCCGCCGCAGGCGCGGCGAACAACTTTGGCAGAACAGGCAGTTTTGCGTTTCGGGGCTTAGTTGGTTTGGGCCGCAGCGAGCTCAGTATGTGGCTTGTCGGATTGAGTGCCTCGAGCCTTGAGGCAGATGGCGTAGAGAATCCAGCTGAGTAGTGCCAGCCACACGAAGTCATCGACCAAGAACTTCTGGTACAGCGGCATCGCGTGGACATCGATGCTGTCACCAAACCACCACTTCGGCGGAACGGTCAGCAGCATGCCCACCCAAGCGGCGAGTACAGCCAGCAGGCTGCCGGCGACCCAGGTGGAATTGCGCCAGGACCAGGCGCGGTAGACCAGAACCGGCACGATGAGCGACAGCCACACCCAGTGGTGCGACCACGAAACAGGCGAGATGAGCAGCATGATGGTGGCGGTGGTGAGGTGGGCATCGACAAGCAGGCTTCGCCGCATTTGCGCCAGGATGAGTGCCGAGCCAACACCGATGATCACGAGCGCCGCGACCAGCCATAGCACATTAATAAGCGTGCCGTGGTTGTCCATGGCCTCCTGGGAGGTAAAGAGGCGCTGGATAACGCCCTTGAGCGAAGAGTTGGATTGATAGTCCGTGGCCACGCCGAAGTCCGCGCCCTTGCCCATATCGAGAAGCTTCGAGGTGAAGAATTCAACGAAAGCCTCCCAACGGTAGGCGGCGGCCAGCAAGGTGGCCAAGACAGCGGAGACGAAGGCGGTGAGAATTGGCTTCCATTCGCGGCGCAACAGGAAATACAGCAGCATGGCCAACGGGGTAATTTTGATGGCCGCCGCGAGACCTATCAGCCAGCCTTGTGGAAGCTTCCGCTTGCGGGGAACCAGATCGAAGATGACCAGCGCCATGATGACAATGTTGATTTGCGCAAAGCCGTTGTTGAGGCGGATGGGCTCAAAGAACATGGCCGCGGCCCACGCGATCGCCACGGTGGGCCACAGGTTCGGTACCTTTAGCGCGCGGAAGATAGCGTAGAGGCAAGCGAAGACTAGGGCGTCCGAGAGGACGATCATGATATCGCCTGCCAGGGAGTCACTCATCCACTCAAAGGCAGTCAGCGGCACCATGACGAGCGCGCCGAAGGGTGGATAGATGAAGGGGAGCGTCAAATCCCCGGCGTACATCGGCTCCGAATAGACCGAGCGCCCCTCCATGAAGGCGCGCACGCCCTCGCGGTAAATGATCATGTCCACTGGGAAGTCCGTGTGGAGGATGTGACGGATGACGCCTACCAGGCCCACGATAAGCCCGGCGGCGGTCAGGAGTGTGCGCCTTGCGGCGTTAGTGGCGAATTTCATCGCCCCATACTCTAATTGACGTAGCCATCCACCACGCGCACCGCACCGCGGTCTGCAGAGGTGGCCATGTTGGCGTAGGCGCGCAGAGCCTTGGTGACCGGGCGGTTGCGGTCCTTTGGCGTCCAGGGCTTCTCACGCTGCTCCTCGGTGGCGCGGCGGCGTTCCAGCACGTCTTCGTCCACGTCGAGGGTGAGCTGGCGCTCGCGGATGTTGATGGTGATGGGGTCACCGTTTTCCACTAGGCCGATGAGGCCGCCGTGGGCAGCCTCGGGGGAGATGTGTCCGATGGACAGGCCGGAGGTACCGCCGGAGAAGCGGCCATCGGTAATCAAGGCGCAGGCCTTGCCCAGGCCGGAGCCCTTGAGGAAGGAGGTTGGGTGCAGCATCTCCTGCATGCCGGGACCGCCCGCGGGGCCCTCGTAACGGATGACGATGACATCGCCAGGCTGGACTTCCTTTTTAAGGATGATGGATACGGCCTCTTCCTGGGATTCCACCACGCGAGCTGGGCCGGTAAAGGTCCACAGTTCCTCTTCAACACCGGCGGCCTTGACGATGGCCCCGTTGGGAGCGAGGTTGCCGCGCAGGACGACCAGGCCACCGTCGGAGGAGAAGGCATGCTCGGCGTCGTGGATGCAGCCATTGGCAGCGTCGGTGTCGAGCTCATCCCATCGGTTGGATTGGCTGAATGGCTCGGTGGTGCGTACACCGCCGGGTGCGGCGTGGAAAAGTTCGAGAGCGGCCTCCGTGGCCTTGCCGCCGCGGATATCCCAATCATCAAGCCATTCCTCGGCGTTGTCGTAGAGCGCGGTGTGGACCTTGAGGTTCAAGTGGCCCGCGCGGCGCAACTCGCCCAAGATAGCGGGGATGCCCCCGGCGCGGTGCACGTCCTCGATGTGGTAGGTGCCGTTGGGCGCCACCTTGGACAGGCAGGGCACGCGGTAGGAGATCTCGTTGATGTCCTCGAGCGTGAAGTCCACCTCGCCCTCCTGCGCGGCGGCCAGCGTGTGGAGGATGGTGTTGGTGGAACCACCCATAGCCATGTCCAAAGCCATGGCATTGCTGAAGGCTTCCTTGGTGGCGATGGAGCGCGGGAGGACAGCGTCATCTTCGTCGCCGTAGTAGCGCTGGCACATCTCGACGATGGTGCGGCCAGCCTGTTCGAAGAGATCGCGGCGGGCGCTGTGGGTAGCCAGCGTGGTGCCATTGCCTGGAAGGGCCAAACCGAGCGCCTCGGTGAGGCAGTTCATGGAGTTGGCGGTGAACATGCCGGAGCAGGAACCACAGGTGGGGCAGGCGGATTCCTCCACCTGAGCCAGGCCCTCATCGGAGACGGCATCGCTGGCCGACGCCGTGATGGCCGTAATCAGATCCGTCGGCGCGTGCGCCACACCGTCGACGACGACGGCCTTGCCGGCTTCCATCGGGCCGCCAGACACGAAGATGGTAGGGATGTTGAGACGCAGCGCGGCATTCAACATGCCCGGGGTGATCTTGTCGCAATTGGAGATGCACACCAAGGCGTCGGCAGTGTGCGCGTTGACCATGTACTCGATGGAATCGGAGATGATCTCCCGCGAGGGCAGGGAGTAGAGCATGCCGCTATGGCCCATGGCAATGCCATCGTCAACAGCGATGGTGTTGAATTCCTTGGGCACGCCGCCGGCTTCGCGCACGGCGTCGGCCACGATGTCGCCGACGTTCTTGAGATGGACGTGGCCGGGAACGAACTGGGTAAAGGAGTTGGCGATGGCAACGATCGGCTTGCCAAAGTCGCTCTCCTTGGAGCCGGTAGCGCGCCACAGTGCGCGTGCACCGGATGCCTGGCGGCCAACGGTGGTGACTTTAGAGCGGAGAGGGTACACGGTTAATCCTTCAGTTCGGGGTGTTTCTTGAGGTACTCGGCGTATTCCTCCTTGGTAAGGAGGATCTGCTGGCCATCGCGGTGGACGATGACGACCTTGTCATCGGCGGCTTCGCGGCCAGCGGTCAGGGCGTCGGGGATGCGGCCGTTGGAAGCGGCGGCAAGGCGGGGGAGGGAGTTAAAAGTCACGCCCGGCAGGTTGAGGTTGTCGCCGCTGGTGGTGCGAGCGTAGGCCTTCGAGCGCTGGAATCCGATGCCTTTAAAGTCCTTCCACGCGATGTCCTTGGGGCCGCGGAAGCCATAAGTGATGTGGATGCCTTTCGCGTCCACGGTGGTGCGGGCACGCAGGACCCACCAGATGGCCAACACCGGGAAGATGAGGATCCAGAAGAGGTATTTCGGGGCCCAGCCAATGCTGAGGAAAGCGATGGCGGCGAGGATGCCGATGCCGAGGAGGTGTTCGCGGGTGGGCTTGAACGTTTCGGCCGCGGGGTGTTCGGCACGAGTTGATGCGTTCTGCGGGTGTGAGGACGTCATAGTGGGTCATCGTAATTGACAGCGTGGCGCGGTGGCGAACCGCCCCACCTGTGCAATCTCGCAAAATGAGAAAAAGATCCCAAAAATGGGGGTAAATGCCTGCGGTGGCGTTTCTATCAGTGTACAGTTTAGCCCATGATCATTATTCGACTTCACCTCGTTGTAGTACCCGGGCGGCGCGAGCCGTAGCGAGTCCACTAGTGACGTCGACCAGCAAGCGCCCCCGTTACCTTCACACCCAGGAAGGACAGCGGGGGCGTTATTAGTTGGATGATCTCTCCGATATCCATCCCCACTGAAGGAGCACAACAACCGTGACAGCTTCCACTCCGCCACAGCGGGCGCCCGAGCGCATCACGGGCGCACACGCCATTGTCCGTACCCTCGAAGATTTGGGCACCGAGCTTGTCTTCGGCATTCCGGGCGGCGCCGTGCTTCCGCTGTACGACGCCCTCTTTGAATCCACGAAGCTGCGCCACGTGCTCACCCGCCACGAGCAGGGGGCCGGCCACGCCGCCGAAGGTTATGCCCAGGCATCCGGAAAGGTGGGCGTCATGATTGCCACCTCCGGTCCGGGTGCTACCAACCTGGTGACCCCGCTGGCGGACGCCAACCTGGACTCCGTGCCGGTCGTGGCCATCACCGGTCAGGTGGGCAGCTCCTTGCTGGGCACCGACGCCTTCCAGGAGGCCGATATCCGCGGTGTGACCATGCCGATTACGAAGCACAACTTCATCGTCACCAAGGCAGAGGACATCCCGGGGGCTATTGCTGCCGCGTTCCACCTGGCGTCCACCGGACGGCCGGGCCCGGTCCTCGTGGATATCCCGAAGGATGTCCAGAACGCCCTGATGGAGTACTCCGGCCCAGTCATGCCGGACCTGCCGGGGTATAAGCCCACCACGACCCCGCACCCGCGCCAGATCACGCAGGCTGTTCAGCGTATTGCCCGCGCGGAGCGCCCGGTGCTCTACGTTGGCGGCGGCGTCATTAAGGCGGAGGCTTCCCGCGAGCTGCGCGAGTTTGCTGAGCTGACCGGCATCCCGGTGGTCACCACCCTCATGGCGCTCGGCGCCTTCCCGGATAATCACCCGCAGCACATGGGCATGCCCGGCATGCACGGCACGGTGCCGGCGGTGGCGGCGCTGCAGCGCGCGGACCTTATCATCGCCGTGGGCGCGCGCTTCGATGACCGCGTGACCGGTGATACCGATACCTTTGCTCCGCACGCCGAGGTCATCCACGCCGACATCGACCCGGCCGAGATCGGCAAGATCCGTGAGGTAGCTGTTCCCATCGTGGGTGATGCGCGCGAGGTGCTCCTTCGTCTGACCAAGGCTTATGCCAATGACGCGGAGTTGGATACCCCGAACCTCGGTGACTGGATGGAGTACCTGGGAGATTTGCAGCGCCGCTACCCGCGCGGTTTCGAGCCGACGTCGGACGGGCTGCTCAATCCGCAGGAGGTCATCCAGCAGCTCAGCTCCATGGTGGGGCCGGAGGCTATCTACTGCGCGGGCGTCGGCCAGCACCAGATGTGGTCGGCACAGTTCCTCGACTTCGAGCACCCGCGCAGCTGGATCAACTCCGGCGGTGCCGGCACGATGGGCTACGCAGTACCCGCAGCGCTGGGCGCTAAGGCCGCATGCCCGGAGCGTGAGGTTTGGGCGATTGACGGCGATGGCTGCTTCCAGATGACCAACCAAGAGCTCACCACCGCCGCGGTGGAGGGATTCCCCATCAAGGTGGCTGTCATTAATAACGGAAACCTGGGCATGGTGCGCCAGTGGCAGACGCTCTTCTATGAGAACAAGTACTCCCATACCAAGCTGCGTGAGCACGATGAGTACGTCCCGGACTTCGTCAAGCTCAGCGAGGCCCTGGGGTGCGAGTCCATTCGCGTCACCACGGCAGAAGAGATTGGCCCCGCGATTGAGCGCGCGCGCTCAATCAATGACCGCCCGGTGGTCATTGATTTCATCGTGGGCCAGGATGCCCAGGTGTGGCCGATGATTGGTGGCGGCGCCTCCAATGAGGAAATTCAGTACGCCCTGGGCCTGCGCCCGCTGTTTGATGAAAACGAGTCCGCGGCCGAGGATCCGGCCGACATTCACGAATCCCTCGAGGAGGCCTAAGAACAATGGCTAAAGACGACATCACCCGACACATCCTGTCCGTGCGGGTCCAGGACATTGAGGGCATCATCTCCCGCGTGACCGGTATGTTTACCCGCCGCGGCTACAACCTCATCTCGCTGGTCTCCGCGCGGACCGAAACCGAGGGGATCAACCGCCTGACCATCGTTGTGGACGCCTCCGAGGTTGTCATCGAGCAGGTGACGAAGCAGCTCAACAAGATTGTTCCGGTGCTCAAGGTGGTGGAGCTGGAGGAAGAAAACACCATTGCCCGCGCCATCATGCTGGTCAAGGTGGCCGCGGATAACTCGAACCGCCCCCAGGTGGTCGACGCGGTGAACATCTTCCGCGCCCGCATCGTGGACGTATCGCCGGAGTCCGTGGTGGTGGAGGCCACCGGTACGCCGGGCAAGCTGCAGGCGCTTCTCGACGTCCTCGAGCCCTTCGGTATCCGTGAGCTGGTGCAGTCCGGAAACGTCGCGCTGGGGCGTGGCCCGAAGGCGATGGCACCGAGCAAATAAATAATCTCACATTGTGGGCATCGTGTCCCAAAATGTGATACAAATTCAGTAGACCACGTCACTATTCACTGAGTAGTGACGACGAACCACAGAGAGAAGGAACAACAACATGGCTATTGAGACTCTGTACGATTCCGATGCCGACCTGTCCATCATCCAGGGCCGCAAGGTCGCCATCATTGGCTATGGCTCCCAGGGCCACGCCCACGCAATGAACCTGCGTGACTCTGGCGTTGAGGTGGCGATCGGCCTGCGCGAGGGTTCCAAGTCCCGCGAGAAGGCGGAAGAGACTGGCTTTAAGGTCCTGAGCAACGCTGAGGCGTCCAAGTGGGCTGACGTTATCATGCTGCTGGCCCCGGATACGTCCCAGGCGACCATCTTCACCGAGGACATTGAGCCAAACCTGGAGGACGGCAACGCTCTGTTCTTCGGCCACGGCCTCAACATTCACTTCGAACTGATCAAGCCGGCGGAGAACATCACCATCGGTATGGTTGCGCCGAAGGGTCCGGGCCACCTGGTCCGCCGCCAGTTCGTCGACGGCAAGGGCGTGCCCTGCCTGATCGCTACCCAGCAGGATCCGAAGGGCGAGGGCCGCGAGCTGACACTGTCTTATGCCGCGGCCATCGGCGGCGCCCGCGCCGGCGTTATCCCGACCACCTTCGAAGCCGAGACCGTCACCGACCTCTTCGGTGAGCAGGCCGTTCTGTGCGGTGGTACCGAGGAGCTCGTGAAGGTCGGTTTCGAGGTGCTGGTGGAAGCCGGTTACGAGCCGGAGATGGCCTACTTCGAGTGCCTGCACGAGCTGAAGCTCATCGTTGACCTCATGTTCGAGGGCGGCATCAAGAACATGAACTACTCGGTCTCCGATACCGCAGAGTTCGGCGGCTACATCTCTGGTCCTCGCGTCATCGACGCTGACACCAAGCAGCGCATGAAGGACATCCTGTCCGACATTCAGGACGGAACCTTCACCAAGCGCCTGATCGCCAACGTTGAGGGCGGCAACAAGGAGCTGGAGGAGCTGCGCGCCAGCTACAACGATCACGAGATCGAGAAGACCGGTGAGAAGCTGCGCGATCTCATGAGCTGGGTCAAAAACCCACTGGATGCAACGGCATAAATCGCACTGGATCTGAGTAATCCCGCTGGCCACCGGCTGGCGGGATTTTTCGTTACTCGGGCCATCCGTGCCCGCAATGTGATGTTCGCGCACAAACGGGCACGTTCCCACATTTGGCGGTAGGCTCGAGGTCATGGGTTTCTCTACGCCAAGCTATGACCTTAATGACCTTTTCGCTCGCATCGATCGCGGTGATATTCAGCTGCCTGACTTCCAGCGCTCTTATTCCTGGGATGAGGACCGCATTAGATCGCTGATCGTCACCGTCTTGCGCGGCTACCCGCTCGGCGCATTAATGGCCTTGGATACCCGCAACGAAACTATGCGCTTTCGCCCCCGCCCATTGGCTGGTGCCCCGGATACCGGGGTGAACCCGGGCCTGCTCTTGCTGGATGGGCAGCAGCGCCTTACCACCTTGTATCACTGCTTCCGCGGCGAGGGCTTCGTCGATACCACTGATTTTCGTTCCAAGAAGGTCTCCCGCAAGTACTACGTGGACTTGCGGATAGCGACCTCGGAGGACATCATGCCGGACGAGGCCGTCTTCGCCGTCAACCAGCATGGCGAGCTGCGCTCCCACTTCGCGCCGGATATCGAAGGTTCCTTGAACACCCGCGAGGCCGCAATCGAGGAGTGCTGCATCCCGGTCTCAGCCCTGCTGAGCGAGGAAGGCACCAGCATGCTCTTCGAGCTCGCAGCCGCCAACGATGGTGCCACCCGTGATGTGGTTGCTGCCTTCAACAACCGCATCCTGCGCCCGCTGTCCGGGTACACCGTGCCGATGATCCGCCTCTCCCGAGAGACAGCAAGCGCCGGCATCGGATCGATCTTTGCGCAGGTGAACTCCGCTGGTCTGCAGATGGATGTCTTTGATCTGCTCACGGCTGTCTTTGCCTCCGAGGACCCGGACTTCCACCTGGCGGAGGATTGGGCGGCCGTCGAGAAGCAGCTGCGTTCTTTCCCGGCGCTCGACGGCATCGGCCGCAACGAGTTCCTCTCGGCCGTGTCTTTGCTGGTGTCGGGGGAGAAGGGCAACGCTGGTGGTCAGCGCGAGGACATCCTGCAACTGACGCTCGCTGAATACCGCAAGGCCGCGGAGACCCTCGTGATTACCTTCCGCGAGGTCGCCGAGTTCTTGGCTGAGCGCTGCATCCTGTCCCTGGAGCAGGTTCCCTATTCCGAGCAGATTATCCCGCTGGCGGTCATCCTGGCACGTCTGGCTGAGAAGAAGGGCGTGCTATCTACCCAAGACGCCTGGGACCGCCTCAACCAGTGGTTCTGGAGCGGTGTCTTCGGTGAGCTTTACGGCTCCTCGGCCGTCAAGCTGCGCGCTGCCCGTGATGTCGACGAGGTGACCAGCTGGGTTGCCGGCGATACCGAGAGCGTTCCGAAGACGGTGCGCGATGCTTCCTTCCGCGAGTCCCGCTTGCTGTCCGTGGGGGAGAACGACGGCGTATGGCACGGCCTCTACGCTCTGCTCATGGCCCGCGGCGCCAAGGATTGGCGGACGGGGCGCCCCTTCAACCGCCATAGCTTCGAGGAGCTGCAGCCGGGATTCTTCCCGGTCTTCCCGCTTCGCTGGTGCGAGCGCCACGGTATCAGTGGCGTGCTGGCGAACTCCGTGCTCAACCGCACACCGATGGGCAAGCGCACCGAGGTGGTTCTGGACGGGCATTCGCCCGAGCGCTACCTGCCGCGCGTGCAGTCAAAGTCGATCATGGAGGATGCCGAGTTCGATAGTGTGTTGGCCTCCCACGACTTAGATCCGGAGCTGCTGACTGCGAAGACCGCGCACCAGTTCTTCGCCGATCGCCGCGAGCGCTTCGTCGGCATCGTTGAATACGCACTCAACAAGCAGGTAGTGCGCGACGTGGATGAGGCGAACCTCTCTGGCGGCGAGGAGGGCCCGCAGGCCTTTGCGCGTTAAGGTTCCTTCTCCACGTGCGCTACAGGTCGTGCCTGTAGCGCTGCTCCTAGTCGTGACGGGCCTAGGCGCTGCGGGCTGTTCCTCGCTGGGGCGGGGCGAGCCGATCCTCACGCAGGACATCACCGCCCTCCCCGAGGCGGACATCGACCTGGCCCGCGCGAGCGAAGAGAATCGTCTGCGGCTCATTGACCCGCAATTCGCCAACGAGATTACGGTGGTTGAGGACCACTGGGGAATTGACTCCGCGCGCTTGTTCTTTAAGGAAAGCAATACGCTGATCTTGGCCGAAGACTCAGATGCCGCCGCCCTGCGGGCCGCGACGCTGAGCGTATCGCAGCGCGTGCCCATGGTGACGTACGATGCGTCGATTCGCCCGCAGATTTCACAGCTGCTCACTGATCTCGACGTAGACCAGCTCCTCGTTATCGGTAACGTTCCGTGGGCCAGCCAGAACGGGCAACTTGAAGTTATCCATGACCCAGGAAACACCAAGGCGCTGGGGGAGTACACCGCTTTTCGCTTCACGTCGAAGGTAGTCATGAAACGCGAGCGCATGGTTGACAACATTGCGCGCTTGGATTCCTCTACGAAGACGGAGCTCAAGGCCGCCTGGGAGCCCCTGCCGCAGCACATAACGAAGGAAAAGATGCCGGCTATTCCAGCCCAGGCGCGCCGCGACGCACAAATGGCGCCGGTGATTGTGGCGACCGCGGAAAGCCCCCTAGCCAACGTGGTCAACGCCACCGCCTACGGTGGCACGGTCTTCGTCATGACCGAGCCAGATCCGTCGGCGACGAAGGCCGGCGCGGCGATAACGGCAGGGCTGTCGGAGGGGCCTATCGTGGCCCTCGGACCGGAATTCGGTTCAGTGACAGAATTCACGCATAAAATCACTCAGGGCTGGAAAGAATAAACTACACTTCTCGGCATCTCCAATTCTGACTAGTAAAGGAAGTTATGTCGAAGCCGGTCGTACTTATCGCCGATAAGCTTGCCGAATCCACTGTTGATGCCCTCGGTGACACCGTTGAGGTTCGCTGGGTTGATGGCCCAAACCGCGAGGAGCTCCTCGCCGCAGTGCCTGAGGCCGATGCGCTCCTCGTCCGCTCCGCCACGACCGTGGACGCGGAGGTTTTGGCCGCCGCAGAGAACCTGAAGATCGTCGGCCGTGCTGGCGTTGGCTTGGACAACGTTGACATCCCAGCCGCCACCGAGCGTGGAGTCATGGTCGTCAACGCGCCGACCTCCAACATCCACTCCGCCTGCGAGCAGGCCATCGCCTTGCTCCTGGCCACCGCGCGCCAGGTGCCGGCGGCGGATCAGTCTCTTCGCCAAGGCGAGTGGAAGCGCTCGTCCTTCAAGGGTGTCGAGATCTATGGCAAGACCATCGGCATCGTGGGCTTCGGCCACATCGGCCAGCTCTTTGCCCAGCGCCTGGCGGCCTTTGAGACCACCATCATCGCGCACGATCCTTATGCCAACCCGGCCCGTGCGGCGGCGCTGGGTGTGGAGCTGGTGAGCCTTGAGGAGCTCATGTCCCGCTCTGACTTTGTGACGATCCACCTGCCCAAGACCCCGGAGACCGCCGGCATGTTCGATGCCGAGCTTTTGGCGCAGGCCAAGAAGGGCCAGATCATCATTAACGCCGCCCGCGGCGGCCTCGTCGATGAAGCGGCGCTAGCTGCCTCCATCAAGTCTGGCCACCACCGCGGCGCAGGCTTCGACGTCTATGCTTCCGAGCCCTGCACCGATTCCCCGCTGTTTGAGCTTCCGCAAGTTACCGTGTCCCCGCACTTGGGCGCATCCACGGTCGAAGCGCAGGACCGCGCCGGTACCGATGTCGCCGCCTCCGTGTTGAAGGCACTGGCCGGCGAGTTCGTCGCGGATGCCGTCAACGTTGAAGGCGGCCGGGTCGGCGAGGAAGTCGCCGGCTGGTTGGACCTGACCCGCAAGCTGGGCCTGGTAGCCGGCAACCTGCTGGATGCTGCACCGGTTGCCGTGGAGGTCGAGGCCTGCGGTGAGCTGGCCAACGAGGATGTCTCGGCTCTTGGTCTGTCTGCTGTTCGCGGACTGTTTTCCGGCGTGGTCTCGGAGGCTGTCACCTTCGTTAACGCAATGAAGATCGCCGAAAGCCGCGGCGTGACCGTGGACGTGAAGACCAACGTGGAGTCGAAGGGCCACCGCTCTTCGGTGCGCGTCAGGGTGATTGGCCCCAACGGCAAGGTATCGCAGCTGACCGGTGCCCTGACTGGAATTGACGGGGTGGAGAAGATTATCCGCATCAACGGCCGCGGCGTCGATATGCGCGCTACCGGCCGCAACCTCTTCTTCTCCTACAAGGATGCCCCGGGCGCGCTGGGTACCGTGGGTACCAAGCTGGGCTCTGCCGGCATCAACATTGTCGCCGCCGCCTTGACCCAGGGTAAGGACGCCTCCGACGCTGTGCTCATTCTGCGCGTCGAGCGCGAGGTGCCAGAGGAGCTCGTCGAGGAGATCAACTCGGCGCTGGGGGCTACCTGCCACCAGCTCGATTTGGATGTTTAATCCACACCGCACCTGAGTGGAGTCCACCGCCCCCCTGCAGAGCCAGCCATGGTTCTTCAGGGGGTTTCGGCTTCATGGAGGGCACGAGGGTGGTACTCTCTCAAGTATCCAATATGTGAGAAAGGAATCCCACAAAATGAAACTTGCAGTGATTGGCGGCGACGGCATTGGCCCCGAGGTAACCGCGGAAGCGCTCAAGGTTCTGCGCGCGGTGCGCGAGGACATCGAGGTGACCGACTATGACCTGGGTGCTCGACGCTACCTGCGCAACGGAGAGCTGCTTACCGACGCCGACCTGGCCTCCCTGCGCGAGCACGACGCCATCCTGCTCGGTGCGATTGGCGCCCCGGGTGAGGTTCCGCCCGGCGTCTTGGAGCGCGGCCTGCTGCTGAAGATGCGTTTTGCGCTCGACCACCACGTTAACCTGCGCCCCTCCAAGTTGTACCCGACGTCTACCTCGCCTCTGGCAAACCCGGGCGATATCGACTTCGTCGTTGTCCGTGAGGGCACCGAAGGTCTGTACTGCGGAAACGGCGGCACGCTGCGCGAAGGCACTGAGCACGAGGTGGCCTCGGAGGTGTCCCAGAACACCCGCTACGGCGTTGAGCGCGTGGTGCGCGATGCCTTCCAGCGTGCGATGTCCCGCCGCAAGCACGTCACGCTGGTGCACAAGACCAACGTTTTGGTCAATGCCGGCGGGCTGTGGCAGCGCACCGTGAACGAGGTGGCACAGGAGTTTCCGGAGGTCACCGTGGACTACAACCACATCGATGCCGCAACCATCTACATGGTCACCGATCCCGCGCGCTACGACGTCATCGTGACCGACAACCTCTTTGGTGACATCCTGACTGACCTGGCCGGTGCTGTTACCGGTGGCATCGGCTTAGCCGCCTCCGGAAACATTGACGCCTCCGGTGCGAATCCCTCCATGTTCGAGCCTGTCCACGGTTCTGCCCCGGACATTGCGGGCAAAGGGATTGCGGACCCGACCGCGGCGATCCTCTCGGCCGCGATGCTACTGCGCCACCTCGGCGACGAGGACAACGCTGTGCGCATCGAGGAGGCCGTTGCTGCCGACGTCTCCTCCCGCGGGGATGCGCAGCCGAAGACTACCGAAATTGGTGACCGAATCGCCTCCGCGCTGCGCGCCTAGCACTGTATGGTTGGCGCATGAGCGTCGAAATAGACGAGGTCACTAGTTTCCTCGCCCAGCACGAGCCTTTCTCCCGCCTGCCGGAGGAAGAGCTCACCGCGCTGTCTGCACAGCTGAGCATGATCTACCTGCGCCGCGGGGATGTCCCCGTCCGGCTCGGGGAGGAGAACGCGTTCCTACACATCATCCGCACCGGGGCAATAGATGTTCTGGGAGAGGATGGCGTCCTTCTCGATCGGCGCGAACCCGGGCTGACCTTTGGCTATTCCACGCTGCAGGGTGAGCCGGTTTCCGTCTATGAGATGGTCGCGGTCGAAGACAGTCTGGTCTTCACCCTGCCGCAGCACGCTTTTAGCGAGTGCGCCCAACGCAACCCAGACATCGCACGGTTCTTTTCGGCCAAGTCGCGCCAGATCCGAGCAGCAGCCCGCGAGCTGTCCGATTCCGCACCGACGGATGTTCTCCGCACGCCGCTGCAGGACCTTATCCGCACCGACGTGCTCACCGCTCCGCCCACCACCACGATCGCGGAAGCCGCTGGCCTGATGACTGACCGGAGTGTGTCCTCGCTCCTCGTCGTGGAGCCCGGGAACCAGAACGGCACCCGCCTTAAGGGCATCGTGACGGACCGCGATCTGCGTTCGCGCGTGCTCGCCGTTCACCGGGATCCTGGCCAGGCGGTGGGGGAGATCATGACGCCCAACCCGCTGACGGTATCTGCCGATGCCCCCGCCATGGAGGCGCTGCTGCACATGGCCGAGCGAGGTATCCACCACCTGCCGGTGGTCACCGAGGGCGCATTGCAGGGCATTGTCACGCAGTCGGACGTTACGCGCCTGCTCCATAACGATCCGCTCTACCTCACCGCGGATCTCTCACGGCGCAGCAGTGCCGCTGAGCTTCGTGGCGCTTTTCAGGAAGCCACGCGCCTGGCCGGGCGTTACGTGGAGCGTGGCTCCACCCCGGCGGAAGCCTCCAGCCTGGTCACGCTCGCCGCCGATGCAGTGGCCCGCCGACTGTGCACGCTAGCCGAGGAGGAACTCGGACCCCCGCCGGTCGAGTATGCCTTCGTGGCCGTCGGTTCGCAGGGCCGCCGGGAAATGGCGCTAGCCTCGGATCAGGACAATGCTCTGGTTCTCGCTGATGACTACGATGCCGCGGTACACGGCGACTACTTCGCGCGGATGAGCTCCTTCGTCTGCCAAGGGCTTGCCGACGCCGGCCAAGTTCTCTGCCCCGGCAACATGATGGCGATGAACGAAGAATGGCGGATGACCCGGACCCACTGGATCGATACCTTCCGTAGGTGGATCCGGGAGCCCCAACCGGAGGCTCTGCTCAACGCGCAGATCTTCTTCGATTTCCGTGTCCTCTATGGCAGCGAGGAGCTGGGCCGAGAAGTCCACACTGCTGCCGTAGAAATGGGTAAAGGGGCAACTCGCTTGCACGCGCACCTGGCCAGCTTGGCAGCGCGCCGCGAGCCGCCGCTGACCTTCTTCCGGGGGCTCGTGGTGGAGCGCGATGGCGACTACGCCAACACCCTCGACATCAAGAAGGGCGGGACCGCCGGAATCGTGCAGATGGCCCGGCTCTTCGCCTTGGCTTCCGGCTCGACGGTGGTGGATACCCGCCAGCGTCTCAGAGAAGCCGCCGGTAACGCGGTGAGCCACCAGGGGGCGCAGGAGCTTCTCGACGCCTTTGATTACCTACGCTCCCTCTCCTTCCAACACCAAGCCCACCAGCTGCGCGAGGGACAGCAGCCCAATTACAACATCGGCCCCAAGAGCCTGGGGCGCATGGAACGCGAGCACCTGCGCGATGCCTTCCGGGCGATCAAGTCGATGCAGAATGCCCTCGCGACCAAATACCCGGTGAGGAATATCTAGATGTGGAATCGCTGGAGCCGCCGGGCGGACTGGGGCGCGCCCCCGCGCACCACACCCCTTGATGACGTGGGCTTGTTGGCCGTGGACATGGAGACGACCAGCCTTAACCCCCGCACGGGGAAGATCGTCTCTATTGGCTGGGTTCCGGTTAATGGCAGAACCATCGACTTATCCGGTGCTGGCTATATCGTGGTGCGCGGTGCGCAGGTGGCCGACGACTCGCATGTCCACCTGCTGACCCAAAACGTCATCGACGCCGGAGAGGAGCTGGAGAGCGCCATGGAGCAGTTGCGCCAGGCGGTGCAGGGACGCGCGTTGCTCGCACACTTCTCAGCGCTGGAGGTGGGATTCATTGAGGCGGCATCGCGCGCGGTGTTCGGAGAGCGCCCGCGGCTGAGCGTGGTGGATACCTTTGCGTTGGAGCGGCGCCACATGGAGCGCATGGGCACCTACCCGCGCGGCGAGGACCTACGCCTTCCCCGAGTCCGTGAGCGCTATGGTCTGCCGCGCTATGGCAGCCACAATGCGCTCAGCGACGCCCTGGCTTGCGCAGAGCTATACCTAGCGCAGCGGGGGAGCACGCGAGCGGTGACCCTGGGGGACGTCGTCCAGCGCTGAGATAGACAACGCTTCCTTTGCAACCTTTACTGCAGACCCCTGATCGTGTGTTAAAAATCCTTGCGAGTAGTATGGCCGTTATGCGTTTAGGACGAATTGCTCACACCGAAGGTATCTGTTTTGCCATCATCGATGGTCCCGCCGACGCCCCGCTGGATCAGCTGGTGGCCAAGGAAATTTCCGGCACACCGTTTACGCCGCCGGAGCCCACTGGCCGCGAGTGGCCGCTGAGTGAGGTGCGCTTGTTGGCGCCGACCCTGCCGACCAAGGTCGTAGCGCTCGGCCGCAACTACGCCGACCACGTGGCGGAGGTCTTCAAGGAGTCTGCCGAGCACCTGCCGCCGACGATCTTCATCAAGCCTTCCACCGCGGTCATTGGCCCGGGTGCGCCCATCAAGATTCCGGAGTTCGCCACCAACGTGGAGTTCGAGGGTGAGCTCGCCGTCGTGATCTCCAAGGTCTCGAAGAATATCGACCCAGAGAAGTGGCGCGACCACGTCGTCGGCTACACCATTTGTAACGATGTTTCTTCGCGTGACCTGCAGTTCCAGGATGGCCAGTGGGCGCGCGCGAAGGGCATCGACACCTTCTGCCCGCTGGGCCCGTGGATTGAGACGGACCTGGACTGCATCAATCTCGACGATCAGAGGATCAACGCATACCTCACGCACGATGGCAAGCGCGAGCAGAAGCAGGACTCCAACACCGACCAGATGATTGTGAAGATGGGCGATGTTATCGCTGAGATCTCGCGGTCTTACACCCTGCTGCCGGGCGATGTTATCACCACCGGCTCCCCGGCGGGTACGGCCCCGATGGTTCCGGGCGATACCATCGAAATTGAGATCCCTGGTGTGGGCAGCCTGACCAACCCGATTGAGCGCGCTTAGGCGCTGCTCTAGAGGTTGAGCGCGCGGAGGATGGTGCGCAGTTTCGCTGTGGTTTCCTGAAGCTCGGCCGTCGGGTCGGAATCCACAACGATTCCTCCGCCCGCCCACGCGCGGGCGGACAGGCCATCGCCCGCGACCTCCGCGCAGCGGATGGCCACCATGTATTCGCCATCGCCGGAATCATCGCACCAGCCAACTGCACCGGCGTAGAAGCCGCGGTCGGTCTCAGCAGTTTCGATGAGCGCCTGCGCAGCTTCGGTGGGGGTGCCGCAAATAGCTGGGGTGGGGTAAACCAACTCGGCCAGCTCCAGTGCCGTAATGCTGGAGTCCTTGAGGGTTCCCGCAATCGGGGTGCCCAGATGCCACATTTCATTGGTGGAGGTGAGCTGGGGTGAGGCGGGGGCGTCGAGAGTCGCGCACAGCGGCTGCAGGATGCGGCG
The DNA here is from genome assembly GCF_001815175.1 of Corynebacterium sp. HMSC034H07. Taxonomy (NCBI): domain Bacteria; kingdom Bacillati; phylum Actinomycetota; class Actinomycetes; order Mycobacteriales; family Corynebacteriaceae; genus Corynebacterium; species Corynebacterium sp. HMSC034H07. The sequence continues at coordinate 132,877 of NZ_KV819530.1, forward strand.
GATGTGGTCGACCACGAAGGCATGCTCGCGCAAATCCTTCTCGGAATTGTGCAGGTCCTGACCTGCCATGATGTCGCGTGCTTTATCTGCCTGCCGGGGTGCGGATCCGGCCAAGGGGAAGGCCGTGACTGTTGAACCCTGCTTCTTGATGAGCACCTCCGGGGAAGAGCCCACGAGCATCGCTCCGGGTCGCCCCGCCGGGGTGAGGTCGGCGATGAAACCATCGCGATGGGAGGACAGGTCGATCAGCCGCGCGGCGACGAGGAGCGGATCGACAGGGGCGTTGAACTCAATGTCAACGGCGCGGGCGAGGACTACCTTGTCCAGCTTGGACGCCTCGATCGTGGCGATGGCTGCTTCAATGCGGCGAAGGTGTTCCTCCGGTTCCGGATCGAAACCGGTAACCCGCGCGTTGAGCGTGCCGCTGCGGTAGTAGGCATGCGGCTCGAGCGGGCCGTCCTCGCGGATGATGCTGCGCGGGACTGTCAAGGCGGCTGGATCTCCCTTGTGGAAGGGAAGCGCTCCGACGATCATCGGGACCGTGCCGGCACGCAGCTCGGCTACGGCGGCATCGACATCGCTGAAGGTCGCAGCCGAACCTTGGGTACGCACAGACCCCGTCGCGCGGGACAGGAGGAAGTCGGGGGCGGTGGAGGGTCTGTTTTCACACATAAGGAATAACTCTAGTTCCTTCTTTCCTTCTTACCGAAACCAGATCCACTCCTTATGCGGGGTGACCGCCCCTAGGGGACTAGTCGCGGTTGCGCGGGCGGAAGAACTGCACCGCGATGAACAGCCCGATACCGAGGAGAAGCGCAAGGGAACCCATGCCCGCAAGGAAGCCCGCCCAGAAGCCGGCCATCGGTGCGCCATAGCTCATAGCCTGGATGTTTGCGCTTCCAGCCTGCTGTTCCTCCGTGCTTGGGGCGGGGCGCTGCGCCGCGGCGGTATGCTTGGTGCTTCGTTCCTTCTTGGGCGCCGCGGTACTCCCGGACTCTTTCGCGCGAGTAGCAGAGCGCCCGTTCGAGGTGTTCCGATGTGTGGAATCTCTCTGTTGTTCCACAGTGTGGGATGATCCGTTCTGTGGGGCGCGCTGGCCCTGCGTCTCAGGACGTTGGCTTCTTTCAGAAGCATCTGCAGCCGGCTTCTTTTCGGTGCTTCGCGCGGAGCGCTCAGACTGCTTCGAGTCTTTGGCGTCTCTGGACGTGGAGGGCTGCGCGCCGTTGAGGACGGCCTCGGCCTCCTTGAAGGTTTTATCCATCGTCTTGTCTAACTGAGCGATCGACTTAGAGGTGTCGTTGATCTCCTTGGCCAACTGCTGCGGGCGGTTCTTCGCGCTGCCAGAACCAGAGCCCTGCCCAGCGCCGGCACTGGCACCCCAATCCAGTTGACACACCTCGTCGGGCTCCGCTTCACCTACGAGGAAAGGAACGTCGATGGAATGCTCCGAGCCATCGTTGAGCGTAAACGTGAAGGTTGCGGCATAGGCGCCTGGCTCGGTGAAAATGATCCCGGTGTGGCTGTGGAAGTGATCGGGGTAGTCCCAGGTGATGTCTGGGTCTTCCGAATCAAAGAGGACGGTGGGCGCTGCACCCAGGGAGTTTTGGAATCCCACCATACGTCCGCCTTCCGGTGCGCTGTGCAGCGTTAGCGACAGGGTAGCGCCCTCGGCCGTTGCCGGGTCGAGGTAGCTGGTGTTGAAACCAAGCCAGGGGATTGCCGGGTCTTGGGTTTGGGGGATCTGCCAACCACTCGACGGGATATCGCTTCCGGCTGACTCATCGAAGGCAGCATTGCTGCCGACCTCCACGTAGAACTCGCCGGAGTCGTAGTCCTTGCCGGACTCATCGTCGCGGGCGATGAAGGAGATATCGCCAGAATTTCCCACCAGCGCGAGGTCTTGGTGTCCGCGGCTAAAGGCATGCAGGGAGCTGGCATCGCAGGAGGACTCGCCTGCGCGCTCCGCGGCAACAGCGGGCGCTGCAGAAGCAATCATCGTCGGCGAGCTCAGGGCGATAGCGGCGGCAGCGGTCAAGGTTAAGGGACGGATATTCATGCGGACAGGGACTCCTTTGAATTAGATGGGTGCGGGGAGGACGCCGTGGCACGACGAGAATGCAGAAGAGGGGACAGTGCCCACGCCGCGAGGAAGCAAGCAGTAAGCAGCAGTACGATGGTCGCCCCAGCGGGAAGATCGATGGCCCACGCCAGATAGATGCCGAAGAAGCTGCCGAGCGAACCGATGGCCGCGGAGGCGATCATCATCGACCCCAGCGAGTCACAGAGCAGCCGCGCCGTGGCCGCTGGGGTAATGAGTAGGGCGAGCACGAGGACGTTGCCGATGGTGCCCACAGAGATGACCACCGCGCCGGTCACGCAGAGGTAGAGCACGATGTCCAGAGCAAAGACGGGCAGTCCCATCGCGCGGGCAGTTTCTTTGTCCAGGCACGTGGCGGTGAGCTGGGGGCCGAGCAAGACCACGGCCCCAACGATGAGCACCGTGACGGTGAACGCGGTGTAGAGATCTGCACGGGAGACACCCGTCAGCGATCCGAAGAGGAAGCTCGTGAGCGAGGCCGTATAGCCCTCCACCCGGGAGATAATGACCATGCCAAGCGCAAAGGATGCGGCGAAGAAAATACCGATGACGGAGTCCTCGCGGACCGTGCGCCGCTGGGAGAAGCACGCGATGAGCACGGCGACGGTGCAGCCCGCCACGGCGCCGCCGAGCAGCACTGAGCCCTGGAGCACGAAAGCGATAGCCAGACCCGGGAACACCGCGTGGGAGACAGCATCGCCGATAAAGGCCATGCCGCGCAGCACGACGTAGCACCCCACCACCCCGCACACAATTGCAGCGAGGATGGAGATGCCGACCGCGCGGGCCAAAAAGTCCAGGTGCGGGTTGGCCAGGTCCTGGAAAAACTCAACAAGCGAAATGTCGATCATGCCGCCACCCCAATCGCAGAGAGCAGCGGTGAGGAGGCCGATACCCCGAAGGTCTCGCTCCACGGCTGCGGAGTCAGGCGGAGGTCCTCAGCGGGCCCATCCGCGACGATTCCCCGGTTAAAGAGCACCAGGCGCGAACACGAGTGCGCGGCTTCGGAGAGGTTGTGGGTGGACATGACCACGCTGCTTCCCTGGTCGGTGAGTTTCTGGAAAAGAGTCAGTAGCTCCTCGGTGTTGGGAGCGTCGAGTCCGGTGAAGGGTTCGTCGAGAAGCAGCACCTCGGGCTCGCAGGCCAGAGCGCGGGCGATGAGGACGCGCTGGCGTTGGCCGCCGGACAGCTGCGCGATAGGTCGCTGGGCGAACTCTTCCAAATTGGTCAACTCGATGGCGCGGCGGGCAGCCTCCTTGTCAGCTCGGCCCGGCCGCCGGAACCAGCCCACCATTCCCGTGCGCCCGCTGAGCACCGCCTTGGCCACGCTGATGGGGAAGTCCCACTCCACGTCGTGACGCTGCGGGACGTATCCCAACGAGGTGGTGACGTCGATGGTGCCGGTGAAGGGGACCAGCCCCAGGACGGCGCGCATCAGCGTGGTCTTACCGGCTCCGTTCGGCCCGAGAAGCCCAATAAACTCGCCGGGGTTGACGTCGAAGCATGCGCCGTCGATGACCTGGCGGCCAGAAAGCGATACTGCCAGGTCGTTGATTGAGATGAAGGGATTAGCCACGGCGCCCGCCTTTCGCGCGTAGCACCGCAAACACAGCCCCGACGAGGACGAGTAGGCCCGCACCGGCGAGTGCCCAGACCCACACCGGCACCGCGGCGCCCGCCGAGGCATCCGAGGACACGGCGCTCGGATCCCACTGCGCGGCGTGCGCCTGCGCGACGTCGGTGCCTGCACCGACAGCAAAGGTCAACGTGGCCTCGGCAGCGACATCGCTCCCGGCGCTCTCGCCCGCGCCTTGCCCGCTCATGCGCACCCGAACCTGGTGGATGCCGGGTTCGCTAAATACCCAGTTAGCGTGCGTGTGCGTGCCCAGGTCCACCCAGAAACCGTCCGTGGCCCCGGTCGCGGTGGACCACAGCAGCTGCGGTTCTTCGAAGCCACCGTTTTGCAGGAACAGCGAGAACTCGCCCGGCCCTTGGTGGCCCAAGAACTCCATGGTGAGGCCGCGGTCAACGTTGTCCGTTAGCGAGGGCGCCTGGGTATTCCAGCCCAGCCACGGCACGTCGGCTTGTTCTGTTTGGGGAACGACCCACACCTGCGATCCGGGCTCGGCGCCGACAAAGGAAAGGCTTTGTCCTCCGGAAGGGTGAGTTGGGCATTGTCGCCGACGTCGAAGACTACGTCAGCAGGATCACGCCACACCGGCGTGGCTGCTGAATCGTCGCGGGCGAGGAACTGGGCTTGCCCGTCGACAAGCAACAGCCCAAGGTCCACGTGACCGTGGTCGATGGTGGCCTCTGTTCCAGGTGTGGCGACCTCTTCATCGGCGCTCACGACCTGGGCCAGATCACCGGCCCACGCGGTCACCGGTGCGAAAGCCAACGCCGCAGCGGTCAGTGTTGCCGCCAGGGACGTGCCTAGTGTGTGGATGGTGCGATTAGACATGAGTTTCCTTCGTGGTGCTGCCTAAGCAGCGGTTGAGTGAGTGTGCGTTGAATCGCAACAGGTCGAGATACGTGGGGACGGTGTCATCGAGAGTGTCGCCGTAGATGGGGCAGACCGCGATCCCAAGGGATTCGGCAGCCTCACGGATGACATCGGCGCTGGCCTGTTGAGTAGGTTCGACGAAGACCGCGGGCAGGCGGAGATTCTCCAACGTGCGGCGCAGGGCGATGACGTCCCGCGGTGAAGGCTCGATGGCCGGGTTGGGAGTGACGAATCCCGCAATATCAAGGCCATAACCTTGTTCCAGGTAGGCATAGCCGTGATGAGGTGTGACCAAGTGCCGGTTGCGCTCCGGGATGTCTTCGATGAGCCGCCGCACCTCCGCGTCCGCGTCGTGCAACTGCTCGATGTAGTCCTGAGCGCGCTCCCGATAGTCCGCGCCGTGGGACGGATCCGCCACGGCCAGCTGCTCGGCGATGACCTCGGCATAGCTGATGCCGTTGGCCGCGTTGTGCCACAGGTGCGGGTCAACCTCACCGTGGATGTGCTTGCCCAGGACCGCCTGCGGCAGCAGGTAGGTCTCGTCACCTGGGCGCCCTAGGAAGCGGTACGCAGGATCCGGCGGAATCTGCTGCAGGGTGGAGTTGGGAATGCTCAACGCCGTGGTGCGCGGGTCGAAACCTTCGCCTTGATCCTCCAAATCGAGCTCGCCCGTGGACAAGTCCGCGGTGATATCTACGTGTCCCGAATCCAGGGAGGTCATTCCATCAGGTGGCTGTACGCCCACGGCCACCGTGAATTCCTGCGGGGAGCTATCCGTTGCGCCAAAAGTGAGACGGTATATGCCCGGCTTGGTGAAGGCCCACGAGACGTGCGTGTGGGCGTTGGCCGGCAGCGTCGTGGAATCGTCGCGTTCGTCCAGACCATCAGCCGTGTTAAAGAGTGCTTCGGGCGTACCAAACGTGGATACGACGTAAGCCGCAACATCGCCTGGCCCCTCGGCATCGAGCAGGCTCATGGTTACGCTCGTTGTACCCGGCTGGGCATTGCGCACACGCAACCCCAGCCAGACGGCATCGAGGGCAACGTTTTCCACCAGCGGCACGAGACGGGCCCCGCGCGTGGACGCTTGGTCCGCTACCTCGGTGACCGGAACATCCGATGATTCCCGCAGCGTCTTCAGCAGGTTCTGCGGCTCGAGGAGAAACCCATTGGCCAGCAGCACATCCGCGTTGGCGACATCCCGCACCGAGCGCAAGCTCGGCTCAAAGGTGTGTGGGTCCTTGCCCGCGGGAATCAACGTGGTCACCGCGGCGTCGTCCCCGGCCACGTGCTTGGCGACGTCCCCCAGAATCGGCGTCGTCGCCACCACCTTGAGCTTCGCATCGTCCCCATTGGCGGTGCTCGCGCAACCACTGAGCGTGGACGCGCCAATAAGCACCGCCGAGAGTAGCGCGATGGGGTGCGTCCGGGTGCGTACTCCGTACGGCATTAGTCGCGGCCCTTAATGAGTGCGAGACGTGCTAGCGCCAAGCCAAGCACGAGCATGCCAAGGCCCAAGATTCCGATGCCCCACGGCAGTAGGTTTTGCCCGCTGTCGTAATAGCCGGCGGCAGCGACCGTGTCCACGTTCTCCGCGGCTGGCGTGGTTTTGTCGGCTACGCGGGCAGGCTTGCGCTCCTTCCTTTCCTTGCGCTCTGAGCGGTCTTTTCGATTCTTGTCCTGTGCCTGTTGTTCTGCGGCCTTGGTTCCCGCAGCCGACGCCGCACCGCGGGTAGCGCCTCCGGAGCTTCCGTCCCCAGAGCGTGAGCCCGAGTTAGAAGAAGCAGGTTCGTCGGAAGAGGCCTCGCCCAGGGTGACGTCGTCGAGCTCAGCAGAGCTCTCAGCACCGTGGTCCGTATCCGTTTCTTCTTCCCGGGGCGTGGCTTCTGCATCACCGACGTCCCAGGTATAGGTGACCTGGTTACTCGTGTCCCCATTGGATTCTGCCTGCACCGTCATGGTGTAGATACCGGGTTCGCTAAAAGCCCAGTTGACGTGTCGGTGTGCCGGGTAGGCCTGGTTGATGACGTCCCCGGACACCAGGTCCAGCGCGCCGGCGTCGGTGACAGGCTGGATATCGCCGAAGCCTGCCGTTTCGAACACGAAGATATCACCGGGGCCGGTGACCTCGACGAACTCGAAGTTGATGTCGGTGTAGCCAGCCGATTGTGCAGACTGGGTATCCCATCCCGGCCAGAGCAGCGAACTGTCCTGGGTCTGGGGGAGGTAATACGTCGGTGCGCCAATCCCATCGATGCCCTCGGTGGCCTCGCTCCAGGCTTCCTCGGCCACTTTGAGGGTGACATCGTTGCCTGGGCGTACGACACCGCTACCTGTGATGTCTTCCTTCATTGACAAAGTGAGCTCTCCGCCGGGTGCGGAGACATAGAAGGCATCAACGTGCCCGGTGTCGAAAACCTCGCCATCGGCGCGGGCCGGGGCCGGGTGGCCCGTGAAGACGACTGCCAGCGCCACGGCGATGGCGCAGAGGGCAGCAGTGACTCTGTGCAGTTCTGTGGTGCGGTGCACGCGGTGTCCTTTCTAGCGATGAAGCAAGCCGTTGAGGCGAGACTCAATCTGGCCGCGGTGGTTGTTGTAGAAGTTGAGGAAACCTTGGAACACGATGGCCAAGACAACGGGAAGCACGAGGCCCCACAAACCCTCGAGTTTGGGCATAGAGGACTTCATGTCCTTCTCGCCGCTGGATTTGTTGTCGTTCGGCTTGGTACTGCCGGGCTTGTCGTTGCCCTCGCCCTTGTTTCCGCCCTCGTTACCGTCCTTCGCGCTCACGCAGTCCTTGATCGCGGCGTCGCCGGCGGCCACGGTGAGCGTCTGCGGTTCAGAGGTAATCTCCTTGCCGTCTGTAGTGGTAGCCGAGTAGCTGACCTCGAGCTTGTACATGCCCGGCTTCGTAAACGCCCAGTTGGTGTGGGTGTGGGAGGCGAAGGTGGTCTCAATGGAGTAGTCACCTTCGGCGGAGTTGATCAAGGGAGTAAAGCCCTTGCCCAACCCTTCGGTGGTGAATAGGCCCACCTGTGCGCCGTCGGGCATCTCAACGGGCTTGATGTTGAGGGTGACCGTGCCGTCTTTGTAGTCCTGGTAGTCAAGCGCCTGGGTGTTATAACCCGGCCAGATGATGCTCTGCTCTTGGGTTTGGGGGAGCAGGAAGAACTTATCCTCGCCCAGGTAGTCGAAGTCTTTGCCCTTGAGCGCCTCCGGGCGGGGGCGCAGGGCATTGTTGTGGATGGCGAGGACAACGTCATCAAGCGGGCGCTCGACAGTCTTCTTGTCTACGATGGCCGTCTCATCCTTGAGGCGGGTGCGGAACTTATCGCCGTCACGAGTGACAGCGATATCGACGTGGCCATGGTCGAGCACCGCCTTGTCAACGCACGTACCGGTGTACTTTCCTGCCTCTGGCTTGGTGTTGTTGTCCGGGCTGGTGGAAGGGGCCTTGGAGGTTGTGCCGAGTGCGCCGCGGCCCTCGTATTTCTGCCCAAAGGAGAAGTTCTCGGTGAGCGTGATGCTTCCGGAATCTTGCTTGATGCTCGGGTGCGGGAGGATATCCAGGCGCACGGTATTGCCGTTGAAGCTTGCGTCTGCGCCGACCACAAACTCCGCGCGGCCGTTGCTGATGACCCCGTCGAATTCCACGTCGGGAAGCTCGCTGCCCTTGCTGAAGAAGCCACCATGGACGTAGCCTTCGAGCTTCTTATCGGCGGCCTCAACGATGATGCGTGTTGCGTCCTCGCCCTCCGGAATGGCCCGCGCGGACAGCTCCGGGTTAGATACCGAAACCTCTTGATCGGAGGAGAGCTGGCGGGGGTTGGTGGTCTCTGCCCAGGACTCCGCAGACTTCTTCGAGGTGGTGGAAAGCTCGGCGTTCTCTGAGTAGGCGAGCTCCTCGGAGATCCAGCGCGGGCTGCCGTCCTCCGGGGTGTAGACAGCCTGGATCGTGGAGGACTCTGGGCCTAGGAACTCATCGAAGTGTGCTTGACCGTCTTTCACGGGCAGATCGGTGAGGAAGTAGCCGTCGATCAGCAGCGTGAGCGTGCCGTTGCTGCCGCCGGTGAAGTCGATGGAGGAGAGGCGCTCATCCCCATCCTTGTCTCCGGACTTTTTCGGAGCGATGGTCAACCGGTAGTTCTGTGCGCTGGCATCTCCCGCGGTGGCCTTGTCGAACCGCTCCTTGAGTGACGGTGTTGGATCGGCGGCCGGACGCTGACCGCCCACCTGGATGGAGGTGGTGGTCGGTGCGGAAGCGATGAGCTTGCCGTCCTTGTCGCGCGCGGTGGTGCGGTAGGTCAGCTGGTAGCGCCCAGGCTTGGTGAAGACGGTGTAGTTGTGGGTGTGCGTGCCGCTCGTCAGCCAGGCAGAATGCGGGGCACCTTCGGTGGTTCCGAAGAAGCGCTGCAGGCCGCCGGGGCCGGGGTAGTAGCCAAACATCTCTACCTCGCCGGGGCCATCGACGCTTAAGAGGTCGAGGGAAGCGATGTTGTCGCGGAAGTCATCGACAGGCAGCTCGGTGTCCGCACCGAAGCCCATCCATACCGGGTCCAGGCTGCCCTGTACGCGGGCAGGTGCCATGTAGTAGGTCGTGCCAGCCTTTCCGAGGAAGGAAAGTGCCGGGTCCTCGGGGACTGTGAACTGGTATTGGTTGCTTCCGTTCTGGTCCCAGCCTTTGCCCACCCAGGTGACCGTGTCGGCAAGGTCGTGGTTGCTTTCTGCGGAATGGCTCTTGAGGGTGAGAGAATTACCCTCCCAAAACGCCTTGGGGGAGTCGATGTGCGTTTGGGTGGCCACGTGCTTGCCGTCGTCGGGGCCGGCAACGGCGGTGGCGGGAGAGGCGAGGAGTGCGGCGCACGTAAGCAGAGCCGCGTAGCGGGTACGAACCACGATGGGAGACCTTTCTTCAGTTCTTGAACGAGAATTCACTATAGGTAATGGAAACCAGTACCGTTAAGTGTGAGGAAAAGGTGCTGCTCAGCCTTAGTGGAAACGGAGTTCAACTACCCCCAAGTGGGGCGGGCGGTGCGGCGATGTGGCGCTGAACTACGATGGTGGGCATGACTGAAAAAACATCCGACGTCCGCGTCCGTTTTTGCCCTTCACCCACCGGCACGCCCCACGTGGGCATGGTCCGCACGGCTCTGTTCAACTGGGCTTATGCCCGCCACACTGGCGGTACGCTGATCTTCCGCATCGAGGACACCGATGCTGCCCGTGACTCCGAGGAGTCCTACCAGGCCATCATCGACTCCCTGAACTGGCTTGGCCTCGGCTGGGATGAAGGAGTCAACGTCGGCGGCCCGGACGAGCCTTACCGCCAGTCGCAGCGCATGGACATCTACGCCGACGTCCTGCAGAAGCTGAAGGATGGCGGCTACGTCTATCCGGCCTACTCCACCAACGAAGAGGTGCAGGAGCGCCACAAGGCAGCCGGCCGCGACCCGCAGCTGGGCTACGACAACTTCGACCGCGACCTCACCCAGGAGCAGATCGACGCTTTCGAGGCGGAGGGCCGCAAGCCGGTCTGGCGCCTGCGCATGCCGGACAAGGATTGGTCCTGGACCGACCTGGTGCGCGGTGAGATGACCTTCAAGTCGGAGACCCAGCCGGACTACGTCGTGGCGCGCTCGAACGGTGCGCCGCTCTACACCCTGGTTAACCCGGTCGACGATGCGCTTATGGGAGTTACCCACGTTTTGCGCGGAGAGGACCTCCTGTCTTCCACGCCGCGCCAGCTCGCCCTCTACGAGGCGCTCGTGGAGCTCGGCATTGCCAAGAAGACGCCTGAGTTTGGCCACCTGCCCTTCGTGATGGGTGAGGGGAACAAGAAGCTGTCCAAGCGTGACCCGCAGTCCAACCTGTTCAATCACCGTGACAACGGCATCATCCCGGAGGGAATGCTCAACTACCTGTCGCTGTTGGGCTGGTCCCTGTCTGCGGACCAGGACATCTTCTCAGTCGACGAGCTCATCGCCAACTTCGACGTCCACGACGTGTTGGGGAACCCGGCTCGCTTCGATCAGAAGAAGCTCGAGGCCATCAACGCGGATCACATTCGCTTGCTGGAGCCGGCAGACTTTGCGCAGCGCCTGCGCGACTATCTCACCGAGTACACCGACTTCCCGGCCGACTATCCGGAGGAGAAGTTCGCTTTCGCCGCAGATCTGGTGCAAACCCGCATCAAGACGCTGTCCGACGCCTATGGCCTCATGTCCTTCCTCACCACGCCGGACGCCGAACTGGAGCTGGATGAGAAGGCGGCCCGGAAGAACCTCAAGGAGGATGCGGTGCAGCCGCTGGAGGTTTCCATTGCCAAGCTGGAGGAGCTCGGAGAGTGGAAGACGGAGGAGATTGAGAAGGTTCTCTCCGCCGCGCTTATCGACGACCTCGGCCTCAAGCCCCGCAAGGCCTACGGTGCCCTGCGTGTAGCTATCTCGGGCCAGCAGGTCTCCCCGCCGCTGTTTGAGTCCATGGAGCTGCTGGGCAAGGAGTCCACGCTGGCTCGCCTTAAGGCTGCTCAGGCGCTCACGCCGTGGAGCGCTGAGTAGTCCTCCTGGGCAGTCTCACAGAGCTGTAATTTCGGGGCGTTAGGTGTCACTCCTAACGCCCCGAAAATGCTTTCTGGCCTGGCGATTTGTGTGTATCGGTAGTGCTGGATATAGTTATAAACCGTTGCAGCGAGCAGCGAGGGGTTAAAGCCCTGAGCTAGTTCGAAGCGATAATGGCCTATGGTGTAATTGGCAACACAACGGTTTCTGGTACCGTCATTCTAGGTTCGAGTCCTGGTAGGCCAGCAGTGATAACTGCGCAAGGTGCAGCAGCACTTTGCAATAAGTCGTCACAGTTCTAAGCCCCGTTCGTCTAGCGGCCTAGGACGCCGGCCTCTCACGCCGGTAACACGGGTTCAAATCCCGTACGGGGTACCACTCAAAGAGTGGCAAGCACAATGAGCTTGCCACTCTTTCTTCGTATGATTGGCAACCATGCACTTCTACATTGTTCATGGATACCAAGCCAGCCCTGACAGCCACTGGTTCCCGTGGCTAAAACGCCTGTTGACCGCCGATGGCCACACCGTTCACACCATCGCGCTGCCGGAACCGAACGCTCCAAAGCTCGATGAGTGGGTAGAGGCGATACGCAACGATATTGGGCGTCCAAACGCTAATACCGGCATCATCACGCATAGCCTAGGCGGCACCGCGCTGCTGCACTATCTCACGGCCTTGGAGGGCGAGTGGGAGCTTCCTGGGCTCTTCATTGTCTCTGGGTTTGTAGAGAAGCTTCGCGTCATCCCAGAGCTTGACGAGTTCATTGGCCAGGCTCGCGTCGACGTGCCTGCTGTCAAGCCACACATCGCTCACACAGAGGTCTTCGTGTCTACCAACGATGTCCTAGTAGACCCCGCCCTTACTCAGCAGCTTGCCGACGCCCTCTCGGCCATGTCCATCACCATCCACGACGCGGGACATTTCCTTGAAGATGACGGCTATACCGAGTTTCCACAGCTGGGGGATCGCATCACGCAGTGGTTGCACAGTCTATAGTCCCTCAGTCATCGCTTTGAGCGCCTCCACGTGCTGCACGTAAGCCCGTGTGCCCGCCTCGGTGAGCGCGACCCACACGGCATCCTTCGCGCGGGTAGAACCGTACTCTCGGGTGCGGCTAATGTGGCCGTGATCCTCGAGGTACTTTAGCTGTTTGGACAGCGTATCGGCGGGGAGCTCGGTGAACTCGGCGAGCTTGCTGTACCTCATTTGCCGGCCTGCGGTGGCGCCGGCGGAGTAGAGCGCAGCGCAGATTCTGAGGCGGTTAATCGGGTGGATAACTGGGTCCAGCTCAGGGGATTGGTTGGGTGCTTTACTAGGCATTAGCGCCCTTTATGGCCGCGTTGCGGTTCTCGTAGAGCATCCAAGCCGTTGCTGCCGAAACAATGACCCCGCTGGTGATCATCCATGGCCATGTATCAGGCGTCGGCGTGGTGGAGAAAATCATTGCGCCGGGGAGCAGTACGCGTGACCACGTGGCGCGATCGTTCCTCGGTCCCGTGTTGGGGTCGAGCCGCACGAAGGGGTTCGCGATTTTGTCCTTGAGGAGGAAGCCGAGAATGAACGTCGGTATGAGGAGTGCGAGTGTGTACGACCAGGACAGCTTGGTTAGCGCAAGACTGCTGCCGATACCGAGTGCTACAAGTGTTACCGCCCACCAGCTCTGCGTCCAGGCGGTGCGCTGTTGAACTTCGTCAATAACTTTGAGTTCGTCGTTCATAACCTGACTCCCTTGTTTGCATCTAGTGCAAGTCTAACGGTTGCAATAGCGGCAAGTAAAGGGGTGGGGTGCGCGCACGATCTGAGTGGTCTGGTTCTACCCCATACCGGCTTGCATCTTCGGCGAGGTAGCCGGGACGGCCGCAGGAGTACCAGGGGGTGAACCAGTGCTCAATTGGTCTAAGTCCTACCGGTATGCCTTTTCTGGTCATACACTGCAGGTACAACGCATTCCCGACAGAAAGGAGAGCGGATGGCGGAAGCTGAAAATCATCACTATCGCCGACGCGACTCTAGCAGATAGTACTAGGCGGCATCGCCATAATCCACAACTTCTTAAAGCCAACACTCGAGCGAAGTAGGAGCCTTGCACCACATGCTGTTAGCGCACGTGTCCTCCCGAACCTCTAGCGATGACTAACAAGTGCTCCGGCCCCAGTAGCCCACGGCACGCCAGCGGAATAACCACTGATTCGATCCGCGCCCAGGCCTTGAGAGCCAATGTTTCCATCGCAGCCGAAAGCGGCAACGAGGTTCGGGATTTTATCTGTGTAAAAGGTGCTTCTACGTGCCGATTTGTGTAACCTTTTGGGGATCCTATAGTGTTTAGCAAGTCCGCAACGGACAGCTAAGCGAGCCCCGTTCGTCTAGCGGCCTAGGACGCCGGCCTCTCACGCCGGTAACACGGGTTCAAATCCCGTACGGGGTACAACGAAAAGCGCTAAGCCATGCACGTGGCTTAGCGCTTTGCTTCTTTAGCGTGGGTGCTACACGATCATGATTTCCGCGTTGTTACCGCCGGTGCAGCGGATGATCTCGCGGTCGTCGGTCCTGCATGCGAGGTCGTAGGACTGGTGGGTAACCGGACTGGTGACCGAGATTTGTGGTGGGACGTAACCGCGTAGATCTTCCAAAGAGCTTATGGTGAGCCCCATGAGGTGGCCGGCAGTCGAGCGGGCAAAATCACAGCTGGTATTCGGCCCTGCGAGGATGTAGGTGATGTTGTAGCCATCACCTGTCTGGCATACCGTGGCAGGGGTGCCGAAGACATCGACCTTCGCGCCGTTAATCTGCTTCTCTGGCAGCTGCTCGTGGATGTGGTTGATCGAACCAATGCGCGCGGATTCAATTGTTTTCCGGCTTCCAGGTGGCATGACGTACTGTCCGGGCTCTACTCCCTGAAGGTGGGGAGGCGTCGTTTGTGGTGCCTGCCGTTGTGCAGCTTGCTGCTGTGCGCCTTGCTGCTGTGCGCCTGCTTGTCCTTCTGGAGCGGAGCCACCGGGAACGGTGGGCTCGGGGCCTGCAGGCACCTCGGCGTGGGAGTCGTCTTTAAGCGGCTGGAAAGCCGGATAGGTGTTTTTGAATGATGGCTCTGTTGCCTCAGAGGTGGCCGGGGCCGTGTCTGGGGCGGCGGTCTCGGTGGTGGTGGAGGAGCAACCAGCCGCGAGTAGACCCGCGGCGGCTACGGCGGTCAATGCCGTGAGGAATCGGCGTGCGGAGGAAGGGGTCTGCGGGGAAGGCATGACCCCACACTAACGCCCGCCTAGCCATATGGTGTGGGAAAACGGGGAAAGCTGCCCAACCCTCAGTGCAGAACACCGAGTAGGCGGGCAGCAAAAGTCTGTGCTAGCGAGTCTGTGCTAGCACGAGGAGCCTTAGTGGCAGTCCCAGTGACCGTCGTGGGCTGCGTGGCGGTGGCCATCGTGCAAGTAGTCCACGTGATCGCCGTGCGGGATGGCGACGTGACCGCAGCCCTCGCCGTGCTCGTGATCGTGGTCCTCGTGAATGTGGTGCTCGGACGTCTCGCACTCGTCCCAGTGGCCCTCGTGCTCACGGTGGATGTGACCGTCGTGCAGGTAGTCAGTGTGATCGTCGTGCGGGAAGGCAACGTGGCCGCAGCCCTCGCCGTGGGTGTGCGTGTGCTCGTCGTGGATGGTGTGGGTCATGATTCCTCCTCAAAGAATCGGGGGTTTTCACTCCATTTTCAGTAGCTGATAGTTACAGTAAAGCGAATTTTCACTATGTTTTCAATAGTGGGGGTGGGTGAGGGTGCCCCACCCTGATGGCTGTGCACGAAGTGAAAGGTGATTCATATGTGAAAAGCGCTAGAGTAGGGAAATGATGAAAAAGTCTCTTCAGCACCGTTCTTCGCGCCTTCTGTCTGGCCTGGCTTCTGTCGTGGGCGCGTGCTCGCTGGCCATTGGGTTTGC
This sequence comes from Corynebacterium sp. HMSC034H07, assembly GCF_001815175.1. NCBI lineage: Bacteria > Bacillati > Actinomycetota > Actinomycetes > Mycobacteriales > Corynebacteriaceae > Corynebacterium > Corynebacterium sp. HMSC034H07. The sequence goes on from NZ_KV819530.1 coordinate 147,964, forward strand.
TGCCCCCGCAATGGCTGGCGAGGGCGTGCCGGTTACCCAAGGCCAAAAGATTGTCGCCTCCGATGGTTCTCTGTGCAGCATCGGCTATGTTGAGGCCACTCGGGCATGGACCTCGGCGCACTGCGGTCTCAATGGCGAGCAGATGTATAACGACGCAGGCCAGCACGTAGGTACGCTGCGCTGGTTCAAGCCCTCGGGTGCGGCGGGGCATGACCTGGCTTATATCCAGTTTGCCGGTGGGACCTACTCTGCGGGAAACCCGCTCACCGGAGATGGAATGGCACCCGTGCCTAGTGAGGGATCAACGGTGTGCTTCGACGGGCAGGCTACCGAGCGCCAGTGTGGCACCGCGGTGCGTGGCCCGGGGCTCTTCCCAGGAATGAACTACGTTGTGGACGTGGCGTTGGCGCCAGGGGACAGCGGTGGAGCAGTCTCCGTGCCGGGGCAGCCGGGTGTGGTGGGCATCTACCAGGGGATCACTCAGGCTAGCCGCGATGGGCAAACCATAACCTTCTCTAACTATGCTCGCATGCCGCGAGCAGACGAGCTGGCGCACTTGCCGCACCAAGGCTGGGTGCCGCGTCGCCCCAACCGGGAGCCGGGAAACCCAGTGCGCATGGTGCAGGAGAGGGGAGAGGCGCTGTCTTCGACGAGCAGCACGGGTCCGGAAGGGTTGCGTGGCCTAGCCATGTACTTCGGGCTAAGTATTTAAACGGCTGGTATCTAGGCGGATGGGAATTCGTAGGCGAGCTTTAGCGTCCCGCTTTCCCCGGAGCGTCGTGGGATAGCGCGGCGGTGAGGCGGGAGGAGGCGTCGACAAGCACGTCAGCGAACTTCTCCGCTGGGGAGGGGCGGAATCGTTCGGCGGAGCCGGAGACGGAGAGCACGGCGATAAAGTTGCCGGCGGCGTCGAAGACGGGGGCGGAAACGGAAGCGAGATTCGATTCGCGCTCCTCGATGGATTCGGAGTAGCCGTTGGTGCGCGCGAGCTCGATGTCGTGCTCGCTAAAAAGGGCATCGGGAACGTGTACATCCGCAAAAGCTGCGAAGATGCGGGCGGCTGAGCCGGAAGTAAGGGGTAGTTGGCGGCCGACGGGTACGACGTTGTGCAGGCCAATCTCCGGCTCGCGTGTAGCAATGCACGTGCGGGTTGTTCCAGATAGCTCATAGAGCTGTACGGACTCACCGGTGGCCTCAAGGAGCTCTTCCATGATGGGCCCGGCGGTTTCAATGATGCGATCGCGGTTGCCGGGAAGGGCGGGGCCCGCACCCCACTTTCCGTCGGGTGTGCGGGTGAGGATCCGGTGTGCCTCGAGTGCTGTGGCGAGACGGTGTGCGGTTGCTCGGGGCAGGCCGGTGGTCTCACAAAGCTCGTTAAGCGTGGAGGGGCGGTTGGTCGCGGCCATCATGATGGCAACTGCGCGATCCAATACCTTTATTCCTGATACTGCGCTATACTCTCCCATATAATGAAATCTACGTCCCATTAATTGAGATTTCAAGTGGAGAGAAACATGACTGAGAAATTGACACTCGCAGAGAAGGTATGGCGCGACCATGTCGTGCGCAAGGGGGAGAACGGCGAGCCTGATCTCCTCTACATTGACTTCCAGCTCTTGCATGAAGTTACCAGCCCGCAGGCCTTCGACGGTCTGCGCCTGGCTGGACGGACGATGCGGCACCCTGAGTTGCACTTAGCCACGGAGGATCACAACGTTCCCACCGTGGGTATAAAGACCGGAAATCTCCTGGAGATTAAGGACGAAGTTTCCCGTACACAGGTGTCTACCCTTCGCAAGAACTGCGAGGAGTTCGGCGTACGCCTGCATTCGATGGGTGATGCCCAGCAGGGCATTGTCCACACCGTTGGTCCGCAGTTGGGTATCACCCAGCCCGGCATGACCATTGTGTGTGGTGACTCGCACACCTCGACGCACGGCGCCTTCGGCTCCATTGCCATGGGCATCGGTACCTCCGAGGTTGAGCACGTCATGGCCACTCAGACGCTTTCGCTCAAGCCTTTCAAGACGATGGCTATCGAGGTTAGCGGTGAGCTGGCGGAAGGTGTTTCCGCCAAGGACTTGATCTTGGCTATCATCGCCAAGATTGGCACTGGCGGCGGCCAGGGCCACATTATCGAGTACCGCGGCGAGGCCATTCGCAAGATGTCGATGGAAGCGCGCATGACGATCTGCAACATGTCCATCGAGGCTGGTGCCCGCGCTGGCATGGTTGCTCCGGATGAAACAACCTTTGAGTACGTCAAGGGCCGCGAGTTCGCCCCGCAGGGCGAAGACTGGGACGCAGCGGTCGAATACTGGAAGACGCTGCCGACCGACGAGGGGGCCGATTTCGATACCGTCGTCGAGATCGATGGCTCCGCCCTCACCCCGTTTGTCACCTGGGGCACCAACCCGGGCCAGGGTCTGCCGTTGAGCGCTGCGGTGCCCGACCCGGAGGAGTGCGGGGACGATGGCGAGAAGGCCGCAGTCGAGAAGGCCCTGGCGTACATGGACCTCACGCCGGGCACGCCGTTGCGCGATATCCAGATCGACACTGTCTTCCTGGGATCGTGCACGAACGCTCGCATCGAGGACCTGCGCGCCGCCGCCGAGGTGGTCAAGGGGCGCAGTATCGCGGCTGATACCCGCATGATGGTGGTCCCGTCATCGGCCGTGGTCAAGGCGCAGGCTGAGGAGGAAGGCTTGGACAAGATCTTCACCGATTTCGGCGCTGAATGGCGTACCGCGGGTTGCTCGATGTGCCTGGGCATGAACCCGGACCAGCTGAAGCCGGGGGAGAGGTCGGCGTCGACAAGCAACCGCAACTTTGAGGGCCGCCAGGGCCCCGGTGGCCGTACCCACTTGGTGTCCCCGGCCGTTGCCGCGGCGACAGCAGTCCTGGGCCACCTGGCCGCACCAGCTGATATCGACGATGCCGCCGTAGCCGGCGCCTAAGGAAAGGGAAAAGACAATGGAGAAGTTCGTAACTCATACTGGCGTCGGCGTTCCGCTGCGAGTTTCCAATGTGGATACCGACCAGATCATTCCTGCGCGCTATCTGAAGTCCGTCAAGCGCACTGGCTTTGCCGAAGGCCTGTTTTCTAACTGGCGCAGCGACGAGAACTTCATTCTCAACCAGGAACCGTTCAAGGAAGGCTCTGTGCTTTTCGCGGGTCCGGACTTTGGTACCGGTTCTTCTCGTGAGCACGCGGTGTGGGCGCTTGCTGAGTATGGATTCAAGGCGGTGTTTTCCTCCCGCTTCGCCGATATTTTCCGCGGCAACTCTGGTAAGGCCGGGCTGCTGACGGGGCTCATGGAGCAAGAAGACATCGAGCTCATCTGGAAGCAGTTGGAGTCCGGTGAAACCGAAACCACCGTGGATTTGGAAGCGCGCACGGTTACCGTCGGCGGCAACAGCTATACCTTTGAGATCGATGACTACACCCGTTGGCGCCTCATGGAGGGACTCGACGACATTGGGCTGACCCTGCGCAATGAGGACGATATCGAGGCTTTCGAATCCGCACGCCCGGCATTCAAGCCCCGCGTCGTGGCGTCTTAGCGTGAGCAATGGGGGTGTGGGAGTGTTCCCCGCCTCCTGTGGCGCCGGACACATATCGGCGTTAACATCCTCGGCATGAGCAATCCTTATCAAAGCTTTAGCGGGGACAGTGGCAATCAGTTCGGCGGTGCAGGTGGGTATGGCGATTATGACTATCACCAGTCTGGGAGTTACGGCTACCAGCAACCCAACGGCTACGGCTACCAGCAGCCGGGAAGCTTTGGGTACCACCAGCCCGGCGCCGCGCCTGGCAATCCACCAGGCGGGGCCCCGCGCAGCCCATCGACGCCATGGATATTGTGGGCCAAACCTTCAAGGGCTACCTGAAGCAGCCTGTGCCAGGGATGCTGGCCATGCTGGTGCATCTCATTATCTCTTTTGCTCTTCTTCTTGTGCCGGGAACCGTTTTAGGCGGAATCTCCGCAGCGATGGAAGAAAGCGGCAGGGACATTGAACCCCTGGTTCCTACCGTGGGGATACCTCTTATGGTGGTCATGGCGCTAGCCGCCTACGCTTATCTCTGCTGGATGATGGCGAACCTCTTCAATGGTTCCCGCAAGATCGCTGATGGGGAGAAGGTCACCTTCCGCGACTACTTTAGGTTTGCGCAGCTGAGTGGTTGCGCCGGTGTCTATGCTTGCTTCTTTATTTTGGTAACGCTCGGATCTATTGCGGGTGGCTTCCCCGGACTGATTCTCTATGCGCTCCTGTGGCCAGCGCCCGTGATCAAGGCGGATGACCCCGATAAGCCTCTCATGGACTGCTTCCGAGAGGCCCTCGACCTAATCATGGAGAATCTAGGGCAGTCGCTGCTCTTTATTCTGGTCTGTTCCCTCATCACGAGCTTTGTCGTATTTATCCCCATCGTCGGCTTCCTTGCCGCCTATCCGATCTGGGCGCTCGGGATGGTCCTTTTCACCCGCGCTATACAGCGCCGCCCTGCAGCACGGTTTGAATAAGGCAGCAGGGCGGCGTAGAAACTCCTGAGGGACGTGGGCGATGCCCTGCTCAGCGCACGGGAAGCGGGCTAGCTAGATAATCTGCGCCCGTAAGCTCACCGTCGTTGAAGGAAAGAACCCACACCGAAGCTTTCTTGAACTTGAGTTCTTCGATCGGCTCTTGAATGAACTTCGGTGCATAGGACTCGATGATGCCGGGGATTGTCAGCCCTTGGCTGACGATGACCGGAACGCCGCCGCCGTCGACCACGCGCTGAAAGGCGGCGCGGGCGGTCTCAGGTGATTCAGCAAAGACATCATCGCCGAATGCTTTGTTAACGGCGATGTCCATGCCGAGTTCATCGGCCAGCGGGGCAGCGGTGTGCTGGCAGCGCTGCGGCGGGGCGCTATAAATGGCGGTCGGATGGAAAGGCGTGAGCATCGGCACGAGCATCTCCGCCTGGCGGCGCCCCTTCTTATCCAGCGGGCGCAGGTCATCATCACCCTCCCAGGTGCGGCGCTGGTGCGCGCGGGCATGGCGCACGTAGAGAACGCGGGTCGTTGGTGCGAGGCGCAGGCGCTTCTTTGCCTTGGCCAAGACCTGTGCATCAACGTCATAAGAGAGCAGTGCGCAGGCATCATCGATCTTCATCCAGCGCAGCTCGTCGGTTTCCTGATTCGGGGTGTATTCGCCATCGAGCACCCGCGCCAGCCAGTAGTAGACCACCTTGGTGCGGCCTTGTACTGGGTAAGCTACCTTGCCGATGAGTTTGCCCAAGCGCACGGTATAACCGGTTTCCTCGAGGATCTCGCGCGCGGCGGTAACAGGAAGGGATTCGCCCGGATCCACCTTGCCCTTGGGCAGTGACCAATCGTCATAGTGCGGGCGATGAATGAGGGCGACTTCCGGATCGTGCGGGTCACCGCGCCAGAGAACCGCACCGGCGGCCAGGGTCGTGCGCTTAAACTCATCGGCCGGATCGACGGGCACTTCTTGGTGTCGGCCAGAAATAAAGACCTCGGATTTGATGTCTTTGTCCGTCTCGTGCATGTTCTTTGCCTTGGGCATGCTGCTCCTTTTGCGCCAGTAGCTTCTAACCTTTTTCCATTTTCCTCCACTCACTGCCGCGATGCAGCCTTACGCGCCGAGCGTGCTTTAATGCCGAGCGTGCTTTAATGGGGAAAGCCGATATACCGGGAATCTACAGTGAGGTGGCACATAGTGAACGTAGCAGTATTGGGTGCGGGCTCGTGGGGAACTACGCTGGCAAAGGTTTTTGCCGATGCCGGCAATGACGTCCGCTTGTGGGCGCGCCGTGAAGAGCTAGCCCAGGCCATCAATGCACGCCACGAGAACCCGGATTATCTTCCAGATCTTCCGTTGCCCGCCTCCATCCGCGCTACCACCGATCCAGCTGATGCGCTGGAGGGTGCGGACATCGTCATTTTCGGCGTCCCCTCGCAGACCTTGCGGTCCAACCTGGAAAAATGGGCGCCGTTGCTGCCGGAGGATGCAACTTTAGTATCGATTTCCAAGGGCGTGGAGAAGTCGACGCTCAGCCTGATGAGCGAGGTGATTGCCGATGCCGCCGGTGTTTCCCCCGACCGCATTGCGGTGCTCTCCGGGCCCAACTTGGCCAAGGAGGTGGCCCAGGAGCAGCCGGCAGCTACGGTTATTGCGTGCCGCGACGCCGACCGTGCCAAGGCTGTCCAGCATGCCGCCGCAGCACCCTATTTCCGGCCCTATACCAACACCGATGTCATCGGCGCGGAAATTGGCGGTGCTTGCAAGAACGTGATTGCACTTGCCTGCGGCATGGCTGCGGGTAAGGGGCTGGGAAACAACACCATGGCCAGCATCATTACTCGAGGTCTCGCGGAGATTACTCGTCTCGGCGTGAAGCTGGGAGCGGACCCGTTCACCTTCTCTGGTCTGGCTGGTATGGGTGACCTCGTGGCAACCTGTAGCTCGACGTTGTCCCGCAACCGCACCTTTGGCTACCGCCTCGGCCAGGGCGGCACCCTGGAGGAAGCCACAGCCGCCACCAATGGCCAGGTAGCGGAAGGCGTTATCTCTTCCGATTCCATCTTTAGGCTGGCGCAGCGCGCGGGCGTAGAGATGCCTATTACCCAAGCGGTCTTCGGTGTGTGCCACCGCGGCGTGACTGTCGACGACATGATCGTGGCTCTGATGGGTCGCACCAAGAAAGCTGAGTAAAGCCGAGTAAAGTTGCTCGGTATGACTGAAGCGAATCCTGTGCGCGTGGCCGTAGTGTACGGCGGGCGCAGCTCCGAGCATTCAGTGTCGTGCATCTCCGCCGGCGCAATCATGGAGCACCTTGACCCGGACAAGTATGAGGTTGTGCCGATCGGCATCACGCGAGAGGGCACCTGGACTCAGGGCAGTCGGGAGGGCCTCGGCATCGTAGATGGGCGCCTGCCCGAGGTAGAGCTGCACGATGAGCTGGCGCTTTCCCTCAACCCCGCCACGCGCGGACGCATCCACAACGTCACTCGCCATGAGCACTACACCGAAGTGGATGTCATTGTGCCGGTTCTCCATGGACCCTACGGTGAAGATGGGACGGTCCAGGGGCTTTTCGAGCTCTCCGGCATCCCTTACGTGGGCGCGGGCGTGCTGGCCTCGGCCGTGGGCATGGACAAGGAGTTCACCAAGAAGCTGCTGGTTGCGGAAGGTCTGCCTGTGGCGCCCCAGGAGGTGCTCACTGGGGAAGCCACGCTGAGCGACGCCCAAAAGGAGCGCCTCGGCCTGCCTGTCTTTGTGAAACCGGCGCGCGGTGGTTCCTCCATCGGTGTGTCCAAGGTTTCGGCGTGGGAGGATTTCGCGGACGCGCTGGCCCTAGCCTACGAGTCCGACGAGAAGGTCCTTGTCGAGCCGGAAATTCGCGGTGCAGAGGTGGAAGTGGGCGTCCTCGAGCACCCAGACGGTAGCCTCCAGGCTTCCGTTCCCGCCAAACTTTTGGGCACTACGGAGTCCGAAGAAGGCTTTTATGACTTCGATGCCAAGTACATCGACGAGGGCGTTTCGGCGGAAATCCCTGCGCCGTTGAGCGATGAACTAACCGCTGAGCTCCGCCAGCGCGCTATTGAGGCTTTCCGTGCTCTGGGCGCTGCCGGCCTGTCCCGCGTGGATTTCTTCGTCAGCGAGGATTCCTACTGCATCAACGAGGTGAACACCTTCCCCGGCTTCACACCCATCTCGATGTACCCCCAGGTATTCGCCGCCGTGGGTGTGGGCTATGCCGAGCTGCTGGATACCCTCATCCAAACCGCGCTCGCGCGTTCCTAGTCCTTAGCCCGCCTAGTCCCTCAGCTGAGTGCGAAGGGCAGGCGGTAGAGGAGCAGGCCGCGGTTGCTACTGGGAAGGGGTGGCGGCCACGAGGGCGTCGCTCAGCCGCACCAGCGCGGAATTGGCTGCCTCCTGCGGAGCAGACAGCGCGAGATCCTCCGCCCGGCCGAGCGCGAACCACGTGCCGGCCGTGGTGCCCTCCGCCAGGGTGGTGTCCTCGAACCAGGGCACGTCATTGACCTGCTGAAGCTGGACACCTGCACGGTAGTTCTCCGGTGCAGCCGCACCACAACGCACGACGATCTCTTCCTGGCCCGGCGCGCTGTAGACCCAGGTGTTCTTGTCACCGACATCCTCGCGGCGCGAGTAGCCCTCCGCGAGGGTCTCCGGCAGGGCCTTTTCCAGCCGGCTGCACATGGAATCCGGGCCCGCCTTCAGCTGCGATAGCGGAGCGGCATTGGGCTGTTGCTGTTTCTGTTCCAAGTGGTCGAGAGCATCACCGAGACCCTCCGGGGCGTCGTCGCGCGCGTTGTCGGAGGTGGTGGTGACCGCGACGGCGGGAACGCGCTTGGTGCTGTACCACGTCGTGAGATTCGAGCCGGGAGTGGCGTCGACGACCTGCAGCCAGGATTCGCCGTCGGCCTCGACGGTCTGGGAATACTCAGTAAATTGCTGCGGCAAGTCAACACCGCAGCGCAGCGTTATCTTGTCCTCCGAGCTCTTCGCCCACGCCGCAGCACCCGCGGGAGCTGGCTCGACAAGATCGACGCGTGGGTACCCCAGTAGTTTGTCTGGCAGCGCATCGACCACGGCGGCGCACTCGGGGGAATCCGCGGCCTCAGATGGGGTGGGAGGCAGCGCCACCGGTTGCTGGGCAGCGGTGGTGAAGACGTATTTTGCCCCAAAAATCACCGCGAAGACCATCGCGATGGCGATCCCGAGTGAGACGTAGATTGCGGTGCGGTTAAATTGGGTATCCATAGGGGCTTATCCTATCGCTGATAGTCCAGGAAGAACGAACGTGGACGGTGCGCACGCGTATAGTGCGTGGCCCGCGCAACACAAAGGAGTCCGTGACGGTGGGTTTATCGCATACCCTCGACCAGGCCGGTGAGCGGCAAGTCATCCATGAGATTGTCACCGCCGCCCCGAGTGCGCTCAATGGTGACGATGCCGCGGTGCTGTACCCGGCAGCGCCCAATTCCCGCACGGTGGCAGCGACAGACATGATGGTAGAAGGCAGGCATTTCCGCCGGGATTGGTCGACCGCTGCAGAAATTGGGCAAAAGGCCATCGTGCGCAATTTCGCCGATATCGAGGCGATGGGTGCCCGGCCCACCGCAGCACTGCTGGCTATTGCTGCCCCAGGGGAGACCCCGGTGGATTTCGTGCGGGGGATTGCGCAGGGCATCGCTGAGCGCTGCGCGGTCTATAACGCAGAGCTGGTCGGCGGCGACCTTACCCGCAGCGACAGCTTGGTCATCAGTGTCACGGCGATGGGCTCCTTGGGAGGAAGTGGAGCGCCGTTGACCCTGGATGGAGCACGCGCGGGCCAAAAGCTGGTGGCGCACGGCAAGATTGGCTACTCCGGAGCGGGCCTTGCTCTGCTCCAGCGCTTTGGCCGCGCGCTGCCCCCGGAACTAGAGGAGCTGTGGCCGTTGGTCGACGCCCACTGTGCACCCACCCTGAGCCCCGGGCGTGGGGTTATCGCTCGGGCAACGGGTTCGACCGCGATGACAGATAATTCGGATGGCTTAGTGCGTGATGTGGGGCATTTGGCACAACGCTCCGGGGTGCGCATCGACCTCGACCGCGCAGCTATTGCCCCGGATCCGCTCCTAGCTGCTGCCGGCGCGGTGCTCGATATTGATCCCTGGGAATGGGTCCTGACGGGAGGGGAGGACCACACGTTGTTGGCCACCACCTACAAGGCCGCTCCCTCTGGGTTTCGGGAAGTGGGCCGGGTGGTGCGCGGTACCGGTGTCACCATCGACGGAGAAGAGCCTCGCTACCGCGAAGGCTGGGAGGGATTCGCGTGAGCCACATCGATACCTCTCGCATTCACTATTCGTGGATGCCCCACATCCGGCAAGCGCTGGAGGAGAATCTGCCGCGCCTTGAGCAGCAGATCGGCCAAGACTTCCTGCCCCCGGCCGAGGACGTATTCGCTGCCTTGTCGCTGCCCCTCGATGACGTACGTGTCCTCATCGTGGGCCAGGATCCCTATCCCACCCCGGGCCATGCCATGGGCTTGTCCTTTTCTACGCGCCCCGGGGTGCCGGCTCCCCGCTCGTTGCAGAATATTTACGCCGAGCTTCACGACGACCTCGGGATCACCGGCCGCGCGGATGGGGACCTGCGGGCGTGGTTTGACCAGGGCGTGCTGCTGCTTAACCGAGTGCTTACCGTGGCCCCGGGCCAGGCCGGCTCGCACCGCAGGCTTGGGTGGGAAGCGATTACGGAGGCCGCCATCAGAGCACTGGCGGGGCGCGATATCGTGGCCATCTTGTGGGGGCGCGATGCCCAAACCTGCCAGGCCTTCCTGCCAGGGACGGAATGCATCACCTCCCCGCACCCTTCACCCCTGTCAGCACGACGCGGCTTCTTCGGATCGCGTCCATTTTCCCGGGCGAATGCGGCCTTAGAGGCCCGTGGCGTCTCGCCAGTGGACTGGCGCTTGTAGACTAACCAACATGTCTTATCCCGCCGAGTTGGATGCCCGTAGCCTGCACGAGTGGGCCGCGCGAACCGTTAAGGAGCTACAGCGCCGCCGCGCCGAGATTAACGCCCTCAACGTGTTCCCGGTCCCCGATTCTGACACGGGATCCAACATGGCGCACACCATGGAATCTGCCCTGGCGGAGGCCGATAAAGGCGAGATGGACGTGGCTGAAGCCCTGGCCATCGGTTCGGTACGCGGAGCGCGCGGCAACTCCGGGATGGTGCTGTCCCAGGTATTGCGCGGGGTGGCTGACGCCACGACGGATTCGCGGGTGGATGGTTCGGTCTTGGCGGATGCCCTCTCGCTGGCCGTCACGCTGGTCGACCGTGCTCTGGCCTCCCCAGTGGAAGGCACCATCATCACCGTGCTGCGTGCCTCGGCCGCCGCTGCTACTAAGGCCGCCGAGGAGTTCGGCGCGCAGCTGCACGGTATTGTGGTCGCGGCGGTCGACGCCGCCCGGCAAGCCTTAGCGGAGACTCCTTCCCAGCTGCCGGCGCTGCGCGAGGCCGGTGTTGTAGACGCCGGCGGAGCTGGCTTCGTCATCTTGTTGGAATGCTTGCTGGCCCAGCTCACCGGTGAAGACACCGTCCCCGAACCTGTGGCTATAGAGACTGTAGGGGCAGAGCCCACGCAGAGCGAATCGCTGCCGTCTCACGGAGAGAACTGTGCCGCGCCACAGCCAGGGGCCGGCGCGGAGATTGAAGTCATCTTCTTCTTCGAGGGAGACCTCGCCCAGCTCGAGGAGGCCCTCAACCCGCTGGGCAATAGCCTCGTCATCGCACGAGCCACGGAGGATTCGGCCAGCGTGCACATCCATAGCTGCCAAGCTGGTGCGATCATCGAACAAGCCTATGGCCTCGGAAAAGTCAGTAACCTGCGCCTCGAGGTGCTTCCCTCCGCCGGCGATACAGCGGCCGGCGAAATGCAGGCCGCCGACCGTGCCGGGCGGCGAATCTTCGCCGCAGTGCCCGAAGGGGCCGCCCGTGAGCTTTTTGAAAAGGCCGGGGCGGATACCGTCAAGCCCGGCGACGGCCCTCGCCACGCGAAGACGGGTGACCTCTTCTTGCCCAACGGCTTCGGCGGTGCGCCTGGTACAGCCACGCTTATCCCGACTGATTCCCTCGTGTCCGGACTCGCCGCGCTGTCGGTCTACTCACCGGGTTCCACCCACACCGCCGAGGCCGTGGCCGCCATGGCGGATGCCGCACGCTCGATGCGGGTGGTGCATCCGGATACAGAATCCATCGACGGGATTGTGGCGTCGTGCCGCAGCCAATTGGCCTACGGCGGGGAGCAGATCACAGTGCTCACCGGACTAGAGATCGATGAGGACGAGCTGGCGCAGCTTTTGGGCGTCGATGTGGTGGTGCTGCGGGTTCCCGGGCTGCGTACCGAGATCGGGGTGGAGTAAGCCATGCTGGGGTGGCAGGATGACCGTGCGCTGACGGAGATTCTGGCAAAGAAGGATGCCTCAGCAATCAAGCGAGCCTTCGGGTACACCACGTGCGGCGAGCTGCTCAGCCACTATCCACGGGACTACATCCGCCACAACAAGGACGTCGGCCTCGGCGGTGCCGAGGACGGTGACCACGTCACCATCACCGGTGTCATTGAGGATGTCCGCGTCAAGCACACCTCCAAAGCCATGGTCTTTATTCTCTACATGGATAGTGGAGTCCAAGCCTCTTTCTTTAACGCGCACTACGTGCAGCGCGTGCTGGGGCGCGGCATGCGCGTCATGCTGTCTGGCAAGCTGAAGTACTTTCGGGGATATCCCAGCCTGCAGCACCCTGACTTCCTCATCCTCGATCCCGGCCGTTATCAGGAATCCTTGCTGGATAGCACGTCCGGGCAGGGGACGGGCTCGCTGAAGAAGCTCTCCCAGTTCGGTTCACTGGACACCTTCCTGCAGCGCGAGTGGATCCCCGTCTACCCGGCGAGCGGGAAGGTGACATCGTGGTACATCATGGGTGCTATCCACAAGGTGCTGGAAAATACGCCTTCGATTCCGGAGCCACTGGACTACCGCATGATGGTGACGCTGGACCAAGCCGTCCGTGAGATCCACGAACCGGGTGAGCACGGGCCCGAACGCGCCATCCAACGCCTGAAATACAATGAGGCGCTGTCGATTGGGCTGGTCATGGCCCTGCGCCAGCGCGATGTCAAGGCGCGTACGGCAACCCCGATGCCAGCGATTTTGGACGGCTACCGCGACGAACTGCTCAGCGAGCTGCCCTTTGAACTGACTGCGGGCCAGCGCCGCGTCATCGCGGAGATCGACGCGGACCTGTGTGGCACCGCGCCCATGATGCGTCTGCTGCAGGGCGAGGTGGGCTCGGGCAAGACCCTGGTGGCCACGTGCGCCATGCTGCAGGCGGTCGACGCTGGCAAGCAGGCTGCCCTTCTCGCGCCGACGGAGGTGCTGGCGGCGCAGCATGGGGCGTCGATTAGCGCCAGCGTTCCCGAAGGAGTCACCGTCACCGTGTTGACCGGCTCGATGAAGACGGCGGAGAAGCGGCAGGCGCTGCTGGAGATTGTCTCCGGCGAGGCCGATATCGTCATCGGAACGCATGCCATCATCCAAGACACGGTGGAGTTCTTTGACTTGGGCCTCGTCATCGTGGATGAGCAGCACCGATTCGGCGTGGAGCAGCGCGATAGCCTGCGCACCAAAACCCGGGAGGGCACGAGCCCCCACCTGTTGGTCATGACGGCGACACCGATCCCGCGCACGATTGCCATGACCGTCTTCGGCGATTTGGCCGTGTCCACTCTCAAGGAGCTGCCAGGCGGGCGAAAGCCTATCTTGTCCGCGGTGGTGCCCGAATGGAAACCGGAATGGGTACGCCGCGCCATCGAGAGAATTCGCGAAGAGGTAGAAAAGGGCCACCAGGCCTATATCGTCTGCCCGCGGATTGAAGGCGAAGGCGGCGTGGAAACGATGTCCGTACAGCTGCGCAACTTGCCGTTGCGGGGGCTGCGGGTGGAGATGCTGCACGGCAAAATTCCCGATAAGGATGAGGTCATGGAGCGCTTCGCCCGCGGGGAAATCGACGTCCTCGTGGCGACCACCGTCATCGAGGTTGGCGTCGACGTGCCCAACGCCACCGTGATGTTAATCCGTGAATCGGAGAATTTTGGCGTCTCGCAGTTGCACCAGCTGCGTGGGCGCGTGGGTCGCGGTGGTAACGACTCCGTGTGCTTGCTGCATACCACCGCCGAGCCCGACAGTAAGTCCTACCGGCGCATCCAGGCCATCGCGGATACGCCGTCAGGTTTTGATTTGGCGGAGCTAGATCTTCGGCAGCGCCACGAAGGGGACATCCTAGGAACGCTGCAATCTGGCACCAAGCGCACTCTGAAGCTGCTGGATCTCAGCCATGATAGGGACATTGTTGAGCGCACGCATGCTGATGCTGCCGCATTGGTGGAGCGCAATCCCGAGCTAGCGGTGGAGTTGACACACAATTTGAGTGCGGATGAGCAGGAGTTTTTGGAGAAGAACTAGGTCAGTCACCGCGCGCAGCTGTGGGGAGATAGGGTAGAGGCCATGACCAGAATCATTGCTGGGGAGGCCCGGGGGCGCACCATCAAGGTGCCGGAAGCCGGGACTAGACCTACCTCTGACCGTGCCCGCGAGGGCCTTTTCTCATCGTTGAACGTGCGTTGGGGTTTCATCGACTCCCGCGTGCTGGATTTGTTTGCTGGCTCCGGTGCCTTAGGCCTGGAGGCAGCCAGCCGCGGCGCTGAGGAAGTGGTCTTGGTGGAAAACAATCCTGCGGCGGTGAAGATCATCCGGCACAACATAGGGGTGGTGAAGCACCCGCGCGTCGAGGTACGCGAGATGAAGGCCTCGTCCTATCTAGCGACCGCCCCGCGCGGGTATTTCGATATGGTGCTCGCGGATCCTCCCTATGAGTTCGATGATGTGGATGGGCTGTTGGCCGCGATCGAACCGGTGTTGGATGATGCCGCAATCGTCGTCATCGAACGCCATGTGGATTCCCCACAAACGCAGTGGCCGGAAGGCTTTGAGCCCACCGGCCAGAAACTCAAGAAGCGGACCTTTGGCATTGCGCGTTTTGATATGGCGATTTATCACCGCGCTGAGGACAGCGACTACAGCGACAACGCGGGTAGCGAAGACACCGCCATGACCGAAACCAAGGAGGATTAGCCATGCCCACCCACGCCGTCTGCCCGGGATCTTTCGACCCCATCACGCTGGGCCACGTTGACGTATTTAACCGCGCCAGCGAATTGTTTGACAAGGTCACCGTGCTGGTGACGGGAAATCCTGACAAGCCGTCCGGACTGTTTAGCGTGGAGGAGCGCGTGGATCTCATCCGCCGTACCGTCGCGCCAGAGATCCAGGTGGACTGGTGGGGCGGCCTGCTCGTGGATTACACCAGTGCCCATGGCATAGACACCATTGTCAAAGGCCTGCGCTCCTCCTTGGACTACGAGTATGAGCTGCCGATGGCACAGATGAACCGGCGCCTTTCCGGGATCGATACTGTCTTCTTGCTCACTGATGAAAAGTACGGCTATATCTCCTCCTCCCTGTGCAAGCAGGTGGCACAGTACGGCGGCGATGTCACGGGTATGTTCCCAGAGCACGTTGCGGCCGCCGTAATGGAACGCTACCGAGGCTAAGGAGACATGTCTGTACTGGCAATACCTTTCGTCGTCCTCGTTACCGTCATAGTCGGCTCCTGCCTGCAGCGAGTCTCCGGCATGGGGTTGGGCCTCATTGGCGGGCCCATCTTGACGCTCTTCCTCGGCCCCGTGGAAGGCATCATGGTCATCAACGTTTTGGCCTGCATTAACGCCATCCTCACGACCTATTCGATGCGCGAGAATGTGGCTTGGAATAAGTGGCTGCGCATCGGCCCCTTCATGGTCCTCGGCTCAATCCCGGCGGCGCTGCTTATCGCGCGCATCGATACCTCGGCGTTATTGGTGCTCGTGGGCGCCGCCTTGTTGATCGCGCTGGGCGTGGTGGTCTTCGGCCGCAAATTCGTCCCAGAGATGCGGGGGACGGGGCCCGCGATCTCCGCGGGTATCTTGGGCGGTTTTACCAATACCCTGGCCGGCGTCGCCGGCCCCGTCATCACCGTGTACGCCCAGGCTGCGCGGTGGCCTAAGTCAATCCTCGCCGCGACCCTGCAACCCTGCTTTGTCATCGGCGGATTGTCCTCTGTTCTGACGAAGTACTTCCTGGGCTCCGGCGGTTTCGAGGGCCTGCACTGGCTGGTGTGGCCTTGCGGAATAATCGGCATGTGCGTCGGCATCCTTGTAGGCAAGAAGATCGCCGGGCACGTCTCGCGGGAGAAAGCCCACACGCTGTCGCTGGCGCTGGCTAGCCTGGGAGCGCTGAGTGCTCTGCTGCGCGGTCTTTCCACGCTGGGCGCTTAAAACACTGCCTGGGTAAGGTGGACCCATGGCGAAGTTCAAGATTGAAGACGCGCTCTCCCTGCGCGCAGGCAAGAATTTTCAGATCGACTCGGTCGATGCCTCCGCAACCCCCGGCTTCGACGGTGACAAGGACGAGCTCGATGCCCGTTTCACCAAGTACGATGACGAGCTCTATGAACTGCAGGAGCGGCTCTTTGCCAACGGTCGCAGCTATGGTGAGGACGCCCCAGCGGTGCTCATTGTGTTGCAGGGAATGGATACCTCGGGCAAGGGCGGTGCTATTCGCCACGTGCTCAGCACCTTCGACCCGCAGGGAACCACCACGGTTGGTTTCGGAAAGCCCACCGAGGAAGAGCTGGAACATGACTTCTTGTGGCGCATCCGCAAGCACGACCCGCAGCCGGGACAGATTGTGGCCTTTGACCGCTCCCACTACGAAGACGTCCTCATTCAGCGCGTGCACGAGTGGGTCGACGAAGAAGAAGTGGACCGCCGCATCGAGGCTATCCGGGATTATGAGCTCGACCTGACAGCGAAGGGTGTCAAGGTCATCAAGATCTTCCTACACCTGTCCAAGGAAGCCCAGAAGGAGAATCTGCTGGAGCGCACGGAGCGGGAAGACAAGTTCTGGAAATACGATCCCGCCGATGTGGAGGAGCGCGCCTATTGGGATAAGTACATGGCGGCCTACCAGGACGCCATCCAGCGCACGGATGAAAACTATGCGCCCTGGTATGTCATTCCTACCGATAACAAGAAATACGCCCGCATGGCGCTGAAGTTCCTCATCGTGGATCTCCTACGCCATATTGACCTCGAATGGCCGGCGCCCGACTTCGACCCGGAGGTGGAGCGCCAGCGCATCGAGGACGCCGACTAAGAACTAGTCGCTCTGTGCCTCATCGACGTCGCTGGCGAGCTCACGGGCGGCGGCGTTGAAACTATCGAGGACGGACAACAGCGCTTCCTGGGCATTGATAATTCCCAGGTTGAGGGCGTGGAAGAGCTGGTCCTCGTTCAGACCCGCCGTGGTGACGAAGCAGGCATCACCACGCAGCTCCACCTCATCCTCAACGAGGCCAACGATCGCGCGCCCATCGAAGGCACTGGAATTGAACTCGTTGCACAAGACGTGGAAGATCGGGAGCATGTCCGCGTCGAGCTGCGTCGGCAGCACGCATTCCATGCGCACGAGGCCATCGTCGACGGTGATAACCCAATCAAGGTCATTGAGGCGGGCAACCGCCGCAGTGGGGTCCTCCGGGTGCGCGGTGGCCGCCATATCTAGTTCCGTACCGTTGAGCACGCTCAGCACGCTGTCCCGGCTGACGGCGGGCAGCGGAGACCCAGACAGGATGTCGAAAGGATCGGTGCCTTCGCTAGCGTTGTGGTTCATGCTTGCTCCTCCTCGTTCCAGGTGACCGCCTGGGGAAAACGCTGCGCCACGACGTCGAAAATCTCCGCGAAGCTGGCGAGCGAGCTCAGCAGGAAATGCCCCAGCTGGGCCAAGGACAAACCTTCGCCCACGGCCATGGCGCGGTTGGCGCCTAGGTGGATCTCCGCGTTGCCCTTCGCGTCCTCTTCGACGAGGAAGTTCAAGGTGGGCGCCACGCTGGCCCAGTTCAGCTCCGCCACGGCAGCAGCAACGTCGTGTTCGAGGTGCGCGGGAAGCGTGCCTTCCCAGGAGGCGAAGGCGCTCAATACGTCGCCTTCCGCGTCGAGGTCACAGTGCACCGCGATATGCGGCACACCGGTCTGCAGGACGCGGCGCGCGGGGGCGTTGTCGTCGCCGGCACCAGGAGCGTCGCCTTCCTCGGGGGCAGCTTCGATGAGCGCGTAGTCGGCATCGATAAGCTCGCACAACTGCGCCAGCCGGTCAATGGTGACCGGCTCAACCACGTGGAGATCGGTCACTGCTGCTCACCCTGCGCGCCCTCAGCTCCCTCGCCCGCCTGTGCAGCAGATTCGGAACCGAGCTTGGCCATTTCCTCGGCGGCGGCGACCATGGCGTTCTGGGCGTTGATGACACCATCCACGGAGGCGCGCAGCGCGGCCGCGAGTTGTTCGTCGGTCATGCCGGCCGCGCACGGAATATCGGCCTCGGTGCGCACGAGCAGCATGCCGTCGAAGTCAGCAATGACGGCGCGGGCCCCCATAGCCACGGAATTGATCTGGTTAGCCGCGAGGAAAAGGCCGGCGTCGGCCTTGGCGTAGTTGACGTCCGTTGGCACATCGCAGCGCACGATGGCAACGCTTTCCAGCACAGCGAACATGCACGGCAGGCCGTTGAGGTTGGCGGTGGCGGCGTCGTCGCGGCCGGTGACCGGCTCGAGTTCGATGTCGAAGGTCTTCATTGCCTCAATGATGCGGTCGAGGGTGACCTCCGGCAGTGCGTGCGGATCCTCGGCGGGGGTAGTCGCAGGATTAGTCATGGTTGTGCTCCTTCCAGGTGACGAGCTGCGGGTACTGCTGTTCAATCCACTCGAAGGACTGCAACACGGCATCCAGGGTGGACATGACGAACGCGCCTAACTGGTTGCGGGAAGCGCCGTGGGTCAGGTCGAGATCGCGCGCACCGGAGACTGCCAAGGCGTTGTCCGGAGCCTCAAAGAAGCGGAACGTCGGCGTGAAGTGATCCTGGTTCCAGGCGTTGATGTGCATGAGGAGCGCCGGGCCCTCGGAGGCGGGCACAGAACCGCGCCACACGGAATCAACGATGAGGGAGGAGCCAACCAGCTGGAAGGCAATGGCGGCGTTCGAGAAGCCGGTGCGCAAAAGGTTGACCGTCTGGCCGTCCTGCGTCTTTTGCTCTTCGATGCGGTATTCCAAGCCTTCTGACTTAAAGATCTCCGCAATGCGCTCGAGTGTGACCTCCTCAATCGGAGTATCGGGCTGCAGCTGGCGCTGCTGCGCTTCGTCGTGATTAGTGGTGTCAGTCAATTCTTCTACTCACTTCGCTACATTCTTCTTAATCTTTTCCGGCCCCGACACTACCGGAGCCGTCTTCCTGGGGTGCGCAGGTGGGGTCCTCGTAGAGCTTTTCCCCGCCCAGCTCGTGGGCAAGCGCTGGAGCGATCTCGGGATAGCGGAAAGTATGGCCGAGCGCTTCCGCGCGCGTGGGCAGAACCTTTTGGTTAGCCAGCGCAAGCTCACGCGCACCTTCCTTGCCCAGCAGCAGCGCCGGACCGACGCTGGGAATCGGAATGATGGTGGGGCGGTGGAGCAAGGAACCAAGGGCATCAACATAATCGCGGTTGAGCACCGGAGTGGGGGAGACCGCGTTGATGACGCCGTGCCAGGCTGGGTCGAGCGCGGCGCGGACAAACATGTCAGAAAGATCATCGTGCGCAATCCAGCTATTCCACATGGTGCCTTTGCCAAAAGCGCCGCCAAGACCAGTGGAAAACAGCCCGCGTAGCAGCGGCAGGATCCCTGCATTGGCTGATTGCACAATACCGGTACGCAGGTTAACCACGCGCTTTCCAGCCTCCCGCGCCGGCTCACACGCCGCCTCCCAGTCGGCGACGACGTCAGCGAGAAAACCCTCGCCGCGCTCCGATTCCTCGGTCAGTTCCGTCTCACCCCTGTCCGGGCCGTAGATTCCAATGGCGGAGGCGCACACCATGGCGGTCAGGGACGGGGTCTCAGCAGCCAGCTGGGCCAGTAGGCGAGTAGGCTCGACGCGGGAATCGCGAATGGCCTCTTTATGCGCGGAATTAAAACGCCCAAAGATAGGTTCGCCGGCCAAGTGGATGAGAACGTCAACGCCCTCCAGCAGGTCCTTCGCTGGCAACTGTGGGCGCCAGAGGCGCTCGCCAGGCCCGGGGTTGGAGCGCACCAAAGGGATGACGGTGTGGCCCAGGGTGCCCAATTGCGCAGCCACAGCCGCGCCCACCGTCCCGTGCGTTCCGGTTATCGCTATCGTGCGGGGCTCGGCGTTGAGTGCGCCGAGCCTGTGGGCAAAGCGAAAGTCTTCGATGAGCTGCTGCTGGCGGTAAGCGAAGATCGATTCCAGGGCTCCGGCGGGGATGCGGGTCTCCACCTTGTCCGTGATGAGCGTGCCCTCCGGGTGATCCTCAAAGAAGTGCTCGTGGCGCCAATTCGCCAAGGAGCGGAAGGGGGCGTTGATACAGACATCCGCGAAGGACCGCCGCGGTTGGTAGCGGCTGAGGTCGTGGCGGGCAACCCATTTCAGGCCGCCGGGAAAGCCCAATATTGAGGTTCCATCGGCCAAGGACTCGGCTTGCTGAAGCGGGGTCATAAAACCGAAAGGTGGGGTGAGGCGAGCAAACGCCCCCTGGCGGGTATGCCACTGCCATACGTCTTCGCGCGGGGCGGGGACAACGTGCTGGGTAGTGAAACTCACTGTCTATAGACCTGCCTCAGGAGATTCGGGGGTGCGAGGGCGTACCAAGCACGCGTGAAGAGTGCTATGGTTAGTGCTGGCTTTCAAGCATAGACAAGTCCACTGAACCATTGTCCGACATCCTTTAAAGACCGCACCGTGAGGCGGGGAAGGAGGTCACGATGAGTGAATCCGGCACCCACGCGGAGTCCACCGAGCTGCTGAGCTCCTCAGACGTCGCGCGTACTGTCGCACGCATCGCGCACCAGATCATTGAAAAGACGGCGCTAGATTCGAGTGATTCTTCTCGAGTCCTGCTCTTAGGCATTCCCTCTGGTGGCGTGCCTTTGGCGCAGCGCCTTGCCGAAAAGATTGAGGAATTCTCTGGGGTGGAGATTCCCTGGGGCTCCCTCGACATCACTTTGTACCGAGACGATTTATATGCCCGCCCGCACCGTGCCTTGCAGCCCACGACGGTGCCTGACGGCGGGATCGATGGCGCCACCGTCATTCTTGTCGACGACGTCCTTTACTCCGGCCGCACCATCCGTGCCGCCCTCGATGCCCTCGCGGACATCGGCCGCCCCGACATCATCCAGCTCGCCGTCCTCGTGGACCGCGGGCACCGCCAGGTACCCATCCGCGCCGACTACGTGGGCAAGAACATCCCCACCGCGCGGGATGAGGATGTCACCGTGTACAACGCCGACATTGATGGGCGCGATGCCGTCGTTCTCACCCGCTTCACTGCACAGCCCGGCAAGGAGGCATAAATGAAGCACCTTATTAACATCGCCGACCACAGCGCCGAGGAGATTCTCGGTCTGATGGATGAGGCCGACCGCTTCCGGGAGGCCCTAGAAGGCCGCGAGGTCAAGAAGTTGCCCACGCTGCGCGGTCGTACTGTCTTTACCCTGTTCTATGAGAATTCCACGCGCACTCGTTCCTCTTTCGAGACGGCGGGCAAGTGGATGTCGGCGGATGTCATTAACCTCTCCGCTTCGACGTCCTCGGTCAAGAAGGGCGAGTCCCTCAAGGACACGGGCCTGACCCTGGCGTCCATCGGGGCGGACGCCATCATCATGCGCCATCCTTCCTCCGGTGCGGCACAGCAGCTAGCCAGCTGGGTAGCGCCCGGCGGCCAGGGCCCGAGCGTGATTAACGCCGGCGATGGCTCCCACCAGCACCCCACGCAGGCGCTTCTCGACGCCGTCACGATGCGCCAGCTCCTACAGCTGGACGCGGATCGCTCTGCAGCCGGCACCGGTTTTGAGGGGCTCAACGTGGCCATCGTCGGTGACTGCCTGCATTCTCGCGTGGTGCGCTCCAACGTGGACCTGCTCTCCACGCTGGGTGCTGAAGTCACGCTCGTCGCCCCGCCGACGCTGCTGCCTTTCGGCGTCGACACCTGGCCGGTGCGCGTCTCCCACGATTTCGATGCCGAGGTGGCCAAGGCAGACGTCGTCATGATGCTGCGCGTGCAAGCAGAGCGCATGAACGGCGGTTTCTTCCCCTCGCACCGCGAGTACGCCACTCTCTACGGGCTGTCCAAGGACCGCGCAGCGGCCATGAAGAAGGACGCCATCATCATGCACCCAGGCCCCATGGTCCGCGGCATGGAGATCAACTACGCCGTGGCTGACTATGACAACACCGCGGTCCTCCAGCAGGTTAACAACGGTGTCCACGTGCGCATGGCGGCTTTGTTTACGCTGCTCACTAACGGCGAGAACGCCGGTATCTAAATCGATATGTCCCACTTAGCAACGAGGAGAGCTGAAGAATCCATGACTACTTATCCAGACACCGGCGTGCTCTCTGCTCCCGCGGCCGGCACTCTGCTCATCACCAACGTTCGCCCCTATGGCGAGGGTGAGCCCACCAGCATCCTGATCAAGGATGGCGTCATCGAAGCCATCGGTGCTGCCGCTGACGCCGGTGACGCCAGGGACGCCGGGGCCGTGACCCCGGCAGTTGAGGTGGACCGCACTATCGACGGTAGCGGCAACGTGCTGCTGCCGGGGCTGGTGGACATGCACGTTCACCTGCGTGAGCCCGGCCGCGAGGACACCGAGACCATCGAAACCGGTTCGCGGGCTGCCGCCAAGGGTGGCTTTACCGCCGTGTTCACCATGGCCAACACCTCACCGGTGACGGACCAGCCGATCATCGCCGAGTCCGTCTGGGCCAAGGGCCAGGCACGCGGCCTGTGCGATGTTCACCCGGTCGGCTCCATCACGAAGGGCCTCGAGGGCAAGACCCTGACCGAGTTTGGCATGATGGCCCGCTCGGATGCCAAGGTGCGCATGTTCTCTGATGACGGCAAGTGCGTCCAAGACCCGCAGCTCATGCGCCGTGCCTTGGAGTACGCCAAGGGCCTTGACGTCCTGCTGGCCCAGCACGCAGAGGACCACCGCATGACTGACGGCGCTAGCGCCCACGAGGGCGAGGTTGCGGCCCGCCTGGGCCTGCGCGGCTGGCCCCGCGTGGCCGAGGAGTCCATCGTCGCCCGCGACGCACTACTCGCGCGTGACTATGGCAACCGCATGCACATCTGCCACGCTTCGACGAAAGGCACCGTGGAGCTGCTCAAATGGGCCAAGGAACAGGGCATTCCGCTGACCGCCGAGGTGACCCCGCACCACCTGCTGCTGACCGATGACAAGCTGGTGACCTACGACGGCGTCTACCGCGTCAACCCACCGTTGCGCGAGGAATCCGACACCCTGGCCCTGCGCCAGGCCTTGCTCGACGGGCTTATCGACGTCGTGGCGACCGACCACGCCCCGCACGGCAGCGAAGACAAGTGCGTCGAGTTCGAACACGCCAAGCCGGGCATGCTGGGACTGGAATCCTCCCTGGCGGTCATCGCCAAGCTTTTCGTTGCCACCGGTCTGGCCGACTGGCGCTTCGTTGCCCGCGTCATGTCGGAACGCCCGGCCGAGATCACCCGTCTGCCCGGCCATGGCCGCCCGATTGCCGTGGGAGAGCCCGCAAACCTTACCATCGTTGATCCGGAACACCAGTGGGTATCCGATTCCACGCGCCTGGCCTCGAAGTCGGAGAACAACCCCTATGAGGGGGAGGAATTCGGTGCACGCGTGGCCTACACCATCCTGCGGGGCGCGGTGACCTACGACCTAGCGGCTGAAAGCGGCAGCGAGGCGGCCGAGTAATCGGGATAATCGACAATCAGAGTTGCTCACCACTTAAGTAGTCAACGCACACCAACGCACGTCCCCAACACAATCACCCTTCACCGAGAAAATTCACTGAAAGGTTCAACACACAGTGACTTCCACTACTACCACCCCCGCCATCCTGGTCCTCGCTGATGGCCGCACCTTCCGTGGCTTTGGCTTTGGCGCCACGGGTACGACCCTGGGCGAGGCTGTCTTCACCACCGCCATGACGGGCTACCAGGAGACCATGACGGATCCGTCGTACCACCGCCAGATCGTCGTGGCCTCCGCGCCGCAGATTGGTAATACAGGTTGGAATGATGAGGACAATGAGTCCCACGGCGACAAGATTTGGGCCGCCGGTCTGGTCATCCGCGACCTTGCCCGCCGCGTCTCCAACTGGCGCGCCGAGCGCTCACTGCCGGAGGAGATGGAAAAGCAGGGCATCATTGGTATCAGCGGCATCGATACCCGCACCCTGGTGCGCCACCTGCGCAACCATGGCTCCATCAAGGCCGGTATCTTCTCCGGTGCCGATGCTGAGCGGGACGTCGAGGAGCTCATCGCTGAGGTGAAGAATCAGCCCTCCATGGCCGGACTCGACCTGTCGGCAGAGGTCTCGACTGATGAGGTTTATTCCTTCCCGGCCGTAGGGGAGAAGCTCTTCACCGTCGTGGCCTACGACATGGGAGTCAAGACCGCCACACCGAAGAACTTTGCCGAGCGCGGCATCGAAACCATCGTGGTTCCCGCCAACACCCCGTTCGAGGAGATCAAGCAGTACAAGCCGGACGGTGTGTTTGTCTCCAACGGTCCGGGCGACCCGGCTACTGCGGACACCATGGTTGGCATCGTCCGCGACATCCTCGCCGCCAAGTACCCGTTCTTCGGCATCTGCTTCGGCAACCAGATCCTCGGCCGTGCGCTGGGCATGGATACCTACAAGCTGAAGTTCGGCCACCGCGGCATCAACGTGCCGGTGCGCAACCAGCTCACCGGAAAAATCGACATCACCTCTCAGAACCACGGCTTCGCCCTGGCTAGCCCGTCAGGCAAGGAAGACCCGGCCGGTGAGGAATTCGATACCAACTTCGGCCCGGCAGTGGTGTCTCACACCTGCCTCAATGACAACACCATCGAAGGTGTTGCGCTCAAGGATGGCATGGCCTACTCCGTGCAGTACCACCCAGAGTCCGCGGCTGGCCCGCACGATGCTAACCCGCTCTTTGACCAGTTCATTGAGCTCATGACTGAAAAGTCTCCGAACAAGTAGAACACAACCAGGAAAAGGAAGAAGAAACACATGCCAAAGCGCAACGACATCAATCACGTCCTGGTTATCGGCTCCGGTCCGATTGTTATTGGCCAGGCCTGCGAGTTCGACTACTCCGGCACCCAGGCCTGCCGCGTGCTCAAGGAGGAAGGCCTGCGCGTCACGCTGGTCAACTCCAACCCGGCAACGATCATGACGGACCCGGAATTCGCAGACCACACCTACGTAGAGCCCATCGAGCCCGAGTTCATCGAGAAGATCTTCCAGAAGGAGAAGGAAGAGGGCAACCCCATCGACGCCGTCCTGGCTACCCTGGGCGGCCAGACCGCTCTGAACGCCGCGGTACAGTTGGACCGCCTCGGCATCCTGAAGAAGTACGATATCGAGCTCATCGGTGCCGATATCGACGCGATTGAGCGCGGCGAGGACCGCCAGAAGTTCAAGGATATTGTCGCCTCCATCGGCGGCGAATCCGCGCGCTCCCGCGTCTGTCACACCATGGAGGAGGTCCACGAGACCGTCGCCGAGCTTGGCTTGCCGGTTGTCGTTCGCCCGTCGTTTACCATGGGCGGCCTCGGTTCGGGCCTGGCCTTTAACGAGGAGGACCTTGAGCGCATTGCCGGCGGCGGTCTGGCTGCGTCCCCAGAGGCGAACGTCCTCATCGAGGAGTCCATCCTTGGCTGGAAGGAGTTCGAGCTCGAGCTCATGCGTGACGGCGACGATAACGTTGTGGTCATCGCGTCCATCGAGAACGTCGACGCCCTCGGCGTCCACACCGGTGACTCCGTCACCGTAGCCCCGGCCCTGACACTGACGGACCGCGAGTACCAGAAGATGCGCGATCAGGGTATCGCCATCATTCGTGAGGTGGGCGTCGACACCGGCGGCTGCAACATCCAGTTCGCCGTGAACCCGGATGACGGCCGCATCATCACCATTGAGATGAACCCGCGCGTATCCCGCTCCTCGGCGCTGGCCTCCAAGGCTACCGGTTTCCCGATTGCCAAGCTGGCCGCCAAGCTGGCCATTGGCTACACCCTGGATGAGGTGCGCAACGACATCACCGGTGTGACCCCGGCGGCCTTTGAGCCGACTCTGGACTATGTCATCGTCAAGGCTCCGCGTTTTGCCTTTGAGAAGTTCCCGGGCGCCGACGACACCCTGACCACCACGATGAAGTCCGTGGGTGAGGCCATGGGTATCGGCCGCAACTACATTTCCGGCCTGAACAAGGTCATGCGCTCGCTGGAGGGCAAGCCTTCTGGTTTCTGGACCAAGCCGGATGAGTACTTCGCTGAGGAGCGCGCAACGGACGTGGAGGCCGTTCTCAAGGACCTGGAGCGTCCGACCGAGGGCCGCATCTACGATGTCGAGCTGGCCCTGCGCCTCGGTGCCACCATCGAGCAACTGCACGAGCACTCGCACATCGACCCGTGGTTCCTCGCCGAGCTTGAAGCGCTTGTTGAGTTCCGCGAGGAGCTCGTGGGCGCTCCGGTGCTCGACGCCGAGCTGCTGCGCCGCGCCAAGGTCTTTGGCCTGTCCGACGCCCAGATCGCGGCTCTTCGCCCAGAGTTCGCCGGTGAGGATGGCGTGCGCTCCCTGCGCTGGTCTTTGGGCATTCGCCCGGTGTACAAGACCGTTGATACTTGTGCGGGTGAGTTTGAAGCCCAGACCCCGTACCATTACAGCGCTTATGAAATGGACCCGAACGCTGAGTCCGAGGTGCGCGAGAGCAGCGAGAAGACCAAGGGCAAGGTCATCATCCTGGGCTCCGGTCCGAACCGTATCGGTCAAGGCATCGAGTTTGATTACTCCTGCGTGCATGCCGCCCTCGAGCTTTCCCGTGAGGGCTACGAGACGGTCATGGTTAACTGCAACCCGGAGACCGTGTCTACCGACTATGACACGGCAGACCGCCTCTACTTCGAGCCGCTGACTTTCGAGGACGTCATGGAGGTCTACCACGCGGAGGCCGCGTGCGGTGAGGTTGCCGGAGTCATTGTCCAGCTGGGTGGTCAAACCCCGTTGGGCCTGGCTGAGCGCCTGACTGCTGCCGGCGTTCCGGTCGTGGGTACTTCTGCCGCTGCCATCGACTTGGCGGAGGACCGTGGTGAGTTCGGCAAGGTGCTTGCTGAAGCCGAGCTTCCCGCACCGGCCTTCGGCACCGCGACCTCCTTCGAGGAGGCACGCCAGGTTGCCGCGAAGATCGGCTACCCGGTACTGGTCCGCCCGTCCTACGTGCTGGGAGGCCGCGGCATGGAGATCGTCTACGACGAAGATTCGCTGCGCGATTACATTGAGCGCGCTACCGAGATCACCTCGGATCACCCGGTCTTGGTTGACCGCTTCCTGGATAACGCCATCGAGATTGACGTCGACGCGCTGTGCGACGGCGAGGAAGTCTACCTCGGCGGCGTGATGGAGCACATCGAGGAGGCCGGTATTCACTCCGGTGACTCCTCCTGTGCGTTGCCGCCGATGACGTTGGGCCCAGAGGATATTGAGAAGGTGCGGGAGTCAACGCGTCGTCTAGCGCATGGCATTGGTGTTAAGGGCCTGATGAACGTTCAGTACGCCCTGAAGGATGACACTCTCTACGTCATCGAGGCCAACCCGCGTGCCTCCCGCACCGTGCCTTTCGTCTCCAAGGCCACCGGCGTTCCGCTGGCCAAGGCCGCCGCGCGCGTCATGCTGGGTGCATCCATCGCCGAGCTGCGCGAGGAGGGCATCATCCCGTCTACTTACGACGGTGGTTCCCTGCCGCTGGAGCACCCGATTGCGGTCAAGGAGGCCGTGCTGCCGTTCAACCGCTTCCGTCGCCCCGATGGCCAGCTACTGGATACCTTGCTGTCTCCGGAGATGAAGTCCACCGGTGAGGTGATGGGCTTGGCTGATAACTTCGGTGCCGCCTATGCCAAGGGTGAGATGGCCGCCTTCGGCGAGCTGCCCACCGAAGGCACCGTGTTTGTCTCCGTAGCCAACCGCGATAAGCGCACGCTTATCTTCCCGATTCAGCGCCTGGCCTACATGGGCTACACCATTGTGGCTACCGCTGGAACCGCGCAGATGCTGCGCCGCAATGGCGTCGAGTGCGAGGTCGCCCGGAAGGTTTCGGAGGCCACGGAGGGCGAGGAGTCCATCGTGGATCAGATTCTCGCTGGAAAGGTAGATCTCATCCTTAACACCCCGGCAGGCTCCGCCGGTGCCCGCCACGACGGCTATGACATCCGCGCTGCTGCCGTATCCGTGGGTATTCCGTTGGTGACCACCGTCCAGGGCGTGACCGCCGCCGTGCAGGGCATTGAGGCTCTGCGTCGCGGGGATCTCAAGGTGCGCGCGCTGCAGGAGCTTGAGCATGACCCAGCAAACTAGGAAGACGCCGTCTTTCGGTGAGCGCCTCGTAGCAGCCGGTGCGGAGCGCGGGCGCCTGTGCGTAGGCATCGACCCGCACCCGCATCTGCTGGAGGACTGGGGCCTGTCGGTTGATGTGGATGGTCTGCGCACGTTTACCCTGCGCTGTGTAGAGGCCTTCGCTGAGACTGCCGCAGTGGTGAAGCCACAGGTGGCCTTCTTTGAGCGTTTCGGTTCGCGCGGCTTCGCAGTTCTTGAGGAGGCCCTCGCGGGGCTCCGCGAGCAGGGCTGTCTGAGCTTAGCGGACGCGAAGCGCGGAGACATCGGTTCCACCATGGCGGGCTACGCGCAAGCCTGGCTGGGGGAGGACTCGCCGCTGCGTTCTGATGCTGTGACGGTCTCGCCCTACCTTGGTGTGGGCGCTTTGAGCCCAGTCTTCGACCTAGCGGAGCATACTGGACGCGGGGTCTTTGTCCTTGCGGCGACCTCCAACCCGGAGGCCGTGGCGTTGCAGTCGTTGAGCGTCGACGGCCGCAGCGTGGCACAGCGCGTCGTCGATGAGCTTGCACAGCGCAATGCGTCCGCGGCTGGGCCAGACACCACCGTGGGTGCCCTTGGTGTTGTCGTTGGCGCGACATTGGAGGCTCCGCCTGCACTAGACCAATTAAACGGTCCGGTGCTGCTGCCGGGTGTGGGCGCCCAGGGCGCCACGCCCGCCGATGTAAGGGAACTCACCGCAGCGGCGCCCGAGCTCGGCTTTGCCAACGTTTCCCGGGCCATTCTTTCGCAGGGGCCGAATGTCTCTGACCTGCGGAAAGCCGTAGTGGATACGGCGGCGGAGTTCCGAGACTAAAAATCAGACCAGGTAGCGGCGTGCTGGATTAACGGGCGCGCCGTTTACCTGGTATTTTGTTTAAGGCATGTGCGTTGACGTGCGGGAACCTTTAAAAGAAGGGGGCCGCGTTACGTCATCGCGTACAGACCAGTGCTAGGATTGCCAGAAGTCGGTTCGTGGAGGTAGCAAAAGCTATCCCGCGCTGGGGAAACCTTCCCACCGTGAGCCGAGATTCTGGTGCTAGCCATCAGATGACAATGTTCGAACTAATGAAATCGGAGGAAACCCGTGGCCCTTCCCAAGTTGACAGATGAGCAGCGCAAAGAAGCTCTCGCAAAGGCCGCTGAGGCCCGCAAGGCTCGCGCTGAGCTCAAGGCTGCGCTGAAGCGCGGCGAGACCAACCTGCAGGAAGTTCTAGAGAAGGCCGAGACCGATGAGATCATCGGCAAGACCAAGGTCTCCGCTCTCCTCGAGGCCCTGCCGAAGGTTGGCAAGGTCAAGGCTAAGGAAATCATGGAGGACCTGGAGATTGCTCAGACCCGCCGTCTGCGTGGCCTGGGTGACCGTCAGCGTCGCGCCCTTCTCGAGCGTTTCGGCTACGGCGAGTAATTAGCGCAATGGCTGACGAAACTGCACGCGGGCGCCTGGTCGTTCTGGCCGGGCCGTCTGCTGTGGGTAAGTCCACTGTGGTTTCGCGCCTGCGCGACGATGTCGACAACCTCTACTTCAGCGTCTCCATGACGACGCGCCAACCCCGTCCCGGAGAGACTGATGGGGTGGACTACTTCTTCGTCTCCCCAGAGACCTTCCAACAGCATATCGACGCCGGTGACATGCTCGAATGGGCAGAGATCCACGGCGGTTTGCAGCGTTCCGGGACGCCCGCTCAGCCGGTCCAAGAAGCGATGACGGCTGGACGCCCGGTGTTGGTAGAGGTTGATCTTGCAGGCGCCCGCAACGTGAAGGCGGCGATGCCGGAGGCGGAAACCGTGTTTCTCGCCCCACCATCTTGGGAAGTTTTGGTCGAGCGCCTGACAGGGCGTGGGACCGAACCGCAGGATGTCATCGATCGCAGGTTGCAGACCGCTGAGTCGGAGCTTGCCGCGCAAAAGGAGTTCGACCACATCGTTGTCAATGAAGATCTCGATGAGGCCGTTGCTGCTATTAGTGCTATCCTGCGTGGATAGACCACGATTTTGACCATCTACCAACAGTAAAGGTGCATGTGACCAACGTGACCACACCTGCTAATTCTGAGGCCGTTAAGCCGGAACCAGTATTCGATCCGCCGACGGGCATTACCGATCCGCCGATCGATGAGCTGCTGGGCAAGGTCTCGTCCAAGTACGCTCTGGTGATCTTTGCCGCTAAGCGCGCACGCCAGATCAACAGCTACTACCAAGAACAGGATGAAGGCGTCTTCGAGTTTGTCGGACCGCTGGTGACCCCAGAACCGGGGGAGAAGCCGCTGTCCATCGCTTTGCGCGAAATCGAAGCTGGCCTGCTGGACCACGAGGAAGGCAACTAAGCTTTTCCGTGCCGGTAGCGGCCTAAAGCACATTCTGAACTGAACCCACCCACGTGTCTGCTAGGACGCTGGGTGGGTTCAGTGCGTCTTGGGTAACATCGTCCGAGTGAAGGACGTACAGCATTTCCAAGAAGTTCGAGAGAGTAACGCGGTGAACAACACAGAGTCCGCAGGTGTTGGGTCAGTTCAACGGCGGCGCATCCTCATCGGTGTGGCAGGAGGAATTGCCGCCTACAAGGCGTGCCATCTTATCCGCGATTTCACTGAGCATGGCGATGATGTTCGCGTGATTCCTACAGAGGCCGCACTGAATTTCGTTGGGGCGGCGACCTTTGAGGCCTTGTCGGGGCATCCGGTGTCGACCACGGTCTTTGATGCGGTGGATGAAGTCCAGCACGTCTCCCTAGGCCAGCAAGCGGATGCCATCGTTATTGCCCCGGCAACCGCAGACCTGATCGCGCGTTTGGCTGGTGGTCGCGCAGACGATCTTCTCAGCGCGTCTGTCCTCGTTGCGACGTGTCCAGTGATTATCGCCCCGGCGATGCACACGGAGATGTGGCTTCACCCGGCAACCCAAGACAACGTGGCTACGCTGCGCCGTCGCGGAGTTACTGTCATGGAGCCCGCCCACGGCCGCCTGACCGGTACCGATACGGGCGCAGGCCGGTTGCCGGATCCGGAGCAGATCGCGGAGTTTGCTCGCACCATCATTGCCGGCCACCGCGTGGACCATGATTGGCAGGGCCGGAAGGTCGTGATCTCCGCTGGCGGGACGCAAGAGAACCTTGACCCAGTGCGCTACCTTGGCAACCGCTCGTCCGGGCGGCAGGGCTTTGCGTTGGCTGAGATTGCCGCACAGCGGGGTGCCGATGTCACCATCGTTGCTGGTAATACGGAGGCGCTTCCGGTTCCCTCCGGTGCCGCGGTCGTGCGGGTGACCTCAACCCGCGATATGCAGGAGGCAATGAATGCAGAGTCCGCGGACGCGGACATCGTCATCATGGCCGCGGCCGTTGCGGACTATCGCCCAGCTTCCGTGGCTGAGTCAAAGATGAAGAAGGGGTCCGCGGACGCCGATTTGGCGCATCTGGAACTGGTAGAAAATCCAGATATTCTCAAGGGCCTCGTCGAGCGCCGCGACAGTGGCACCCTCAACCCCGATGCCATCATCGTCGGCTTTGCCGCAGAAACCGGTGATGAGACGACGACTGTCCTGGAGTACGCCCGGCGGAAGTTCGCAAAGAAGGGCTGCGATGTACTCATGGCCAATGAGGTTGGGGAGGGAAAGGTCTTTGGACAGCCTACGAGCGCTGGGTGGATCCTGCGGCGTGATGCCGAGCCAGTGGTGGTCGAGCCTGGCTCGAAACAGGTCGTGGCCGCGCAGATACTTGAAGCTGTGAATGAAATCCTGAAAAAGTAGTGGTCGTTCTTGCAGCTGTAGACCGCTTGGTCTACGATGGGGCGGTGTTATCAGCCGAGGCGTGGGCAAGGCGCTGTCCCACCCACGACGCGCAGAACTAGCTTAAGGAAAAGTTGTGACTGAAAGAACTGCACAGGCGGTACGCCTCTTTACCAGCGAATCCGTAACAGAAGGCCACCCGGATAAAATTTGTGACGCGATCTCGGACGCCATTCTTGACGCCCTCCTCGAGGAAGACCCCAACGCCCACGTCGCCGTAGAGACCCTCGTGACGACGGGGCAGGTGCACGTCGTCGGTGAGGTGCGCACCACTGGTTATGTAGAGATCCCCCAGATCGTTCGCAAGACCCTCGTGGAGATTGGCTTTACTTCCTCCGACGTTGGCTTCGACGGCCATACCTGTGGCGTCAACGTCGCCATCGGTGAGCAGTCCCAGGAGATCGGGGCTGGCGTGGATGCCTCCACCGAGGTTCGTTCCGGCACCTTCGAAGACGATGACCAGTACGGTGCGGGTGACCAGGGCCTCATGTTTGGCTATGCCACCAATGAGACCCCGGAGTTTATGCCGTTGCCGATTTCCACGGCGCACCATCTATCGCGCCGTCTCACCCAGGTGCGCAAGGAGGGCATCGTGCCTTCCCTACGCCCCGATGGCAAGACCCAGGTCACCTACGCCTACGACGAGAATGATGTACCCACGCGGCTGGAGACGATCGTCATCTCTACCCAGCACGATCCGGACGTCACCCAGGAGTGGTTGGCCGAGCAGCTGCGCACGCACGTCGTCGAATGGGTCGTCAACGACGCCGACTTGGGCAAGTACTACACCGAGGACACCGAGCTGCTCATCAATCCTTCTGGCTCCTTCATCCTCGGCGGACCCATGGGTGATGCCGGGTTGACCGGCCGCAAGATCATCGTGGATACCTATGGTGGCATGGCCCGCCACGGCGGCGGTGCCTTCTCCGGTAAGGATCCGAGCAAGGTGGACCGCTCCGCTGCCTACGCCATGCGCTGGGTGGCCAAGAACATTGTGGCCGCCGAGCTTGCCGACCGCGCCGAGGTGCAGGTGGCGTATGCCATCGGCCGCGCCAAGCCAGTTGGCCTCTACGTCGAGACCTTCGGTACTGCGCACGGCGGGCTGAGCGACGCCGACATCCAGGCCGCAGTGGACAAGGTCTTCGATCTGCGCCCGGCCGCCATCATTCGCGAGCTCGACCTCCAGCGCCCGATCTACCGCCAAACCGCGGCCTACGGTCACTTCGGCCGCACCGATGTTGACCTTCCGTGGGAGGACACCCCGCGGGCCGTCGACCTGCGCCGTGCCGCCGGCCTGTAGAATCGGGCGCTATGCCCAAGAAGACACCCGCCGCCCAGCAACCGGTCGCGCGGGTGTTGCCCTTGTTAGGGGTGGCGCACCTCGACCGCGGCTTCGATTACCTTATTGAGGAGGCGGATTCCGACGCCGCGCAACCGGGCGTCCGGGTGCGTATTCGCTTCAACGGCAGGTTGGTTGACGCCATCTTGCTCTCGCGCAGCAGCGACTCTGATTTTTCCGGTTCGCTCCGCTATATCGAACGCGTCATCTCCCCCTATGCGGTGTACACACCGACCATGGCGGCGCTCATCGAATCCCTTGCAGCCCGCTACGGCGGCGTGCGCTCCGATATCATCCGCACCGCCATCCCGGCGCGCCATGCCAAGGCCGAAGAAGCGGATATCACCACTCCCTGGGAAGAGCTCGGCACGGCAGAGCACCCGGATCTCTCTGCGTGGTCGAGCTACCAGCATGGCGAGTCTTTCGTGGATTCGGTGCTGACGGGGAACATTGCGCGGGCAGCGTGGCAGATCGCACCGGGGTCAGATTGGGCTGGCGCGCTTGCGGCCTTGGGCGCTAGCGTGGCGCTGCAAGGCGGCGGGGTGCTCATGGTTGTGCCGGATCAGCGTGACCTTGACCTGTTGGAAGCGGCGTTTCGTCGCCACCTCTCCGCCAAGCAGATCACGGTGCTCGCGCACAGTACTGGCCCGCAGGCTCGCTACCGCCGCTATCTGTCCGCACTGACGGGGCAGGCACGCATCGTTATCGGCACGCGCTCCGCGGCCTTCGCCCCAGTAAAGAACCTGAAGCTGGCCGTTGTCCTCAATGACGGTGACGATAGCCTGGTGGATAACCTCAAGCCCTACGTCCACACGCGAGAGGTATTGAGCACGCGCTCCGCGCAGGAAGAATGCAGCCTTATCCTTGCTGGCCACGCGCGCACGGCCGAAGCGCAGCTGCTCGTTGAGTCGGGATGGGCACACGATCTTCTCCCAACTCCGGAAGCCCTGGAAGCGGCGCGCCCCGATATTGTTGCGGTGGGTGCGTTCGGTATCAATCTGGCGCGGCACATGCAGGGCGGGACGACGTCGGTCAGCGGCCCAGCTTTTCAAGCCACTCGGGCGGCGCTCGACCGCGGTGAACCCGTCCTTGTCCAAGTCCCGCGCAAGGGCTACGCCCCAATTCTGGCTTGTGGGCAGTGTTCATCCCCGGCACGGTGTCGACACTGCAACGGGCCACTAGGTTTGCCCTCTGTCCGTGGCGCGGCGGATGGGGCGCAGGATTCCGCCGCGCTTCCCACGTGTCGCTGGTGCGGGCGTGTCGACGCCCATTACCGCTGTTCCGAGTGTGGTTCCCCACGGCTGCGGGCCATTGTGCTGGGCTCCGAGCGCACCGCCGAGGAGATGGGGCGCGCCTTTCCCAACACGCGCGTTATCCAATCAGGTGGCTCCACAGTCGTCGACGAGGTCCCTGCCGGCCCCGCGCTGGTGATTGCCACGCCTGGCGCGGAGCCACGCGTTGCCGAGGGAGGGCACTATGGTGCTGCGCTCCTGGTGGAAACCGGGGCGTTGCTGGGCCGTCAGGATCTCCGAGCTACGGAGGATACCTTGACCACATGGGCTGCCGCAGCCACCCTCGTGGCCCCGGCTGCGCAGGGCGGAGCGGTGATCGTGGCAGCAGATGAGCAGCTCCCGCTCGTGGGCTTCTTTAGCCGGTGGGACATGGTGGGAGCCGCGGCGGCCGAGTTGCAGGCACGCCGCGAGGTACGCTTCCCGCCCGCGGTGCACATGGCGGCCGTCGACGGTGCCGATGCCTCGCTCGACGCTTTCCTGGAGCTGGCAGAACTACCGGAGCACGCGGAGCTTCTTGGCCCGGTCCCGCTGCCGCCCGGGGTGAGCTTGCCGGGCGAGGATGACCACGAACGCGGCGGCGAGCCCCAGCGCCTGCTGATCCGCACGCCATTGGGGCCGCGCTCGGAGCTTGGGCAGGCGCTGCGAACGGCCAATTCGCTGCGCAGCGCGCGCAAGGACGTGTTGCCTCTGCGCATCGCCGTGGACCCGATCAACATCGGATAGACAGAGCAGCCGACCCCACCCCTGGAGGGCACGCACTGCTTACTGTGAACTATTCTCGGTGCAGGAGCACTACGGATGGCAATCCCTGCTTACCGTGAAAGACTGCAAACCACGAGGAGTTCATACTATGACCGTGCGCGAGGTTCGCCTCTATGGCGATCCCGTCCTGAGCACCCGGGCCGAGGAGATCACCGAATTCGGGCCATCGCTCGAGCGTCTAGCTCAGGACATGTTGGAGACCATGGAAGACGCCGGGGGAGTAGGCCTAGCGGCTAACCAGATCGGCGTGACCAAGCGCATCTTCGTTTTTGACTGCTCTCACTATCAGCACGGCCTGCGCGGTGCCATCATCAACCCCGAGTGGGAAGCAGTGGGAGAAGAGACTCAGCTGGGACCAGAGGGCTGCCTGTCCATCCCCGGTATTTCCCAGCCCACCGAAAGGTTCAATACCGTACGCCTTACAGGCTTCGATCCCCTAGGCCGCCCAGTGTCTATGCTCGCGTCCGGACTGATGGCACGCTGCATCCAACACGAAACGGATCACCTCGACGGAATTTTGTTCCTCAAGCGCCTGAGCGATGAGTTGCGAAAGGAATCCATGAAGATCATCCGCCAGTCGGAGTGGTTCAACGCATAGGCGTCAGACTTTAATCAACAATCAACCTCACGAGAGAAAGGCATGCACCCACTGTGCGCATCGTTTTCGCCGGAACCCCCGAGCCCGCCGTCGTGGCTTTGGAGAAACTCATTGCCTCACACCACGACATAGCCGCCGTCATCACCCGTCCTGATGCCCGCCGCGGCCGCGGGCGCACCCTGCACCCCAGTCCCGTGAAGGCGCTGGCCCAGGAACACGGAATCGAGGTTCTTACGCCAACCACACTCAAGCCAGGCACCGAGGACGGCGACGCCCTGCGCGCGCGGTTGGCGGAGATTGCTCCGGAGGCTATTCCGGTGGTGGCCTACGGAAACTTGATCACCGAGGATCTGCTGGGCCTTCCAACGCACGGCTGGGTCAACCTGCACTTCTCCCTGCTTCCAGCGTGGCGCGGCGCAGCACCGGTCCAGGCAGCCATTGCGGCCGGCGACGAGCGCACTGGCGCCACGACCTTCCGCATCGATCAGGGCCTGGATACCGGGGACATCCTGGCCACCATCGAGGAAGCAATCCTGCCCACCGATACCGCTGATGACCTGCTCACGCGACTGGCATACGCGGGTGGTGACCTCCTAGTCCAGACTATGAATGGCCTGGAGGACGGCAGCATTACGCCGCAGCCGCAGGAAGGTGAGGCCACCTATGCGCACAAGATTGCGACCGACGACGCCCGCATTGACTGGACCCGGCCTGCTGACGTCATTGATCGCCACATCCGCGCCCATACCCCGGGGCCGGGAGCCTGGACCTTAATGGGGGAATCCCGCCTGAAGGTAGGGCCTGTAAGCAGCGTGGTACCCGCCGAACTCGAGGCGCTGCCAGAGCCTGCCGCAGTGCGCGCACTCCAGCCAGGAGAAGTGCACGTGGCCAAGAATGCCGTCATGGTCGGCACCGGTAGCTCCCCAGTACGTTTGGGCAAGATTCAACCGCCCGGCAAGAAGATGATGAACGCCGCCGATTGGGGCCGAGGTCTTGCTAGCCAAGGCTCTTGCGGCACGGATTCCACAGACACAGACGAGGTGAAGTTCTCATGACCGGAGGGTTTAGGTCCCGCAGCAAGTCTGGTGACCCGGCGCAGCGCGCGGGGGCAGGCGCAGAGAAGGGAAAGCAGCAACGGGGCAGCCAACAGCGTGGAAGCTCCCGCGGTGGAAACGACCACAAGGGACGCGGAGGTTATAAGAACACCGGTGCGCAGCGTGACCGCCGAGGCGGACAGCGCCAGACTGCTCACCACGATCGCCAGAACCCGTCGCTGATTTCCGCGGCACGGCGCAGCGGGGTCGACGTGCCGCGCGCGGTCGCCTTCGAGGTACTGCAGCGGGTAGCGGCGGATGACGCTTTTGCCAACCTCACGCTGCCGAAGGCCGTGAGCTCGAACAAGCTCAGCGGCCGCGACGCCGCCTTTGCCACGGAACTGACCTATGGCACGCTGCGCACCGAGGGCGTTCTCGATGCGGTCATCGCTGAATGCTCGTCGCGCGGGCTCGACGCCATTGCGCCCGAGGTGCTCATGGCCCTGCGACTGGGAACCTACCAGGTGCTCTACACCCGGGTGGAGGCGCACGCGGCGGTCGATACCACCGTTCGCCTCGTGGAGGCGGCCGGCCACGAGAAAGCCAAGGGCTTTGCCAACGGCATCATGCGGACTATCACCCGCACACCTGCGCAAGAGTGGCTGGACAAGCTAGCTCCGAGCGGAGAGGGCGCGGCTTTGGCCTTCCGCCACGCTCACCCCGAGTGGATCGCCCGCTCCTTCGGCCGCGCGTTGGGGCTCCTCGACACCGCTGACGATAACGCGCTCAGCGCCGAGCAAACAGCGGAGCTGGAGCGCGCACTCGAGGCGGACTCTGAGCGGCCCCTCGTGCACCTGGTAGCGCGACCGGGCGAGATATCCGCCGAAGAACTCGCGCTCATTACCGGCTGCGAGGAAGGACGCTATTCCCCTTATGCGGTCTACCTTGAGCAGGGTGACCCGGGCTCCCTCGAGCCTGTCCGCCAGAAACTCGCGGCGGTGCAAGACGAAGGCTCCCAGCTCATCGCACGCGCGGTGACGGAAGCTGAACTTATTGGCGAGGACACCGGGCGTTGGTTAGACCTGTGCGCCGGCCCCGGTGGCAAGGCCGCCCTGATGGGTGCCATCGCTCGCGTCGAGGGGGCGAAGGTCGATGCCGTAGAAGTCTCCCCGCACCGCGCTACCTTGGTGGAAAAAACAGTGGGTGACCTACCCGTGCGCGTGCACCGTGCGGACGGTCGTGCGCCGGGGCTCGACGCAGGCTTTGACCGGGTGCTTGTCGACGCCCCCTGTTCCGGCCTCGGTGCACTCCGTCGCCGCCCCGAAGCCCGCTGGCGCAAGGCCGAGTCCGATATTGCGGAGCTCAACACACTGCAGACCGAGCTCCTCGAGTCCGCGTTGGACCTCGTGCGCCCAGGTGGCGTCGTGGTGTACTCCACCTGTTCGCCCGATCTGCGAGAGACCCGAGGCATTGTGGATGCGGCCTTGGAGCGCCATGGAGCTGGGACAGAGGCGCGTATCGAGGAGCTGGATGCGCGGGAGGTGCTGCCGGAGATG
The DNA here is from genome assembly GCF_001815175.1 of Corynebacterium sp. HMSC034H07. Taxonomy (NCBI): domain Bacteria; kingdom Bacillati; phylum Actinomycetota; class Actinomycetes; order Mycobacteriales; family Corynebacteriaceae; genus Corynebacterium; species Corynebacterium sp. HMSC034H07. The sequence goes on from NZ_KV819530.1 coordinate 186,473, forward strand.
GGGGATCTCGGCAGCGAGCTCTCTGCCCAGATGTGGCCGCACCGTCACGGCACAGATGCAATGTTTTTCGCCGTCCTCCGCCGAGTAGCGGACTAGCGGGGCGTGAGGGACTAGGCTGAGTGTCATGTCTGCACACTCGTCTGCTCCCATTATCTCCCCATCCATTCTGGCCGCCGACTTCACCCGCTTGGGCGAAGAGGTCAAAGCAGTGGCCAACGCGGATTGGATCCACGTTGACATCATGGATGGACACTTCGTGCCGAACTTGTCCTTCGGCCCGGATATTACCGCGACGGTGGACGGGATTACCTCGCAGACCCTCGACGTTCACCTCATGATCGAGGAGCCGGAGAAATGGGTGGAAACCTACGCCAAGGCGGGCGCTGATTGCATCATCTTCCACGTCGAGGCCGTGGCCGACAAGGACGCGGCCATCGCCTTGGCCCGCAGGATTCGGGACCTAGGGGTGCGCGCGGGCTTCTCGATCAAGCCGGGCACCCCGATTGAGCCCTGGCTGGATGCGCTGGAGCACTTCGACGAGGTTCTCGTCATGTCTGTCGAACCCGGCTTTGGTGGTCAGAGCTTCATGCCGGATCAGCTGGATAAGGTGCGCACCTTGCGCGCGGCCATTGACGCGCGTGGCCTCGATGTCCTCATCGAAATTGATGGCGGTATTTCTGCCGAGACGATCCGCTCCGCCGCCGAGGCGGGCTGTGATGCCTTTGTCGCGGGTTCGGCCATTTACAAGCAAGCAGATAAGGCGGCGGCCGTCGAGGAGCTGCGCCGACTGGCCACGCTGTGATTCCACGCCACGATTCTGCTGTCCTATCGCAAGCATTGCGCGTCGCCATGGAGGCCGGCGAGCGGGTTCGCGGTACGACGAGTCCGAACCCGCCGGTCGGCGCGGTGATTCTCGATGCTGCCGGCCAGGTCGCCGGCGTCGGCGCCACCCAGCCCCCGGGCGGGCCGCATGCTGAAGTCATGGCGCTGCGCGATGCGGGGGACAAGGCCCGCGGTGGAACCGCCGTGGTGACCTTGGAGCCCTGCAATCACACGGGTCGTACGGGCCCGTGCGCGCAGGCGCTTATCGATGCCTCCGTGGCCGCCGTGTACTACCTCCACCCGGACCCCACCCCACAAGCCGGGGGCGGATCAGCAACACTGCGCCGCGCCGGAGTCACGGTGGGACAGCTCGCGCCGGCGGAGGGCGTGGACGATGCGCTCGAACCGTGGTTGAGCGCGGTGAGTCTCGGCCGCCCGCACGTCACGCTCAAATTTGCACAGAGCCTGGATGGTTTCACCGCTGCCGCGGATGGCAGTAGCCAGTGGATTACCGGAGAGCGGGCCCGCGAGCACGTGCATCGTGATAGAGCTCAGCGCGATGCCATCCTTATCGGAACGGCCACGGCGTTAGCGGATAATCCATCGCTGACCGCGCGCTACCCCGATGGTTCATTGCGTGAGCGGCAACCGCGGCGCGTTGTCATCGGTTCCCGCGATGTTAGCCGGGGCGGGGCTAGTAACCTGGTCGAGCTAGGCTTCGAGCACTATTCCACGCCGCAGGAGGCACTAGATCAGCTGTACGCCAGCGGCGCGCGAGACATCCTTGTCGAAGGCGGCGCAGGGCTAGCCACCAGCTTCATGGAGTTGGGCTACATCGAGCGTATTCAGGCCTACCTGGGCAACGTCATTCTCGGCGAGGGCAGAGGAGTTCTCACCCGTGCACTGTCCCAGAATCTGGCCCAGGCTGAGAGGTGGCAGCGCGTGGCGGTTACCGAGCTAGGCGAGGACCTGCTCGTGGAATATAGAAAGCTCAAAGGTTAAAAGATAGGGAAGGGGAGTGCTGGCTATGTTTACTGGACTCGTTGAAGAAATTGGCCACGTCGATAGCGTGGAGCCGCAGGGTGATGCCGTGCGCCTCGGCATCGCCGCAACCATCGTGCTGGGGGACGCCCAACTGGGAGATTCCATCGCGGTCAACGGCGTGTGCCTGACCGTTGCTGAGTTGGGAGAAGGAACCTTCACCGCAGATGTCATGAAGGAGTCTTTGAACCGGAGTTCCCTCGGCGAACTCGAAGTGGGCGCGCCGGTCAACCTCGAGCGTGCGGTGCTCCCGACGACGCGCTTGGGTGGCCACATTGTGCAAGGGCACGTCGATGGCACCGGGACCTTGCTGAGCCGCACGCCGTCGGAGCACTGGGAGGTGCTGCGCTTTAGCCTGCCGGCCGAGCTGGAGCGCTACGTGGTGGAGAAGGGTTCCATCGCGGTGCAGGGAACCTCCCTGACGGTATCGGCCTTGTCAGACGGGCAGGGAGAGCCCGACGCGGAGAGCTATTTCGATGTCTCACTCATTCCCACCACGCTGCGCGATACCGTGTTTGGTTCGATGGCGCCAGGCGCTCGCGTCAACCTCGAGGTAGACGTGGTTGCAAAGTATGTGGAGAAAATGGTTCACCCCAACGCCTCCGCCAGTGGCACGGAGGGATAGAGTAAGTCCTTATGAGCGCTGCAGATTCAGCTTTTAGTTTAGATAGCGTCGACCAAGCCATCGCGGACATCGCGGCCGGCAAGGCGGTCGTCGTCGTGGACAATGAGGACCGCGAGAACGAAGGTGACCTCATTTTTGCCGCTGAGCTCGCTACCCCGGAGCTCGTGGCTTTTATGGTGCGCTACAGCTCCGGCTACATTTGCGCACCGCTGCTCCCAGAAGACTGCGAGCGTTTGAACTTACCCCCGATGTTCGCGGTGAACCAGGACGTACGGCAGACCGCCTACACCGTCACGGTGGACCTGGCTAATGGTTCCACTGGTATCTCTGCCACCTCACGTTGCGAAACTATCCGCAGGTTGGCCGATCCCTCCTCTAAGCCCTCGGAATTTACCCGCCCCGGACACGTGGTCCCGCTCGCCGCGCGCCCGAATGGCGTGCTCGAACGTGACGGGCACACGGAAGCCGCCATCGATCTGGCTCGCTTGGCAGGCCTTCGCCCAGCTGGCGTGCTCTGTGAGATCGTCTCTGAAGAGGATCCCACGGACATGGCGCGCTCCCCGGAGCTGCGCCGCTTTGCCGACGCCCACGGGCTGACGATGATCTCCATTGAGCAGCTCATCGAGTGGCGTCGCCACAACGAACAGCAGGTTCACCGCCAAGTCGAAACTCGCCTGCCCACCGAGTACGGCGAGTTTCGCGCGGTAGGTTATTCGAATGACGTCGACAAGCGCGAGCATATCGCCCTTTTCGTTGGTGACGTGGAGAGCTATTCCGGTGCCGAGGATGTACCCGTTCGCGTTCACTCTGAGTGCCTTACAGGTGACGTCTTTTCCTCTCAGCGCTGTGACTGCGGACCGCAGCTGCAGGAATCCCTCCGTGCGGTGCAAGAAGCGGGACGCGGCATCGTCATCTACCTGCGTGGACAGGAAGGGCGCGGAATTGGCCTGGTCAACAAGCTCAAGGCTTACCGTCTGCAGGACGAAGGCCTCGACACCGTTGATGCCAACGTGGAGCAGGGCCTGCCGGAGGATGCACGCGAATACTCCGTGGCCGGACAAATCCTGCGCGACGTCGGCGTGAAGTCCGTGAACCTCTTGACCAATAACCCGCACAAGGGCGAGGGGCTGCAAGGCTTCGGCATTGATGCCACCGCGCGCACAGCGCTGGCTACCCCCGCCACAGCGGAGAACATCAGCTATCTGCGCACCAAGCGTGACCGAATGGGGCATGATCTGCCCCAGGTAGCCGAATGGGATCAGAAACACTCCTAGAGTTGGGATGAAGCGCTTCAGCGCCCCTAACCATCACGCATTGAGTATCAAGCTTTGAGCACAAGGAGCACACTATGAGCAAGGAAGGCCTGCCCACCCCGAACAATGTCTCCGGGGAAGGTATCCGCGTCGCCGTCGTTACCGCAACGTGGAACGCAGAGATCTGTGATCAGCTGCATCGTCGAGCGCTCGAGACTGCCGAAGCCGCCGGCGCCGCGGTCACGCCCCTGCGCGTGGTCGGGGCCCTTGAACTGCCCGTCGTGGCCCAAGCCGCCGCGCGCACCCATGATGCCGTGGTTGCGTTGGGCTGCGTTGTTCGTGGTGGAACCCCGCACTTTGATTACGTCTGCGATTCCGTGACGCAGGGCCTGACGCGCATCGCGCTCGATGAATCGACCCCGGTGGCCAATGGAGTGCTGACGGTCAACGACTATGAGCAAGCCGTCGATCGCGCCGGCTTTGCGGACTCTGAAGAGGATAAAGGTGCCGAGGCCATGCACGCAGCTTTAGAAACCGTGCACACGTTGCGTACACTGAATGAGTCAAACCAAAAGTAGGCTGCCAAGTGCAACCACGCCGCCTGGCGTATCCGGCAGGGGGAGTGGCCTGCCTCAGCGGAGTGATGAGGAGATGGAAAACTCGATGACGGACTCACAGGTGCCTTCCGGGCACGAAGAGCGGGCACAATCGGCTCATGCCAACCAGTCCTCCGCAGCTTCGCAGCCGGCTGCGTCGATGGCGGCCGGGGAAGCAGGCCGCAGCATGAGTGATGAGCAAATGCTGGCCTATACCAGCGCGGATCCTTTCGCCCAGACGTCGTCCAAGCCCTGGGAGTATGAAGTTACCTCTCCCTACCTGCGCAAGGTGGCCATCATCTGGATCATTCTCGTTATGGCCGCGCACCTTTTCATGGGCTTTACGGTGGGTCTGTCCTTTACCGGCGCGACGGTGACGACGATTGATAAGTTCGCTTTTCCCGGCGTCGGCGTGGTAATTTCCATTTTGTCTTGGCTGGCGCTGACTCGCCCGCGGCTGCGCGCGAACTCCGACGGGGTGGAGGTCCGCAATATCGTGGGAACCCGTTTCTACCCGTGGCAGGTCATCTACGGCTTGTCCTTCCCCGAAGGCTCCCGCATGGCGCGCATCGAGCTTCCGGACTTTGAATACGTGCCGGTCTGGGCCCTGCAGTCGGGCGATAAGGACGACGTGATCACCAATGTCCGCTCTTTCCGCGACCTAGAAGCCCGTTACATGCCGCAGGATGACTAGTGGCTGATCCCTCTCAGTACCGTCCCGCGCCCGGAAGCATCCCTACAGATCCGGGCGTTTATAAGTTCCGTGATGAGAACCGCCGGGTCGTCTATGTGGGCAAGGCAAAGAACCTGCGGGCGCGGTTATCCAATTACTTCCAGGACATCACTCAACTACACCCGCGCACTCGCCAGATGGTGCTGACGGCGGCCTCGGTGGAATGGACCGTGGTGGCCAGCGAGGTGGAAGCGCTGCAGCTGGAGTACACGTGGATTAAGCGCTTCGATCCGCGATTTAACGTGATGTACCGCGATGATAAGACTTATCCCATGCTCGCGGTATCCGTTGGGGAGACCATTCCGCGTGCGTTTTTCTACCGGGGCCCACGCCGCAAAGGCGTGCGCTATTTCGGTCCCTATTCCCATGCCTGGGCGGTGCGTGAATCCCTGGATCTTCTCACTCGCATCTTTCCCATGCGTACCTGCGCCAAGGGTGTGTTCAACCGCCACGAGCGCTTGGGGCGGCCCTGTTTGCTGGGGTATATCGGCAAGTGCGATGCCCCCTGCATCGGCCGCGTTAGCCCGGAAGAACATCGCGATACGGTTAACCAACTCATCAGCTTCATGAACGGTAACACCGCACCCGTTCGCAAGCGGGTCACGCAGCGCATGGAGGAGGCCGCGGAGAACCTGGAGTTTGAGTTGGCGGCCCGCCTGCGCGATGACTTGGGTGCCATCGACAAGTTGATGGAGCAGCAGGCAGTGGTGTTGCCTGATGGCACGGATGCGGACCTCATTGCGTTTAGCTCGGATGAATTGGAAGCTGCAGTTCAGATCTTCCATGTGCGTTCGGGACGCATCCGCGGGCAGCGCGGCTGGGTTGTGGAGCGTTCCGGAGATCAGGCAACGACTGACGCGGTGCGCGAAGGCGAGCCAGATCCTGGTCTGCCGGCTTTGATCCAAAACTTCCTCATTCAGTTCTATTCTGACGCGGCAGAACGCCAGCGCCTAGAGGCTGAAGAAGACGCGAAGTTGGAGCGTAGGGGAGTGGACCAGGAATCCCATGCCGAGGAGCATCGTGGAAACGCTATTCCGCGGGAGATTTTGGTCCAGGAACTGCCCGACGAAGCCGATGAGGTCAAGATCGTTTTGGAGGAGCTGCGTGGCGCCCAGATCGATCTGCGCGTTCCGCAGCGAGGGGATAAGCGCGCGTTGATGGAGACCGTCGAGCGCAATGCCAAAGAGCAACTGAAACAGCACAAACTCAAGCGCGTTGGCGACCTCACTGCGCGCTCCGCCGCACTCCAGGAGCTGCAGGAAGCACTGGGCATGGATTCCGCGCCGTTGCGCATCGAGTGCACGGATATCTCCCACATTCAGGGCACCGATGTTGTGGCCTCCCTGGTGGTTTTCGAGGATGGGCTGCCCCGTAAGTCCGACTACCGGCGTTATCGCATCAAGGAAGCGGCGGGCGATGGCCGCTCGGACGATGTCGGTTCCATCGCCGAAGTCACCCGCCGCCGGTTTAAGCATCACCATGACGATAAGCGGGCGGTGCCTGACGAAGAGCTAGAGAACACCACCTTCGCTGAGGAGTTGGTGCGCGAAGAGGCGGCGAGCCAGACCAAACGCAGCTCTTATCCGCCTCAGCTCTTCATCGTTGATGGCGGCGCGCCGCAGGTGGCAGCCGCGCAAGCTGTGTTTGATGAGCTCGGCATCGTCGATGTGACACTCATCGGTCTGGCCAAGCGCCTAGAGGAGGTGTGGGTGCCTGGTGATGACGAACCGGTGATTCTACCGCGCAATTCGCAGGCGCTGTTTCTACTGCAGCACCTGCGCGACGAGGCCCATCGCGTAGCTATCTCTTATCACCGCCAGCAGCGTTCAAAGCGGATGCGCTCCTCCGTCCTCGACGCGGTCCCGGGCTTGGGGCCGCAGCGTCGCACGGACCTAGTGAAGCACTTCGGCTCGGTAAAGAAGCTCAAGGAAGCAAGCGTGGAGGACATTGCTGAGGTGAAGGGATTCGGCCCCAAACTAGCTCAGACCGTCTTTGATCACCTTCACGACTCTTAGGAGGGATTCCCACCGTATTCCTAGACAGGATTCCTACCGTGGCAACCACTTAAGTGGTAAGAATGGAGGCCATGACGTTGTTTGATTCTCCGCCCATTTTGATTACCGGCATGTCGGGCGGCGGCCTGACGTCGGCGGCAAAAGTGTTGGAGGATAAGGGCTACTACGTCGCCCACAACATCCCGCCGAAGGCCATCGTTGACCTCTTGAAGCTGTGTGCGCGTCCGGATTCTCCAGTTACGAAGATCGCCGCGGTCACCGACGTACGCTCCCGCATGTTCCCTGGTTCTTTGGCAGAAACCTTGGACGAACTAGAGCAGCTGGATATGAAGCCGACCCTGCTTTTCCTCGATGCGCGCGATGACGTGCTGATTCGCCGCTTCGATTCGGTGCGTCGCACGCACCCGCTGCAGGACGGTGAAACACTGAAGGCCGGCATCCAACGCGAGCGCGCCGCCGTGCAATCCATTCGTGAGCGTGCGGACATTATCATCGACACGACGAACCTGTCCGTTCATGACCTACGCCGTGCCATCGAGGCTGCCTTCGGTGACATGCGTGGGGAGCGCCAGCACGTCACGCTCCAGTCCTTTGGCTTCAAGCATGGTTCTCCGCGGGACGCTGACCTTGTCGTCGACGTCCGTTTTCTTCCCAATCCTTATTGGGTACCGGAACTGCGGGGCTACCGGGGCACCGATGAGCCGGTGTCGGATTATGTTCTGTCTCAGGACGCCGCTGAGCCTTTTATCGAGCGCTTCATCGAGATGTTGGACTCGATGCTCACGGGGTATCGCCACGAGGGGAAGAATTTCATCACCGTAGGCATTGGTTGCACGGGTGGGCACCACCGTTCCGTGGCCGTCACGGAAGAGATTGCCCGCCGCCTTAGCGAGCGCGGAGACTTGGATGTGAGCACCCTGCACCGAGACATCGCCCGCGACTAGGCGCGATACGTATCGAGAAGATTCGTATTCATTCCTTTTATTACATGACTGAAAGCTAGTACTTACGTGACGACTCTCCCACTCCACATGGCTAGCCTGGGCGGCGGCCATGGTCTTTATCAAACCTTGCTCGCTGCTCGCCGCACGGGCGCGGAGGCAATCTCTGCCATCGTCACCGTGGCCGATGACGGCGGTTCATCCGGCCGGTTGCGCCGCGAGATGGACATTATTCCGCCGGGTGATTTGCGCATGGCGCTCGCCGCTTTATCCAGTGATACGGAGGATGGCCAGCTGTGGGCTGAGACGCTTCAGCATCGCTTCCAGAGCACCGGAGCGATGGCCGGCCACGCCGTGGGCAACCTCCTCATCGCTGGACTCACTGAGGTGTTGGGGGATTTCCAGGCCGCTCTCGATGCCGTTGCACGCTTGACGGAGTCAGCCGGCCGGGTACTGCCAGCCGTGAACTTACCTCTGGAGATTGAGGCGGATGTTTCTGGGCTTGACGACGACCCCCGTATCATTCGCTCGGTCCGCGGCCAGGTGGCTGTTGCATCGACCGTGGGGCAGGTGCGCCGAGTGCGCATCATTCCGGAGAAGCCTGGGGCCAACCCGGAAACCATTAGCGCGCTGCACGACGCGGACCTGATCACCCTAGGTCCTGGTTCCTGGTTTAGTTCCGTTCTTCCACACGTCCTGGTGCCGGATATCGTCGACGCGATTACCTCATCGGATGCTCTCCGCGTGGTGGTGCTCAATCTTTCTGCTGAGCCGGGTGAGACCCAAGGTTTTTCTGCCGAGCGCCACCTGCATGTCCTAGCGCAGCACGCCCCGAGCCTGCGGGTAGACCGCGTTATCGTCGACGCATCCGGGCTTCCGAACGAGTCGGAGCGAGTCTTTGTCCAGCGCGCCGCCAGTGTTCTGGGCGCTACGGCAGTCTTCCGAGACGTGTGCCAATACGACGAGGACGGAAGGTCGATTAATAAGCACTGCCCAGACAAGCTGGCGCAGGTGCTCACCGAGCTTTACGCCGAGTATGCCGCCGATCGCGATGGCACAGCGGGAGCCCCAGACGCTCATCGCGGTTAAGCGCGCGATAGACTATGGGGCATTCATCGTTCACCGCCGCGTCTCGCCCACGCCAATCTGCGCGGTGCGCTACGTCCACGAGTTGAAAGGGGAGGCACGAGGTGTCTGCGTCATTGACCGATCAGGTCAAGGAGGAACTTACGGCGGTGTCCGTGCCGCGCCAGTCCGCCCGCGCGGCGGAGGTTGCCGCGATCCTCAGGTTCGCTGGCGAGCTCCACATCACCGGGGACCGCGTGATGTACGAGGTGGAACTGGAGTCGCAGAGCGTAGCGAACCGCCTCGTCACCGCACTCGATGAGCTCTATTCGATTTCCGCCAGCACCCACGTCGCTGGACCCGCGGCTTCGTCCAAGAAGAGTCGCGTGCAAGTGCGCATCACCACCGGTGCCAAGGAACTGACCAGACGCCTTGGTTTGGTAACACGCTCCGGCCACCCCGTGGTGGGTTTGCCTCCACAAGTCATCTCTGGTTCTGTAGCCGATAATGAAGCAGCCTGGCGCGGCGCCTTCTTGGCGCAAGGTTCCTTGACCGAACCGGGCCGCTCCTCAGCGCTTGAGGTGACCTGCCCGTGCCAGGAGGCTGCACTCGCTCTTGTCGGCTGCGCGCGCCGTTTGGGCGTGGCGGCGAAGACAAAGGAAACGCGCGGCGCGGACCGCGTCGTCGTGCGCGACGGCGATGCCATTGGCGCGCTGCTGACCCGTATGGGCGCCCAAGAGACGCGCCTGACATGGGAAAAGAAGCGGATCCAGAGAGAAGCCCACGATACGTCTCGCCGTCTCGATAATTTCGATGATGCCAACTTGCGCCGCTCTGCCCGCGCGGCCGTGACGGCTGCAGCACGCGTCGAACGCGCGATGGTCATCTTGGGCGATGACGTTCCGGAGCATCTCGCGGATGCCGGCCGCTTGCGCGTGCAGCATCGTGAGGCCTCTTTGGAAGAGCTCGGCCGCTTGGCTGATCCGCCAATGACTAAGGATGCGGTGGCCGGGCGTATTCGGCGCCTTTTGTCTATGGCGGACAAGCGTGCCAAGGAGCTTGGGGTCCCAGATACGACGAAGGCCGTCACTGAGGATCTTTTCGAAGAGTCCTAGTTACTCGTGCCCGTTCGGGCATTAGACCGGGTATCACGCCCGATTTCCGTGCGGCTGTTGCCGCATTTCTTTTTGGATTAATCCGCTCTTTTTTGCTTTAGTGAGATATCCCACCCCGCAGTGAAAGTCCCCAACATAATCCCACACAAACGGGCATATCTGCAGGTGTATAGCTCGAGGGTTGTCTCAAATTCTCTGCGACGGCCCAACCACTATACGCCTCTTTTTGGCCTCGTGCGACCACTCGCGTTGGGGACGGGCAGGAGCACTGCGGGATGCACAAACCGTGGGTACTATCGGCCGTGTTGGGAAAACCACCGAGCACGTCACGGAAGTGGCAGGGCAACGGTGCCGCAAGAACGGTCCACCGCACTGCCTATAAAGACAAAGTCTCGGAAGCCCCCACGATAGAACTTCACTCGATTATTTGAGGAGACATTACAGTGACCATTCGCGTAGGTATCAACGGATTTGGCCGCATCGGCCGCAACTTCTTCCGTGCAGTCGCACAGGGCAACAATGACCTCGAGGTCGTCGCAGTCAACGACCTGACCGACAACGCAACCCTGGCCAACCTGCTCAAGTACGACTCGGTGCTGGGTCGCTTCGACGGTGAGATCGAGCACGACGACGAGTCCATCACCGTCAACGGTCACAAGATTGCAGTCTCCGCAGAGCGCGATCCGAAGAACCTGAACTGGGGCGAGCACAACGTCGACATCGTCATCGAATCCACCGGTTTCTTCACCGATGGTGAGGCCGCCAAGGCTCACATCGAGGCCGGCGCCAAGAAGGTCATCATCTCTGCTCCTGGTAAGAACGTCGACGCAACCTTCGTCTACGGCGTTAACTCCGATGAGTACGACGCTGAGAAGCACAACGTCATCTCCGCCGCATCCTGCACCACCAACTGCCTGGCCCCGATGGCCAAGGTCCTGCACGAGAAGTTCGGTATCGAGAAGGGCCTGATGACCACCATCCACGCCTACACCGGTGACCAGCGCATCCAGGATGCTCCGCACCGCGACCTGCGCCGCGCCCGCGCCGCAGCCGTCAACATGGTTCCGACCTCCACTGGTGCAGCAAAGGCCGTCTCCCTGGTTCTCCCGGAGCTGGAGGGCAAGCTCGACGGCTACGCAATGCGCGTTCCGACCATCACCGGTTCCGCCACGGACCTGACCTTCCAGGCATCCCGCGACGTCACCGCTGAGGAAATCAACGCTGCTATCAAGGAAGCCGCCACCGGCGAGTTCGGCGAGACCCTGGGCTACACCGAGGATCCGATTGTCTCCACCGACATCATCACCGACTCCCACGGCTGCATCTTCGATGCGGGCATGACCAAGGTTTCCAACGGCAACTTCGTCAAGGTCCTTGGCTGGTACGACAACGAGTGGGGCTACACCAGCCAGCTCGTGCGCACCACCTCCCTGGTTGCCTCCAAGCTCTAAAGTTGACTCTTTAGAATGACCACAGTGAACCAAGCTGTGATCGCCTGTGACAGCTCCACAGGCTAGACACCGGCCCATGCGCCACGCCTCACCCTCCATAATCTCGTGGCGTGCGCTGGGCCGATAGTCGTTTATAAGGAACCAGCACACTTTCCCATTGAATAGCATTAACCTTTAGCTTGAGTACCTACTTTTAAGGAGAACATCATGGCTTTCAAGACTCTGGACGACCTGCTCGCAGAAGGCGTCTCCGGCCGCCACGTCCTCGTCCGTTCTGACTTCAACGTCCCACTTGATGATGAAGGAAACATCACCGACTCCGGCCGCATCACCGCTTCCTTGCCCACCATCAAGGCCTTGATTGAAGGCGGTGCGAAGGTCATCCTGTCGGCGCACTTGGGCCGCCCGAAGGGCGAGGTCAACCCGAAGTACTCGCTGGCCCCAGTAGCAGAAGCTCTGTCTGAGGCACTGGATCAGTATGTCGCCCTCGCCGGGGATGTCAGCGGCGAGGACGCCCACGAGCGCGCTAACGGTCTGAACGAGGGCGATGTCCTGTTGCTGGAGAATGTCCGCTTCGATCCACGCGAGACCTCGAAGGACGAGGCAGAGCGTGGCGCCTTCGCTGACGAACTCGTCGCCCTGGCTGCAGACAACGGCGCCTTCGTCTCCGATGGTTTCGGTGTCGTTCACCGCGCGCAGGCTTCCGTGTACGACGTGGCCAAGCGCCTGCCTGCTTACGCCGGCAAGCTCGTGCAGAAGGAAGTGGAAACCCTGGCGGCGGTAGCAGAGAAGCCAGAGCACCCGTATGTGGTTGTTCTTGGCGGCGCCAAGGTATCCGACAAGCTTGGTGTGATTGAGGCGCTCGCCGGTAAGGCCGACAACGTCATCATCGGCGGCGGCATGTGCTACACCCTCCTGGCAGCACAGGGCTACAACGTCCAGAACTCCCTGCTGCAGGAAGACCAGATCGACAACTGCAAGGAGCTGCTGGAGCGCTTCGGCGATAAGATCGTCCTGCCGGTCGACCTCGTCGCTGCCACCGAGTTCAATGCCGATGCAGAAAGTAAGGTTGTGGGCCTCGACGGTATCCCGGAGGGATGGATGTCCCTCGATATCGGACCGGAGTCGGTGAAGAAGTTTGATGAGGTCATCGCTTCCTCCAAGACCGTCTTCTGGAACGGCCCGATGGGTGTGTTCGAGATGGAAGCCTTCTCCAAGGGTACCGCAGGTGTGGCGCAGTCCATCATCGATGCCACGGCCAAGAATGGTTCCTTCACCGTCGTGGGCGGCGGTGACTCCGCAGCTTCCGTCCGACTGCTCGGCCTCGACGAGGACGGCTTCTCCCACATCTCCACCGGTGGTGGCGCTTCCCTGGAGTTCCTGGAAGGCAAGGAACTGCCGGGCGTCAAGGTCCTGGAATCCTAATCAACCACCCTCTCAACACAGTCTGACTTCGAGAAAGGCTAATCATGGCACGTACCCCACTTATCGCTGGTAACTGGAAGATGAACCTCGACCACAAGGAAGCTATCGGCTCCCTGCAGAAGTTCGCTTTCTCCTTGCCGAAGGAATACTACGAAAAGGTCGACGTGGCTTTCATGGTCCCGTTCACCGACATCCGCACGGTCCAGACGCTTGTCGACGGCGACGACCTGCAGTTCACCTACGGCGCGCAGGACATCTCCAAGCACGAGTCCGGCGCCTACACCGGTGAGGTATCCGGCAAGATGCTCTCCGCCCTGGGCTGCTCCTGGGCAGTAGTGGGCCACTCCGAGCGCCGCGAGTACCACGGCGAAACCGATAAGCTCGTCGCAGAAAAGGCTGCCGCAGCGTTGGCCAACGGCATCAGCCCCATCGTGTGCGTCGGCGAGCCCTTGGATGTCCGCGAGAAGGGCACTCACGTCGATTACGTGGTGACCCAGACCCGCAACTCCCTGGAGGGCCTGTCCGCTGAGGATCTGGCAAAGACCGTCATCGCTTATGAACCTGTCTGGGCTATCGGCACCGGCAAGGTTGCTTCTGCCGAGGATGCGCAGGAAGTGTGCGCAGCTATTCGTCAGCTCGTCCGCGAGCTCGGCGGCGACGAGGTTGCTGAAGGCATCCGCATCCTCTACGGCGGCTCCGTCAAGGTGGACTCTATCGCGGAGATCGTGGGCAAGCCCGACGTTGACGGTGGTCTCGTCGGCGGCGCCTCCCTCAAGGGCGAGGAGTTCGCCAAGCTGGCGGCTAACGCCGCCCAGGGCGCCTAATCTCCCCGCATCCTGCCGTGGCGGGTCGGAATAGTTTCTGGCCCGCCACGTGGTGTATCATCGAGGATTATTGCGCGCGCTGTCTTCGCGCCCTTTTCCCACGCGTGACGGTGGCTCACCACGGTGATTCACTAACGCGCGTCATACTCACTGTACATACGCGTAAACAAGGAACTACTTCATGATCTTGGCACTGGAAATCCTCCTCGTGATTGCCGCAATCTTGATGACTATCTTCGTGCTGCTGCACAAAGGTAAAGGTGGTGGCCTGTCGAGCCTTTTCGGCGGCGGCGTACAGTCCAACCTCTCTGGTTCCACCGTGGTAGAGAAGAACCTTGACCGCTACACCGTGGTCATGGTGGTTATCTGGCTTGCCTGCATCGTGGCTCTGAACCTGCTGCAGGCTTATAGCTAAAAGGTCCCGCCGCACACATACGCCAAACGCCGCGTCCCTTCTCCAACAAAGGTGAAGGACGCGGCGTTGTAGTTTTCATCGGCGGCCCTAGAGAAGCCGCCGGGGAGCTGCTGCTAGAGACGCTGCGCGGCATCCTCGCTTAAGAACAGCAGCGTTTCCTCAGTGCCCTGAGCACCTGCGGCCGGCCAGTCCTCAGCCGCAGCGCCAGCCACGAGGTGGGAGACAGCCTCGGCCTTCTCCTCACCGGAAACCAGGAACCAAATGCGCTGGGAGCGGTTGATGGCCGGGTAAGTCAACGTCACGCGCTCAGAAGGCGGCTTGGGGGAGTCGTGGACCGCGAAAGCATAGTCGGTGTCTTCATAGACTGCTTCTGAATGCGGGAACAGGGAGTTAATGTGGCCTTCGTGACCCATGCCCAGCAGGTGAATATCGAAGCCTTCCGGCGCAAAGTCACGGATCTCGCCCTCATAGGCTTGTGCTGCGTGCTCCATGGATACGGCTCCCAGGTCATAGCCGTGAATGTGGCGCTCCGGGATATCCACGTGTGCCAAGAGAGCCTCACGGGCTTGGCCCTCGTTAGAGTCCGGATCGCTCACCGGCACGTTGCGCTCATCGCCAAAGAAAACATGGATGCGCGTCCAGTCCACCGCCAATGCTGGGTAGTCGCTGCCTTGCTGTTGTGCGGCGTCGTGAAGCCGCGCCAGCTCGCGCAACATACCTATTCCTGCTCCGCCACCGGTGAGCACGACGCGGGCGACACCATCCTTGTGGAGGCCGCCGCCTGGGGCTTGAATCGCCGCAACCGTCTCAATAAAGGCGAGTGCGGCGGAGGATATGAGCTCGTCGATGTCGCTAACGCGGCGAAGCGTGACCATGGTGCAGAAAGATCCTTCTGAATGATGAGACTAGGAAACGATGAAATGATTATGCCTACACACTGTAGTCCACGCGGGCTAAGGCGCGGAGAGCGTGAGCGTATGTCTTATCCGCATCGAGATGGCGGAGTTCTTCCGAGAGCACTTCTGCTTCGGAACGCACCGCGAGGCTAACGAGTGATTCCGGGGAGCCCGGAACACTGACCTCCACTGTCGCAGGGTCAACGACAGTGACGCTAACATCGGCAGTGGGACGTTGGAAAACCACCGAGGTAATCGGGAAGGTACCCTCCGCGCAGTCCGACACGGTACGGGTAACGGGGACGGAGAGGGCGTCGAGAAGCCAGCCGGCAGCAAAGTCGACGGCGGCGTGGTGCTCGGCACCGGAGATCTTCACAGAGGTGATCGGCTCGTGCGGGAACCTGTCGAGGGCCGAAGCGACGATACCGCGCCAGAGGGTGATGGCACCCCACGACATGTCGGAATCTCCGGGCTTATAGCCAGAGGAGAGCACGTGGAGGTCATACTGATCGACGCCACTGCCGAAGGCAACGTTGGTAATACGGCGCTGGGCCAGCGCACCGATCGGAACAGAGGACGGGGACGGCGGGCATGCCGTAGGCCACCACGCCACGATTGGCGTATCTGGAAGAAGCAGGGGAGTTACCACCGCTTCTGCCTGATCCGCGAGGGCGCCATGCAGGTGCATGACGACGATCTCCGAGGCACCCGCTTCGCCACCGACGCGCAACTCGGCGTCGAGCCGAGTGTCCTCGCCGAGATTTCCAGTAGCGATGACGATGACACGGGAAGGGTGCTCGTGGGAGGCATCGCGCACCGAAGCGAGTAGGTTGTCCAGGTCATCGCCCTCTTCGGTCATGACGATGAGCGTGAGGACCCGGCCGGTCGTGAGCGTGTAGTGCTCCTGCATCTCTACAAGCTTCTTAGAGATCTTGCGCGTCGTCGTATCGGGCAAGGGGATAATCATAAGGCCATTCCTCCTAAGGACCTACGGACGGCGCCAGGAATGACCCCGGCGGCGCAGCATTCTATTAGCGGACTCCGGCCCCCACGTGCCAGCGCGGTATTGCTCCGGCTGTCCGATACTGGACCAGTACTCAATGATGGGGTCGAGGATGGACCACGACAGCTCCACTTCCTCGTTGGTGGGGAAGAGGGAGGACTCGTCCAAGAGGGCGTCGAGAATCAGGCGCTCATAGGCTTCCGGCGATTCTTCCGTAAAGGCCTCGGCATAGGCGAAGTCCATGTTGACGTCACGCACCTCCATGGTGGAGCCCGGAACCTTGGAACCAAAGCGCATAGTGACGCCTTCATCAGGTTGGACGCGGATCACCACGGCATTCTGTCCCAGCGCATCGGCTTGGCCCTGATCAAAAGGCTGGTGCGGGGCGGTCTTAAACACCAGTGCAATCTCGGTTACGCGGCGGCCCAGCCGCTTGCCGGTACGTAGGTAGAAAGGAACGCCCGCCCAGCGACGGGAATTGACCTCGAGGGTACACGCGGCATAGGTCTCCGTCGTGGACTCCGGATCGAATCCTTCCTCCTCCCGCAGGCCCTTGACATACTCTGAGCCTTGCCAGCCGGCGGAGTACTGGCCGCGGGCGGTGGTCTTGTTGAGCGGGTGTACCGCGTTGGTGGCGCGCAGCACCTTGATCTTTTCCGCCTGGAGCGCCTCTGGGTCGAAGGAGGAGGGTTCCTCCATGGCGACGAGGGCTAATAGCTGCAGGAGGTGATTCTGGATGACGTCGCGCGCAGCGCCGATGCCGTCGTAATAGCCGGCACGTCCGCCCAATCCGATGTCTTCGGCCATCGTGATCTGCACGTGATCGATGTAGTGCGCGTTCCACATCGGCTCGAAGATCTGGTTGGCAAAGCGCAGCGCCATGATGTTTTGCACCGTTTCCTTGCCCAGGTAATGATCGATGCGGAACACCGAAGACTCCGGGAAGACGGCATTGACGATCTCATTGAGCTGGCGCGCGGAAGCCTGATCGTGGCCGAAAGGTTTTTCAATGATGACGCGGCGCCAGGAGCTTTCCGTGCTGTCCGCCATACCGACGCGCTCTAGCTGGTGGCAAATATCGGAGAAGAACTCTGGCGGAACCGAAAGATAATAGGCCCAGTTTCCGCCGGTGCCGCGGGAAGCGTTGAGCTCAGACAACCGGGCGGAGAGCTTATCAAAGCCAGCGTCGTCGAAGTTGCCTTGGACAAACTCGATTCCTTTGGCGAGGTGCTCCCACACATGCTCACTGAAGGTGGTTCGGGCACCCGCTTCGGCAGCCTCGCGGACGTAGTCGCAAAAGGCTTGCTTGTCCCAGTCGCGGCGGCCGTAGCCAACCAGCGTGAAGCCGGCGGGCAGCAGCCCTCGGTTGGCCAGGTCGTAGATGGCAGGGAGGAGCTTTTTGCGCGCCAAGTCACCCGTGACGCCGAAAATCACCATGCCGGATGGCCCGGCGATACGTGGTAGGCGCTTGTCCTTCGCGTCGCGCAACGGGTTGACCCACGCGCTGGTAGTGCTCACTAAGTGTCCTTTCGGTCTGTGTGAGATTAGTCCAACAGCTCAGCATAGCGACACGCGCCCCGCCGGCCACAGTTGGATGGCCGTTGGTGGCGCGCGCCGATGGTGAGCACTTAAAACCTCATGCTCTTTTAGGAGAGGCGGTCTGTCATCGAGGCAAGCAGTTCCTCCCACGCATCGACGAACTTGTCGACGCCCTCCTGCTCGAGCACGGTGAAAACATCGGCGAAGTCGATGCCGACAGCCTCCAGCTGTGCCCATACCTTCTCTGCGTCGTCAGAAGCTTCAGTCAGTGTATCGCCGTGCAGGTTCCCCTGCGCAAGAACCGCATCAATGGTTTTCTCGGGCATCGTGTTGACGGTCTCCGGCCCAGCGAGCTCGGAAACGTACAAGGTGGCAGGGTAGTCAGGGTTTTTGACTCCCGTCGACGCCCACAGTGGCCGCTGCGGGTGGGCACCGGAAGGCAAGTCGCTACCGTTGTCCTTGAACTCCTTCAGGAAAAGCGCATAGGCGCGTTGGGCGTTGGCCACGCCGGCCTTTCCACGCAGCGCGAGGGCTTCATCAGAGCCGTTCAACTCGAGGCGCTTGTCGACTTCGGTGTCCAAGCGGGAGACAAAGAAGGAGGCCACGGAGTGAATAGTGGAGATATCCTTACCTGCTTCGGCGGCGCGCTGAATTCCCTCCTTGTAGGCGGCAATCACCTGCGCGTAGCGTTCGACAGAGAAGATCAGGGTGACGTTGACGGAAATACCTTCTGCCAGAGCATCGGAGATGGCGGGAAGGGAACCGTCGGTTGCCGGGATCTTGATCATGAGGTTGGGGCGGTTGACCTTGGACCACAGCTCGCGGGCCTGTGTCAAGGTTGCCTCCGCATCCGCTGAGATTCGTGGATCAACCTCGATGGACACCCGCCCATCCCGGCCATCGGTTGATTCATAGATCTCGGTGAAGAGATCGCAGGCATTGCGGACATCGTCGATGGCGAGCGAGTACACCGCGTCGTCCGCGGTAGCGGACTTTTCCTTCAGCGCTGCGATGTCGGCATCGTAGGAGGTGCCGGAGGACATTGCGGCAGCAAAGATTGCCGGGTTCGTGGTGACACCCACGATGGACTTGGTGTCGAGGAGTTCGCGGAGGTTGCCGGAATCCAAGCGTTCGCGGGAGAGATCATCGAGCCACGTCGAGGTACCGAGGCGGGCGAGCTCATCAATATGTGTCATGGTGTGTGCAGGGTCCTTTCGTAGTGGACAGCAGTAGGGGGTTAGCCTGCCTGAGCAGCGTTGAGGGACTCGCGGGCGGCGTCAACAATGGCGTCGGCAGTGAAGCCGAACTTCTCAAAGAGTTCCGCGGCAGGTGCGGAAGCGCCGAAGTGCTCCAAGGACACGGTGCGGCCGAAGGAACCGGTGTACTTGTGCCACGGCATGGAGATACCGGCCTCGACGGAGACGCGCGCGCGGACGGAGGAGGGGAGGACGGACTCGCGGTAGGAAACGTCCTGCTCGTCGAACCACTCTAGGCACGGCGCGGACACCACGCGGGTCGCGGTACTGTCCGCCTCGAGTTGCTTGGCGGCCTCCACGGCGAGCTGTACCTCGGAGCCGGTGGCGATAAGAATCACGTCCGGGGTTTCCTTCGATGCCTCAACGAGGACGTAGGCGCCGCGGCGCACACCTTCGGCAGCCTTCTCCTTGGTTCCTTCGAGTACAGGCAGGTTCTGGCGGGACAGAGCGAGGCCCTTCGGAGCGGCCTTGTACTCAAGGGCCGCCGCCCACGCCTGAGCGGTCTCGTTGGCATCTGCCGGGCGGATGACGGAGAGGTTGGGGATGGCGCGCAGGGCAGCGAGCGTTTCCACTGGCTGGTGGGTGGGGCCGTCCTCGCCCAGCCCGATGGAATCGTGCGTCCAGACGTAGTAGGTATCGGTGGACATGAGCGCGCCGAGGCGGACAGCCGGGTACTGGTACTCAGAGAAGATGAGGAAGGTACCACCGTAGACGCGGGTATTGCCGTGCAGTGCAATGCCGTTCATGACTGCGGACATGGCGTGCTCGCGGATGCCGAAGTGCAGGTTGCGGCCGTAGGGGGTGGCAGTCCAAGTATCGGTGGTGATGGACTCTGGGCCGAAGGAATCCGCGCCCTTGATCACCGTGTTGTTGGAGCCTGCCAGATCGGCGGAGCCGCCCCACATCTCCGGCAGGGAGGCTGCAAGTGCCTGGATGGCGGCCTCGGAAGCCTTGCGCGTGGCCAAGGATTCGCCCGCTTCCCATGTCGGAAGTTCTGCGGCGAAGTCAGCCGGCAGCTCGCGAGCCTGGAGGCGGTCGAAGAGCTTCTTCTCCTCCGGGTTGGCAGCTGCCCACGCGTCAAACTTTTTCTGCCACTCTGCGTGCTTCGCGGCACCGCGAGTGGTCAGCTCGCGGGTGTGTGCGAGGACTTCCTCGTCGATGTGGAAGGACTGCGCCGGATCGAAGCCGAGGACCTCCTTGGTGGCGGCTACCTCATCCTCGCCAAGAGCTGCACCGTGGACGCCACCGGTGTTCATCTTGTTCGGTGCCGGGTAACCAATCACGGTCTTAACTCGGATGAAGGAGGGGCGGGAGGTTTCGGCGCGTGCCGCGGCGGCAGCTGCTTCGATGGCTTCGACATCTTCGCCGGACTCCACGGTCTGCACGTGCCAGCCATAGGCCTCGTAACGCTTAGCCACGTCCTCGTTGAAGGCAATGTTGGTGTCGTCCTCAATGGAGATGCGGTTGTCATCCCAGAAGACGATGAGATTGCCCAGCTTCTGGGTGCCCGCCAAGGAAGAAGCCTCAGCGGTGACACCCTCTTGCAAGTCACCGTCGGAGGCGATGACGTAAACGAAGTGATCGAAGGGGGATTCGCCGGCCGGGGCCGAGGCATCGAACAGGCCGCGCTCTTTGCGTGCGGCCATTGCCATGCCGACCGCGGACGCCAAGCCTTGGCCCAGGGGACCGGTGGTGATCTCGACGCCATCGGTGTGGTGAACCTCGGGGTGGCCCGGAGTCTTCGAGCCCCAGGTGCGCAGCGACTTGAGATCCTCCATCTCGAGACCGAAGCCGCCGAGGAAGAGCTGGATGTACTGCGTCAGGGAAGAGTGTCCAACGGAGAGTACGAAGCGGTCGCGCCCTGCCCAGTGAACATCGGCCGGATCGTGGTTTAGCACGCGCTGGTAGAGCGTGTAGGCCAGCGGTGCCAGGGACATGGCGGTACCGGGGTGGCCGGAGCCGCAGTTCTGGACGGCGTCGGCAGCTAGGACGCGCACGGTATCCACGGCGCGAGTGTCGAGGTCACTCCAGTCCGAAGGATAACGGCGCTCAACCATAGCCTTTAGTTCTGGGGACAACTTTTCGTTCGACACGGCGAAAACCTCACTTCGCTTCTGGAAACAGATATACCGTTAATCAGTGTAAAGGTTTTTCGATCTTCGGCGGGGGATTATATAAACCAGGTTTCGGGCGGTAGTCTGGCATGGTTGACGCTGTTGCCCCGCTGTCAGCCAGTGGGCGGCGACTATCCCCGAAGAACGCTTGGGGGATTCGCCACAAAGTTCTCGGGAACTTTTTAGCGCGGGCAGCCGACCAGTACGTCAGACCCATAAGCCATACACCCACGTGCCGGATATACGGAGGATTGTTCCTTGGAGACCATCAAGGCCTATTTTGCGCTAACGAAACCGAGGATCATTGAGCTCCTCCTCGTGGCGGCAATCCCGGCTATGCTCCAGGCGCAGCGTGGATTCGAAGCTGTGTCCTCCAACTTCTGGCTCATCGTCTCCACCATCTTCGGTGGATGGATGGGTGCCGCGGCTGCCCACACATTTAACAACGTCGTCGATTATGAGATCGACCAGAAGATGCAGCGCACCCGTGCCCGGCCGCTAGTGCGCAAGACCATCTCGCGGCGCAATGCTGCGATCTTCGCGTGGATCATGTTGGCGCTATCCGTCTTTTGGCTGGGTGTGCTCGCTAACTCGTGGCTGGCCGCGTTCTTCGTGCTCTTGACCAACTTCTTTTATGTCATCGTCTACACGAAGTTCCTCAAGATGCGGAACTCCCAGAACATCGTCTGGGGTGGCCTCGCTGGCTGTATGCCCGCCATGGTGGGTTGGGCCGTCATTCGTGATAATGCACCGGCAGGGGAGCCGGACCGTTGGTGGCAGGCCGTGGTGCTGTTCCTCATTATCTTCTTCTGGACCCCGCCCCACACGTGGGCGCTGGCGATGAAGTACAAGGAGGACTACCGCAAGGCTGGGGTGCCGATGCTGCCCGTCGTTGCCGGGGAAATAGAGGTGACCCGCCAAATCGTGTGGTACACGATCGGCACGGTTATCGTGACCTTCCTTATTATCCCTGCGGCCTCGTGGATCTACTTGGTGGCCGCGGTGTCTTCCGGCGCGGTCTTCCTTTGGATGGCGATTCGTCTGCACCAAGGGGTAAAGAAGGGCGCAAAGGTCAAGCCCATGCGCCTGTTTATTTACTCCAACAACTACCTGTCGGTGCTCTTTATCGGCCTGTCCATCGACGCAGTCGTGGGCTGGGAGCCCATCGGGCGCATGCTGGGATGGTCGGCCGCGCTGTTCTAGCGAGCTAGTCTTCGCGTACCCGGAGGACGATCGAGCCTGTGGTCTTGCGCTCTTGGAGGTCGCGGTGGGCCTGAGCAGCTTCGGCGAGCGGATACTCTGCGGAGATGCGGAAGTCGAGGTCGCCATCGATGACCGCCTGCACCACTGCCTGGGCGCGCATCTGGAACTCGCCTTCCTGGGAGGTCCAGGCGCCGAGTGAGGGGCGGGTGAGGAAGATGGAGCCGTGCTTGTTCAGCAGCTGCGGGTCCATTGGCGGGACGGGGCCCGACGCGGCACCGAAGAGCGCTACCGTGCCGCGCGGTCGCACAACCTCAAGGGATTCACCGAAGGTGGCTTTGCCGACGCCGTCGTAAACCACGTCCACGCCGCGCCCACCGTTGTGACGACGCACCTGCTCGGCCAAGCCGCTGCTGTAGCGGAACACGTGGTCTGCGCCCGCGCCATAGGCCAGCTCTTCCTTCTCATCCGTGGAGACCACGGAATAGACGGTGGCGCCCAGGGACTTCGCCATCTGGGTGAGGATCAAGCCCACGCCGCCTGCACCGGCAGTGATCAGACAGGATGCTCCTTCCCCTAGCTGATACACACCGTGGGTGAGGTAGTGCGCCGTCATGCCCTGCAGGAGCATCGAACCGGCGACGGCGGAGGGAATCTCGTCGGGGACGGCCACCACGCGGTCGCGCGGCACGCAGACCTGCTCCGCATAGGAGCCGAAAGCGTGATCCCAGGCCACCATCGTGCCCGGGGCGATTTCTCCCTGGGGGTCGTGCACAACGCGTCCGGTTCCTTCGAGACCGATGATGAAAGGCACGGAGGCGTTGTAGATGCCTTCGCGGTAGTAGGTGTCGATGTAGTTGACACCGGCCACGGAGACGTCGACAAGCAACTGCTCCTTCGTCGGCGTGGGGGATTCTACCTCGGCGTAGGTGAGGACCTCGGGCCCTCCGGTCGTGGTCACCTGAATAGCATGCATGGTGTCTAGGCTAAACGAAGCACAGACACCCGCGCAGCAAAAAGCACCGCCATCCTCACTTCCTGGTGAGAACGGCGGCGCTACGAGTACCTGTTGTAGTGGCTTTACTGGCTCCGCTGACTCTGCTTAGCCTTGGGCGGCGGGAACGTTCTCGTCACCGCGCTGGGCAGTGCTTGCAGTAGTGTCATCCTCGTTTCCGACGCGGCGCAAGCCATGCGCCCACAGCACGGCGGTGAAGGCCGTGACCACTGAGGACATGCCCACGTGGAAGGGAACAGTCCAGCGAGGGATGTGGAGATAGAACTGGGTGACACCGATAGCCCACTGGATAACGATGCAAGCAATGAGCACCCAGCCGGCCTTCTTGGCCACCTTGGGAGCGCCGGTGCGGTGCAGGAGGAAGACCACGATGAGCGTCAGCGCCAAGTAGACGTACATGCAGACCGCGTGAATGATGGCCATGCCATAGGTGTCCACGCCGAGGCGGCCCTCCATGCCCACACCGGCATCACCGGAGTGAGTACCCGAGCCAGTCACAAAGGTGCCGGTCAGCAGAACGATGGACAGGGCTACAGTGGCCACCACCGCGAGGGTGCGCACTGCGGCGGGGAAGAGGCGAGTGGGAGTGCCGTCATCGGGCTCGTTAATACGGGAGAACAGCATGGCCGCAATCCACACTAGGACCATAGATGGGAGGAAGTGAATTGCCACACTCCACCAAGAAAGCTTCAGCACGACCGACAGAGCGCCGATGAGTGCCTGCACGAAAACACCTGCGAGCCCCGCCCAGGCATAGACCTTGAGCTCCTTGCGACGCTGCGCCTTGTGGACCACCACGATGCTGGCGATGGCCGCCGCCGCCACAACGAAGGTCAGCAGGCGGTTGCCGAACTCAATGGCCTGGTGGAGCATGGGAGCCGCGCCCTGGATGGGAACCAAGGAACCAGGGTGGCAGTTAGGCCAGGTGACGCAACCAAGACCGGAGCCGGTGACGCGCACGATGGAACCCGATACCGTAATGCCGCCCTGGCAGAGCAGGAGGATGAGCGCGACGATGCGCTGCGTCTTCACCGAGGGACCGGTGGTCGGCGCAGCGGGCGCGGTGGAATGTTGAGGAGAGGAAATATTGGCGGTACTCACGGCTATTCAGCCTACCGCCCGGCCCCATCCGGGAACCAATATCGACGGGTGGGTCACACCACGCAAGGGAGAAGAATCACTTTTAGCCCTCGAAGCGGAACCAACGCACTGCGGCAAACGACGCCACCGCTGACCAACCGACGAGTACAAGGAGCTCAAAGCCCGGGAAGGACCCGTTCAGGGCGGTATCGAGTCCGGCGGCCATTGCCACGGTGGGTACGAGGGTCAACACCCCGTTATCACCGAGCCCCTGGGAAAACATGACCCATCCGACGGTGCCGAGAAGGATAAACCAAATGAGGTTGGCCACCGCCAAGACCACCTCCGAACTCAGCGTGCCGCCGAGCAGTAGGCCTAAGGCCGTAAACGTGGCCACACCCAAGGCGAGGGTGAGCACGCCGATGGCCGCGCCCCCAGCGGTGATGCGCAGCCCCAGGAAGGCGGCGATCGTCCCCAGCACGAGGACCTGGAGCACCACCATCGACAGCACGGCGAGAATCTTTCCCACCACAATGGCCCAGGCAGGAACGCCTGAAGCGCCTGTGCGTTTCAGCGCACCATAGCGACGGTCGAAAGCCAAGGAGATGGCCTGACCCGTGAAACCGGAGGAGGTCGCCGCAACGGCCAGCACCATGGGGAAGATTTCCTCCACGCCGTGGCCAGTGCTGTCTTGCAGTGTCGCAGCGCCGATCAAGATGGCCACTGGGATGATGATGCTCAGCAGCTGCTGCTCGCCGTGACGCAGCATGAGCTTGGATTCGATAGCCCCTTGGGCACGTGCCATGGCCGCTACACCCACGCGCTGCGGGTGCGGGCTAAAAGTGCCGGGTGCGAAGGTGCTCATGGAGCTTCTCCTTGTTCAAACAACATGATGAAAGAATCGGGGTGAAGGGCCGAGGGGCAGTTCTAGCTGCGCATGTCGCGGCCCGTGAGATCGAGGAAGACTTCTTCGAGATTCCGGTGTGAGGTGTGCAGGTTGCGGAGGATGACGTTTTGCGCGGCCAAGCATGAAGCCAGCGCCGCGATGCCGGCGGGGCTGGGCTCCGAGGTGAGACGGTAGTGCAGGGGGCGGAGAGCTTCCGCCGCGATGCCGGCGTCCCGCAGCGCCTCGAGGTCCACCGGTGTGGCGGTATCGAAATTCACCTGTGGAACATCGGCCGAGTCCGTCAGCGATGCTGCGGTGCCGCTCGCCACGAGTTGGCCGTGGTCAATAATGACGACGCGGTCGCTGAGCGCTTCCGCTTCATCCATGAGGTGCGTGGTGAGGATGACGGTTACGCCATCGGCCCGGAGGGCGCGGATGAGGTCCCACACGGCAAGGCGCGACTGGGCATCCATGCCCGCGGTGGGTTCATCGAGAAAGACCAACTCTGGGCGCCCGATGATCGCTAGGGCTAGGGAGAGACGTTGTTGTTGCCCGCCGGACAGGCGGCGGTAGCTGCTCTTCGCCACCCCGCGCAGTCCGAGCGTGTCCAGCAGCCACTCCGGGTCCAAGGGATTCTCGTTATAGGAGGCGCTAAGCTCAAGCATCTCCTTGACTTTGATTCCGGAATAGGAGCCGCCGCCCTGCAGCATGATGCCGATGCGGGAGCGCACGGCATCGGGATTGCGCGCGGGGTTAAGCCCCAGCACCTCGATGCGGCCCGACGTGGGCTTCTTGAAACCCTCACACATCTCGATGGTGGTGGTCTTACCTGCACCGTTAGGGCCCAGCAAGCACAGGATCTCGCCGTAATTGGCGCGGAAACTCAGCCCGTTCACTGCGTTGACGTCGCCATAGGTCTTCATGACGTTATCTAAGACAAGAGCTGATGTAGTCACGAATCGCTAGTTTAGGACACGCACGCCCGCCCTGCGCAAAGCAACCCACCCCACGCCGGCGAGGACGAGGAATGTCACCAAGGCGGCGAGGTAAATGACGAAGACTGTCCCTGGGGGAAGGCCGAGGCCGCGGGGAAGCACGATGAAACTCATGAACCCGGAGTAGATGATCACAGCCATGCGGAAGAAGCGTCGGTTGGCCCAAGCCGCCAGCGGCAGCACCGCCCACAGGATGTACCAGGGTTGGACGACGGGGAAGAACACCACGAGCACGAAGGTCGATACCCCCAGGCCGCCCACGGGGTGGATGGCGCCGCGGTAGGTGGCAAAGAGCATGCGGATCATAAAGCCCGCGGCAATGATGACGCCCACAGTCCGGGTCACGGTGAGGATGGCCTCGGTGTGATCACCCAATCCCAACAGCATCCCAAGGAAGCCGGCGCCGACGCCTACGGAGGTCGTCGCAGACAGCCACGACCGGATGGTGGCCGCGCCGCCCTGGCCAAAGACCCAACCAATGTCGATCCCCGTGAGTACCGTCACTGCGGCGATGGAGGTGGCAAGCAGGAGAAGCTGCGCGGCCCCGGCGCCCAGCACTGCCCGCACGCCGGACACGCCGTGCTTGTCGACGAGCCTGCGTGCCGCCGCCATGCCAACGAACCCGAGGCCGATAAAGCCAGTCACCTTGACCATTCCGGCACACGAGATCAGGACGCCAGATGCGATAAACAGCGACCATGCTCGCCAGCGGGCCTCGTGGGAATCGTTAACCGCCCGCAACCCCAGCTCCACACCGACGAGAGCTAGCCCCAGCATGAAGGATTCATTGTGGATGCCTCCGACGAGGTGGAGGATGGTCAAAGGGTTAAGGATGCCCAGCCACAGCGCTGCCTCCGGGGATACTCGGCAGCGCGTAGCAAGCCGCGCGATGGCCCAACCGGCGGCGATGATACCGACGAGGGACAGTACCCGGTGCAGGACAACACCCCAGATAATGGAGTCGTTGGTCAGCCAACTGACCACCGCCGCTACACCTAGCGCCACAGGGCCATAAGGGGAAGGTGAGTTCGCCCAGATGAACGGGACGGAGCGGGCCAGGTCGTTATCGGCGCCTAGTAGCTCCACCGGCCCCGCCGAATAGGGATCGAGGCCTTGGAGCACGATGGAGCCGTTAGCGAGGTAGGAGTAAATGTCCTGCGTGAACAGGGGAGCGGTCACCAAAAGCGGGAGAACCCACCCTAGCCAGGTGCGCCACATCTGGCTCTGCGTGACCACCCGGGGCGAGTGGCTAAAGCGCCGAACCTTGGCCGGCTTCTGTAGGCGCAGGGGCGCGCCCACCAGCGGTGCCATGCAAATCCACGCCGTGACCATGAAACCGACCCCGATGAACACGATGGCGGAGGCTGACTGCAGCATCCGCGTCATGAGCGAGCCAAAAGGCAGAGACTCATAGGGGTTGCCCACCACCGGAAGCGCACCGGCGCCCAATCCGCCGAGCGCAATGAGTAGCGCACCAATGGTGCCGAGCCACCGGAGGCTAAAGAGCGTGCGCAGCTGGGCGATGGTGTGGCGGTGGACGTCGCCAAGCGCGGCGCCCTCTGCACCGTCGGAAGAATCTGGAAAATCTTGGTGCAAGAGCGCGGAACGGGATCCGGGCAGGCCCATGCGGGGGAGTTCATCGCGCACGCCCCAAAAGACGCGGTGCAATCGCCCCGATCGGGTGTAATCGCGCTCCATATTCATGAGTGTCTACCTTAGTCGCTCGGTGCTGAGAGAGGACGAGCTGCCCGCGACACGAATGAAAGAGTGGAAATCGGGAATGAATTAAGGAACACTAGTGTTGTCTAAAGAGAGAGTGTTTCATTCAAGGAGGTGTACACCGTGACGAAGGAGCTCCCTAGGGAGACTCGCTCGACTGAGGGCGACACCCGCCGACACGTCATGTTGTTGCTCCTAAAAGACGGCCCGGTAACGGCGTCGTATCTGGGTGAACGTCTCGGTCTCTCTGCAGCCGGCATCCGTCGGCACTTAGACATTTTGGTGGAGGAAGGACTCACCGAGGTGGTGCATCGCCGCCCATCAGCCCGCCCTGGGCAGTCGGTGGGCCGTGGTCGCCCCGCCAAGCATTTCCGCCTCACGGATCAGGGCCGCGCCCAATTTGGGCACGCCTACGATCAGCTGGCGGCGGAAGCGCTCACCGCACTGCGTGAAGCGGGCGGGCCGGAGGCGGTTCGTCGCTTCGCCAAGGCTCGCTTCGAGCGCCTCGTGGAGGACGTGAAGCCCCTGGTAGAAGATCAGGAATCCGTTCCGGAGGTGGCGCGTCAGCTGGCCGAAGTGCTCGACGCGCATGGCTACGCGGCCACGGTGACGTCGGTGGGCAACGGAGTACAGATTTGCCAGCACCATTGCCCGGTCGCCCACGTGGCGGCCGAGCATCCGGAGTTGTGTGAAGCTGAACAGGAAGTCTTCTCCGCGCTATTAGGCAAACATGTGCAGCCCTTGGCCTCCATTGCGGATGGTCATGGAATCTGCACCACGAATATCCCCTTAACCCCAGTCCCGCCTTCCGCGGCGGAGCCGGGGAAGAACTAATCGAACTAGAAAGGAGCGGGCTTTGACACAGGCACAACCGGCACCAGGCCTTGAAACCAAGATGAGCGATGACGAGATCATCTCCTCTATCGGCGGCTATGAGTACGGCTGGCACGATTCCGACGAAGCCGGCCAGGCAGCACACCGCGGTTTGAGTGAGGACGTCGTCCGCGATATTTCTCGGAAGAAGAACGAGCCGGAGTGGATGCTCGAGTCCCGTCTGAAGGCTCTGCGCGTCTTCAACAAGAAGCCAGTTCCGACCTGGGGCCCAGATCTGTCCGGAATCGACTTCGACAACATTAAGTACTTTGTCCGCTCCACCGAGAAGCAGGCCCAAACCTGGGATGACCTGCCGGACGACATTAAGGAGACCTACGACAAGCTGGGTATCCCGGATGCTGAGAAGAAGCGTCTGGTCTCCGGTGTTGCCGCGCAGTACGAGTCCGAGGTGGTTTACCACAAGATCCGCGAGGACCTGGAGGCCCAGGGCGTTATCTTCGTTGATACCGACACCGCGGTGCGCGAGTACCCGGAGATCCTCCAGGAATACTTCGGCACCGTGATTCCGGCCGGCGACAACAAGTTCTCCGCGCTGAATAACGCCTGCTGGTCCGGTGGTTCCTTCGTGTACGTTCCGAAGGGCGTCCACGTGGATATTCCGCTGCAGGCCTACTTCCGCATTAACACCGAGAACATGGGCCAGTTCGAGCGCACCCTCATCATCGTGGAGGAGGGCGCCTACGTTCACTACATCGAGGGGTGCACCGCGCCGATCTACAACTCGGATTCGCTGCACACCGGTGTCATCGAGATCATCGTGAAGAAGGGCGGCCGCTGCCGCTACACCACCATTCAGAACTGGTCCACCAACGTCTACAACCTGGTGACCCAGCGCGCCAAGGTCGAAGAGGGCGGCACCATGGAATGGGTCGATGGCAACATCGGCTCCAAGGTCACTATGAAGTACCCGTCCTGCTGGCTTACCGGCGAGCACGCCAAGGGTGAGGTACTCTCCCTGGCCTTTGCTGGCGATAACCAGGTCCAGGACACCGGCTCCAAGATGATCCACATGGCGCCGAACACCTCCTCCAACATCGTCTCGAAGTCCGTGGCCCGCAACGGCGGCCGCGCGGCCTACCGCGGCTTGGTGCAGGTCAACGCTAACGCTACGAACTCCGCTGCCAACGTCGAGTGTGATGCCTTGCTTGTGGACAATGACTCGAGGTCGGACACGTATCCGTACAACGACATCCGCAATGATCACGTCACCCTCGGCCACGAGGCAACGGTCTCCCAGGTCTCTGAGGAGCAGCTGTTCTACCTCATGTCCCGCGGTATCGCTGAGGAAGAGGCCATGGCGATGATTGTGCGCGGCTTCGTCGAGCCGATTGCTAAGGAGCTCCCGATGGAATACGCGCTGGAGCTGAACCGTCTTATCGAGCTGCAGATGGAAGGATCGGTGGGCTAAGTGGTAGCTTCCAACGAATTTAATCCGGCTGACGTCACTAAGGGAGACCAGTTCACCTCCTTCGATGTCGAGGACTTCCCGGTCCCGCACGGCCGCGACGAGGTCTGGCGTTTCATCTCCTTGCGTAACCTTCGCGGGCTGCACAATGGTGAGTTCGCGCCGGCAACCGCCCAGAAGATTGACGTGGTGGCCCCGGAGGGCGTAACGGCCGAGACCGTGGCGCCTGACGACGACCGCCTCGGCACCGCCGGTGCACCTGCTGACCGCGTTGCAGCTCAGGCCTGGTGCTCCATGCCGGAGGCGCAGATCGTCAGCGTTGACGCCGATGCACGACTGGATAAGCCGGTGGAGATCACCATCACCGGCGCTGGTGAGGGCGTGACCTCCTTTGGTGCGACCTCCATCCACGTGGGCAATCACGCGGAGGTCACCATCGTTCTTAAGTACGTCGGTTCCGGTACCCACGCAGACAACGTGGAGTTCGTGCTGGGCGACGGCTCCCAGGTCACCGTCGTCG
The DNA here is from genome assembly GCF_001815175.1 of Corynebacterium sp. HMSC034H07. Taxonomy (NCBI): domain Bacteria; kingdom Bacillati; phylum Actinomycetota; class Actinomycetes; order Mycobacteriales; family Corynebacteriaceae; genus Corynebacterium; species Corynebacterium sp. HMSC034H07. The sequence continues at coordinate 217,316 of NZ_KV819530.1, forward strand.
TCGACGCCGACTGGGAAGACGATGCAGTGCACCTGTCCCATCAGATTGCGAAGGTGGGCCGCGACGCCGTACTGCGCCACAACACCGCCATCTTTGGCGGCGAGATTGTGCGCCTTGTTCCGCGCGTAGTTTTCGATGGCCCCGGTGGCGATGCCGAGCTGCTCGGCGTCTACTTTGCTGATGCCGGCCAGTACTTCGAGAACCGCCTGCTGGTGGACCACGACGTGCCGAACTGCCGCTCTCGCGTCTTCTACAAGGGCGCTCTGCAGGGTGCTACTGCTGCGCAGAAGGCCGAGGCCGGCTCCGCCTCCCGCACCCCAGAGGCCCGCACCTGCTGGGTCGGTGACGTGCTCATCCGCAAGAATGCGAACAACACGGACACCTATGAGACGAACAACAACTTGATCCTCACCGAGGGTGCGCGCGCTGACGCCATCCCGAACCTGGAGATCCAGACCGGTGAGATCGTCGGTGCTGGCCACGCCGCGACGGTGGGCCGCTTCGATGACCTTGAGCTGTTCTACCTCATGTCCCGCGGTATTCCTGCCGCCGAGGCACGCCGCCTCATCATCCGCGGCTTCTTCTCCGAAGTCATCTCCCGCATCCCGGTCGAGTCCCTGCGCGAGGATCTGGAATCCCGCGTCGTCGACGAGCTCGCCAAGATCAACGCTTAAAACTTCCCGAAAGCAGGTACCAACTCAATGTCTACTCTGGAAATCAAGAATCTCCACGCGCAGGTGCTCCCACACGAGGAGGACGGTGAGCCCACGCCGATCCTCAAGGGTGTCAACCTCACCATCAACTCCGGTGAGACCCACGCGGTCATGGGCCCCAACGGCTCCGGCAAGTCCACCCTGTCCTACGTTATCGCCGGCCACCCCAAGTACGAGGTGACCGAGGGCGAGGTGCTTCTCGACGGCGAGAACATCCTCGAGATGGAAGTCGATGAGCGCGCCCGCGCTGGTCTTTTCCTTGCCATGCAGTACCCGACTGAGGTGCCGGGCGTGAAGATGTCGCAGTTCATGCGCTCCGCCGTGACCGCTATCCGTGGCGAGGCTCCGAAGCTGCGCGAGTGGAACAAGGAGCTCACCGAGGCCCGCGAGAAGCTGGCCATCGATAAGTCCTTTGCACACCGCTCCGTGAACGAGGGCTTCTCCGGTGGTGAGAAGAAGCGCCACGAGGTCATGCAGCTCGACATCCTCAAGCCGAAGTTCGCCGTCATGGACGAGACCGACTCCGGCCTGGACGTCGACGCCCTGCGCGTCGTCTCCGATGGCATCAACAGCTATCAGGAGGAGACCAACGGCGGCATCCTCCTCATCACGCACTACAAGCGCATCCTCAACTACGTTGTCCCGGACTTCGTTCACGTCTTCGCCGACGGACAGATCATCAAGACCGGCGGCGCCGAGCTGGCCGACCAGCTTGAGGCAGACGGCTACGAGCAGTTCCTCAAGTAGGCCGTACCGCCGACCCCGGTAACACCACGACAGACCACACCACGACACGCTAGAGAAAAAGAACCGAGCACAAGGACCTATGCCTGAACTAGACGTTAATGCGATTCGGGAACAATTCCCTATCCTCTCGCGCACGGTGCGCGACGGTAAACCTTTGGTGTACCTGGATTCGGGAGCGACCTCGCAACGTCCCCTGCCGGTATGGAAGGCCGAGGAGGAGTTCGTGCTCGGCACCAACGCTCCGGTGCACCGCGGTTCCTACCAGCTGGCGGAGGAGGCCGATGACGCGTACGAGTCCGCTCGCCAGGCCATCGCCGCCTTCGTTGGTGCCGACCGCGATGAGATCGCCTTCACCAAGAACGCCACTGAGGCGCTGAATGAAGTTGCTTACGTGCTCAGCGATGAGCGCGCCGGCGAGCTTTACGTCGGTGAGGGCGATACCGTCGTGGTCACCGAACTGGAGCACCACGCGAACTTGGTGCCGTGGCAAGAGCTGTGCCAGCGCACCGGCGCGACGCTGAAGTGGTACTCCATGACCGAGGACGGCCGCATTGATCTCGATTCGCTTGAGCTCGATGACTCTGTCAAGGTCGTGGCTTTTACCCACCAGTCCAACGTGACCGGGGCCGTGGCTCCCGTCGCAGAGTTGGTACGTCGTGCCCGTGCCGTAGGTGCCATGGTGGTTCTCGACGCCTGCCAGTCGGTGCCGCACATGCCGGTGAATTTCCACGAACTCGACGTCGACTTCGCCGCGTTCTCTGGGCACAAGATGTGCGGGCCGACCGGCGTGGGCGTGCTCTACGGTAAGCAAGAGCTGCTGGCGCAGCTGCCGCCTTTCCTCACCGGCGGTTCCATGATCGAAGTAGTCAAGATGGAAGGCTCGACGTTTGCCGCGCCACCCACCCGCTTCGAGGCCGGAACCCAAATGACCAGCCAGGTTGTGGGCCTTGGTGCAGCAGTGAAGTTCTTGAGCGAGGTGGGCATGGAGGCCATCCACGCCCATGAGCAGAAACTCACTGCACTGGCCTTGGAGAAGCTGTCTGACATCCCCGGCGTGCGTATCATCGGGCCTGAAAACACCGAGGATCGCGGAGGAGCGGTCTCCTTCATCGTGGATGGGATCCATCCGCATGACCTAGGCCAGGTTCTTGACTCTCATGGTGTATCCATCCGGACCGGCCACCATTGTGCCTGGCCGCTGCACCGCGCGTGCCAGGCTAATTCGACCGCACGCGCTAGCTTTTACCTGTACAACACTGAGGACGAGGTCGACGCCCTCATAGAGGCGGTGCGGGCTGCCCGCACCTTCTTTGGAGTGAGCGAATGAACCTAGATTCCATGTACCAGGACGTCATCCTGGACCACTACAAGAACCCGAAATTCTCTGGCCTGCGCGAAGGCCAGGCAGAAGTTCACCACGTCAACCCTTCCTGCGGTGATGAACTCACCTTGCGCGTGAAGCTTTCCCCCGACGGCACAACCGTCGAGGACGTGTCCTACGACGCCGAGGGATGCTCCATTTCGCAGGCCTCGACCTCTGTCATGGCGGAGGAAATCGTCGGCATCCCCCTCGAGGAGGCGAACGCCAAGCTAGCCGAGTTCGAGAGGATGGTGACCTCCCGCGGGGAGGTTGAGGGTGATGACGAGATTATTGGGGATGGCATCGCCTTCGCCGGCGTAGCCAAGTTCCCCGCCCGTGTTAAGTGCGCTCTCCTCGGGTGGAAGGCTTTCCAAGCCGCCACCGTGGAAGCGTTGAACGAATTGGAGAAGTAGATGGCTGATAACACTGAAACCACCGGTGGCAGCACCGATCCTTACCAGGACCAGAATGCCTCCTTCGATGGCGCTGCTGTCAAGCCTGAACAGACCGAAGAGCAGATTGCGAAGACCTTCGATATCACCGAGTACCTTCGTGATGTCATCGACCCAGAGCTTGGAATCAACATCGTTGATCTGGGCTTGGTCTATGACGTCTGGCTCGACGATATTGACGGCAAGAACACCTGCGTCATTAACATGACGCTGACCTCCCCGGCCTGTCCTCTCACCGATGTCATCGGCGAACAGATCGAGGATGTCATCGTAGGCAACAAGCTCGCCGAGGCAGTCCAGCTCAACTGGGTCTGGATGCCGCCGTGGGGCCCGAACATGATTACCGAGGAGGGCCGCGAGATGCTCCAGGCCCTCGGCTTCGCCGTTTAGTTTCGGCTGCAAGTCCCCATCACCGTCAGTCCGAGGCGCTTAAGGTCTTCACAACACGACCTTGAGCGCACTCGGGCTGGCGGTTTCTTTTTCCTTAATGTGCGGTGTTTTAAGTAGCTTTAAGAGCTTGAGAACGCACCGCTATGACGAAGCGGGTGAGGTCGCCGGATCCAAAGCCGAGGAGATGATGTCCACCGCTTCTTCCTTGGATGCGGCGGATTGAAGGCGAGTACGGAAGTCATCCTTCATGATCGCCCGCGCCAGCTTGGAAAGCAGCTTGAGGTGCTGCTTGCCAGCATCCTCAGGCACAGCAATGAGGAAGACCAACGTCGTTGGCTCCTCGCCCTCTGCCCACGTAATCCCCTCGGGAAGACGAGCAAAGGCCAGAGTCGGCACTGTCACTCCCGCGCAACGAGCATGTGGGATAGCCACTCCATGCCCCACACCGGTCGAATGCTTCGCTTCCCGCTCTAGGGCCGTAGTGATAACTGCGGAAGGATCAGAAAGCCGAGGGGAGACAAGCTGGACTAGCGAATCGATCGTTTCCTTGCGATTCGTGCCAAGGTCTTGGTCAAGGCTCACCGTGTCGGCAGAAAGCAAAGGTTCTTCCTGGACCGATGCTTCTGACACATCCTCCTTAGCTATGCCCGCTTCACCCCGTTCACCCGAGCTCTCATTCTTACTCTGGGCTTTTCTATTTTGGGTAAGTCCGATCAACAGAAGCATGACGGAAGCACAGACAGCGACACCAATAAGCAGTGCGATGAAGAAGCCCACGACGTTGTCGACAGCCCCGAGCACAGCAACGATGGGGCCACCATGCATGACATGGTCCTTGACCCCGAATGCACCTGCCAGGGCGCCTGCTACCGCACCACCGATGACGTTGGCTGGGATGACCTGCAGCGGGCGTGCTGCCGCAAGAGGGATAGCGCCTTCAGTGATGCCAAAGAACCCCATGAAGAGCGCGGCGATACCGGCGTCCTTCTCCGCCTTATTGAACCAAGCACGGCGTACGAGGGTCGCAACACCCACCGCCAGGGGCGGTACAGCGATGGCGGTAGCTGCCATGCCCATCGGAGCCGCATTGCCGGCTGCAATCATGCCCCCGCCGAACAGGAAGGCAGTTTTATTAAAGGGACCGCCCATGTCGAAAGCGATCATCGCGCCAATGACGAGACCGAGGACAATGACAGAGGAGCCTTCCATCCCGGCGAGGTACTCGGTCATGGCTTCAAAGGCGCCGGCTACTGGCGCACCGACAAAGTAGATAAAGATTAGCCCCACGATGAGTGTGGTGAAGATCGGAATAACGATGATCGGCCAAATCGGGGCGATGTACTTATTAACGGGAATCTTTTTGATTCCCAGGGCTACGTAGCCTGACAGGATGCCTGTGACGATGCCGCCTAGGAAGCCCGCTCCAGCTTCAGAGCCGTAAAGCGAGCCGGTCGTAGCGATAAGACCAGTGATGAGTCCCGGCGCTAAACCGGGGCGGTCCGCAATGCCGACCGCGATATAACCGGAAAGGATCGGCACCATGAGAGAAAAGGCTAGGCCGCCAAGCTCATTCAGGGTGTTCCAGAAGGAGTCTTCGGGGATAGCCAGGCCCTCGGGCGTGGGTGTTCCTCCGATTGAGAGTGCTACCGCGATGAGGAGACCACCGGTGACCACGAACGGAATCATGTGGGAGACACCATTCATTAGCGCCTTGTAGAGGGTCTCACTCACGGCACGGAACCCAGTGGCGCTGCCGGAGGTCTCTACGCCTTGATTCCCTTGTACCGCTTCGCTCGAAGTCTCCTCTTGCCACTTCGCCGCTGACAGTGCGCGAGTGAGGAGTTCCTTTGGATGCTTAATAGCTTCATCGACACCAGTGGCTGCTAGGCGCTTTCCGCGAAAGCGGTCCTTTGCAATGACGGTGTCGGCACCGATCACGATGGCATCGGCTTCCTCGATGTCCTGAGAGCTAAAAGTGCCTTCGACGCCAATTGAACCATGTGTCTCAATCTTGATGCGGTAACCCAGTTCAGCGGCAGCAGCCTCCAGGTTCTCAGCGGCCATGTAGGTGTGGGCGATTCCGGTCGGACATGCGGTAATCGCGAGGATTAATGGAGATCTCGATGTGTCTGATGTGCTCATGACGCCAATCTAGTCACATCGAACTTCATGCATAAGTGAAACGCGCCGAACAGGAACCAGGTTTTCCAAGGTGCTCTTCACTCTGGATTCCCAGATACAAGCTGAAGCGTCCTTGCCGCCGGTTCGGGATTAACTACCCTGGTTGCTAGACTGTTTCGACGTGATTGTGACCAATGATTTCGAGGTGCGCGTGGGCGCACGCACGCTTCTCGACGCCCCCGGCCAGCACCTTCGCGTGCAGCCGGGGGATCGCATCGGCCTGGTCGGGCGCAACGGCGCGGGCAAGACGACCACCATGCGCATCCTGGCGGGGGAGACCGAGCCCTATGGTGGCTCGGTGACGCGATCAGGTCCCATTGGTTACCTGCCGCAGGATTCCCGCGAGGGCAATATTGAGCAGACTGCGCGTGAGCGCGTACTCTCTGCGCGCGGTTTGGATGAGATCAAGCGCCGCATGGCCAAGCAACAAGAGCTGATGGAAACCGCCACGGACGATAAATTCCGCGACAAGGCCATTCGTAAGTTCTCCCGCCTGGAGGAGGAGTACCACACCTTAGGTGGCTATGAGGCGGACTCCGAATGCGCGCAGATCTGCGATAACTTGGGGCTGCCGCAGCGTGTGCTCGACCAGCAGCTTAAGACGCTGTCCGGCGGTCAGCGCCGCCGCGTGGAGCTGGCGCAAATTCTCTTCGCAGCTTCGGCTGGGTCAGGCAAGTCCCAGACAACGCTGCTTCTCGACGAGCCCACCAACCACCTCGACGCGGACTCGATTACGTGGCTGCGCGGCTTTCTGTCCAAGCATGAGGGTGGCCTCGTGATGATTTCGCACGACGTCGATCTGCTGGAGGCCGTGTGCAACAAGGTTTGGTTCCTCGATGCCGTTCGCGCCGAAGCAGACGTCTACAACATGGGCTTTAAGAAGTACCTTGATGCCCGCGCCACCGATGAGGCTCGTCGCCGCCGCGAGCGCGCCAACGCGGAAAAGAAAGCCGCAGCCCTGCACAAGCAAGCCGCCAAGTTGGGAGCGAAGGCCACGAAGGCCGCCGCCGCCAAGCAGATGCTGCACCGTGCAGAGCGCATGATGAACGAGCTTGATGACGTCCGCGTGGCCGATAAGGTTGCCCACATCAAGTTCCCCGAACCTGCTCCCTGCGGCAAGACTCCGATGAACGCCAAGGGCCTGACAAAGATGTATGGCTCGCTGGAGGTTTTTGCCGGTGTCGATTTGGCCATCGACAAGGGTTCCCGCGTGGTTGTGCTGGGCTATAACGGTGCGGGCAAGACGACTCTGCTCAAGCTTCTGGCGGGCGTGGAGCGCACCGATGGCGAAGGCGGCATCGTCTCCGGGCACGGCCTGCGCATCGGTTACTTTGCTCAGGAGCACGACAACATCGACCCAGACAAAACCGTGTGGGAAAACACCATCGAGGCCTGCCCGGATGCCGGCCAGCAGGACTTGCGTGGACTGCTGGGCGCCTTCATGTTCTCCGGTGACAAGTTGGAACAGCCTGCCGGAACGCTCTCCGGTGGTGAGAAAACCCGACTGTCGCTGGCAACGCTGGTGTCCTCACGCGCCAACGTGCTGCTTCTCGACGAGCCCACGAACAACCTAGACCCCCAGTCCCGCGAGCAGGTGCTCGATGCCCTAGGCACCTACACAGGTGCCGTGGTCTTGGTTACTCACGACCCAGGTGCGGTCAAGGCACTCAAGCCGGAGCGCGTCATCATCATGCCCGATGGCGATGAGGATTTGTGGAACGACGAGTACATGGAGATCGTGGAATTGGCCTAATAGAATTTCGGGCATGACTGCCCAGCCTGTTCTCCTTGATTGCGACCCCGGTATCGACGATGCCCTAGCGTTGATCTACCTCGCCGCGCTTCACCGCGCCGGAGAGATCGAACTGGTCGGTGTTACTACCACCGCTGGAAACGTCGGGATTGAACAGACCACCCGCAATGCTGCCTACATCCTGCAACTGTGTGGCCTGGATGAGGTGCCCGTCGCGGCGGGGCTTCCGGAGCCCAGCCAGGTGGAGCTGGTAACCACTCCGGAAACTCACGGCCCAAGCGGTCTTGGGTACCTGAGCGTGCCGGAGGGGCACGCTAGTGCTGAGCCTGCCGAGTGGACCAGCATTTGGACCGAAGCTGCGGACCGCAACGCGCAGCTCATCGTGACCGGACCATTGACCAATGCCGCGCACTTTGCTGCGGAGCACGCTGCCGACTACGCCTGCTTCTCCGGTGTCACCATCATGGGTGGTGCTGTGAACTATCCCGGCAACACCACGCCAACGGCGGAGTGGAACTTCTGGGTCGACCCGCATGCTGCGCGCGACTTCTTTGAATCCACCTCAAGGCCCACCACGCTGTGCCCACTCAACGTCACTGAGACGATGCTCCTCGGCCCGACGCAGCTGGAACGGCTGCGTGAAGCGCTCGCGCAGCACCCAGTGGCGGACGTTCTACCGGAGATCATGCGCTTCTACTTCGAGTTCCACGAGGCGCACGGCTCGGGTTATCAGGCTCAGATACATGATCTGCTCACCTGCATGGTGGCGTTGCAGAAGGTCCCGTTCTTTTCCACCGCGACCACCGTACGGGTAGTCAGTGAACCGGAATGGTTGCGCGGAACGAGCGTGGCGGACCTGCGCGGTCACTGGGATCGGGCCGCTAATGCCGCGCTGGTTACCGCCGTCGATGTTGGCACCGCCCATCGAGAATTTCTGCGCGCAGCATCTCTTCTTGGTCTTCCAGTAAACCTATAGTGCGCTAGAATCGGGGCCACAACCACACACCGCTCAAGACTCTTCTCTTGGGTCCTTCCGCTTCCCACGCACAGGGTCTAGAAGTGGTCAGACCCCGGCGTGCTGCCGCAGGAGAGGAAGAAGTCATGAACACCGCCAATAACCTCGATTCCGTTATTGAACCGTTGCTCACCGGATTAGTGAGCAAACGACCTGAGGTCCGCGTGGACTGGGCCTATACCGAATTGAAAGAGGGCATTGAGTCTGGTCAGTGGGATGACCATCTTGATCAAATTCGTGAACGCCTCAGCGGCTACCTGCGTACAGACAAGGTGTGGACGAAGGCTTTGTCCGCTCGGTTGCTCAACGTGCTGGCGGAGGCAGGCCACTTCCGCTATGAGGACTACCTCACCTTCCGCGCGTGGTATGTCACGGAGGATGACACACGCGGCATTGTTAAAGACATCGGCCCTATTATGGCCGTTGGTTGCGGCGCTGACTATGTAGAAACCTGTGTTCGCAAGGGGAGGATCCCTGCCGTCGAAGGCGCAGCGATCATCTCGTGCCGCCTTCGCGCCCCCGGAGGAGTGTGGCATGACGATGAGGGCTTGCGGCTTGCGCGTGCTGCCTGCACCACAATTGGCAAAAGCACCTCGACTCACATCCTCGAAATCTGGATCGAAAGGCTAAGCAATACCGTGCTTACCGAAGGCGTGCGCAACAACAACCGCGCCGTCGTGGAAAACTTCGCCCGCTTTCTCAAGGCCACAGCCCACATGGTCCGCAGTGAACCGGAGAAGTGGGGAATTGATGCCGAACGCGCGGAGCTGGCCTTGCCAATGATTGCGGAGCTTGAGGAGCAACTACGCAACGCTGGCGACTACCGAGAAGCAGCACCATAAAAGCGCACCTTCGTAACCTCCATCGAGCGAACACGCTGCCATGGGTAGCGGTCTGGTGATGCTTGGACCGGCTCACTGAGGTCGAGGAGAGTATCGGTCCCGGCTGGGCCGCCTACTATGAGCTCGTCGTTGCTTAGGATAACCGCTGATTCGAAGGTGCGGTCCGCCTGTGTGGTGCGGACAAAAGCCATCGGTACCTCAACGAAGATTGTTTTCCCGCGCCGCAAAACCGTGAGGTCTTCGGTGACATAACTGGGGCGAATGCGTTCAGCGGCAATCAGGCCCCACACAAAGATGATGGCCCACAGCGACAACAGCAATGCCACAATTCGCAGAACGCCCGCAGGTAAAAGAAGGTGAACAACTACCATTTCAACCAGCAATATCGCGGTGATGAAGCCAAGCATGTGGAGCCTTCCAGGAGGGTGGGGAAGTGCCACGGCGCCAACTGGAAGTAGCGTTTGTCCTCGCATCCAGCGCCACAGATCCCGGTAGAGGCCCAATTCATACTTGGCAAGGCGAAATCCAGGATGCCTTTCTACACATCGCCAGACGCTAGTCACGTGATCCTCCAGCCAAAGCCTCGAGTGCTACACCTTGCGCACCAGTCGTCGGCGCATCAGTCACGGTGAGCAAAGCGTTCCCAGGCTGCAGCGTTGGGTAGATTCCTCGCATCAACCCGTGTTCGCTCACGTTGCGCAGCTTCTCGACGATAAGCGCAACCCGACAATCACGCGGGGACAGCGAGCCAAGCTCTCGCCACAAAGTTTCAACTCTGCGGAGAACTGCACGGCAATCGTCGTCAGCGAGGTTCTTTCGAAGCTGTTCCCAGGTCGCTGATGTAGCGACGCCGGTAAGCGCCATGAGATCCCAGGAGTCCAATTCCAGCTGCAGCATTGCTGGGTCTTCGATAACTTCGCTCAAGGACTCTCGAATATCGTTGGGGGTTCCATGAGGTGCTGCGGCTAAAGCACGCAGCTTCTCACGTTGTCGCTGCAGACGAGCGATTCTTTCGTCCACAATGGCGAACGAGCGCTCGATGGCGTCGGGAGAGGAGACATCAGCGACGGCAACGCCGGCGTCGATCAGCGCTCGCGCACGAACAACTGCGGCGAGATCAGAGATCGAGTAATCGCGATAGTTTCCGCTGGTGCGTGCTGGTTCGGGAACCGCACCTGTCTCGTGCAAATGGCGCACGGATCGCACTGAGCAACCAGCGACCGCGGCAACGTCTGAGATCTTCATAGAACCAAACTAAACCCTCACATTGTGTGAGGGTCAAGCGGTCAGTGGAGTGGACTAGTCGTAGGGGGCGTCACTCTTCATTGATCAACACCATTGAGAATGATTACCCCTGCGTGGGGGAGCATGTCTGCGCCCCGCTAAACGAACCTTCACTAGTGTTTGTGTTACCTGCGTCACGCATGAGTGGCCAAACTCAAAGAAGGGAAAGCCAATGAAAATAGCCAAGTCTATTACGTCTCTTGTAGCGGCTATCGCGTTGACAACGCTCGCCGCGTGTTCACAATCTGACAGTGACGTCAGCGAGAAATCAGCAGTTGATACCACCCAAGCTGCAGCTGGAGGAGAGCAAACTTCCGAAGACACCAACGTAGATTCCGCCGCAACCTCAGAGTCTGCCGATAGCACTGACTCCGACGCAGAGTCCACTGCAGGATCAGACGATCAGTCCGGTTCAACAGGCGGCAGCTATGAAGCCACTGTCGATGGAAAGGCGATCGAGGTAGAAAACGAAACTATCCTATGCCAAGAGGCAGCTGGTTCGATGAACCTGACCGTAGCACCCGAAGGGGCTGGTACAGCCGGCATTACCGCCGTGCTTAGTACTGATGAAAACCTAACGGTCAAGGCTCTCGGAATGGTAGATGGGGAGGGTAACACGCTGGCATACGCCGAGAGCAGCCCGATGGGTTCCGCCACGGCATCGAAGGAAGGCGACACCTACACGATGTCGGGTGAAGGCCTTTTGTCTAATGGGAGTAATCCAACCACTGGGGAAACGAAGCCATTCGAAGTGAAGATTACCTGCAGCTAATCGGAGTGAGTCGGGGTGAATAGACAACAAGTGCTGACCCTGTGGTGTGTAGAGGCCAGCACTTGTTGGTTTACGTGATTATTGGGAGGGCGATGCAGACTTTCGTCCGCTGACTAGTTGCGGAAACCGTGCACCGGCGCCGGAATGAAGCCACCGCGGTTGATGAAGGTGGAGTTGCCTACCTGGTTAACCGGGATGACCGGAGCGTAGCCTAGAAGGCCGCCGAAGTTGACCTCGTCGCCAGCCTTGGTGCCAGGGGCAGGGATGACGCGCACGGCGGTTGTCTTATGGTTCATCACACCAATGGCGGCTTCGTCCGCGATCATGCCGGCGATGGTCTCAGCAGAGGTATCGCCCGGGATGGCGATCATGTCTAGTCCCACCGAGCAGATCGAGGTCATGGCCTCCAGCTTGTCGATGGAGATGGCACCGGTGCGCACCGCATCGATCATTCCCTTGTCCTCAGAAACCGGGATGAAGGAACCGGACAGCCCACCCACGCGGGAGCAGGCCATCATGCCGCCCTTCTTGACGGCGTCGTTAAGCAGCGCCAGCGCCGCCGTGGTACCGTGCGTGCCCACCTGGTCGAGGCCCATGTGCTCAAGGATGTGCGCGACGGAGTCACCTAGTTCCGCGGTGGGGGCGAGGGAGAGGTCAATGATGCCGAACGGGACACCGAGGCGCTCTGAAGCCATTTCACCCACGAGCTGGCCTTGCCGATAATTGCGGAGCTTGAGGCGCAACTACGCAACGCTAGTGATTACCGAGAAGCAGCACCATAAAACGGACCTTCGTTACCTTCGTCGGGAGAGCGTGCTGCCATGGGGAGCCGTCTGGTGATGCTTGGGCCGGCTTACTGAGGAACAGGAGAGTATTGGGTGCCTCAATGAGGGGGCCCGGGGCAACAGCGCCGACATTCGAAAACTAGTAGGCCAACTCCTCATCCACCGGATAGGTTGTTCTCAGTTATCGGTGTCAGCCTTGTGAACTACGCTCCAGTCATACTGTGCGGTGGCTTCTACGATGAGGGCGGAAAGCGCTGGAGTATCCCCAAGGAAAAGTGCCAATGAACAAGAGGCTTCAAAGGCATGTCGCAACCTTGAACGTACAAACCTATAGCGGGTTCTGCTCTCCGCAATGCTTTGGCTGACGCTATAAATAGTCCGCATAGCCGCGATGATGCGCTGGAAGGCTTCTCTAAGTTCATTGTGAGACACACCGTGATAGCGATCGTGCCATTGAACGATATACTCGGCTGCCGTCACATCGATCGATGCCGTAGACAATTTGTGCCCGTGCTCCTGACGAATGGCGCGGGCCTGCGAGAGCTTTCGCATCGCGATCCGGTGATGTTGTGCGGCCTCATCAACATCGCTAGTGGCATGTGCAAGGCGTTGGTGTACGAAAGCCTGCTGTTGCAAGACATCAGAGAAGAAACAAACGTCATGTTGGTCGTACGCCAGGGCTGCACACGCTTCGAGGGTATGTAAAGCTTCATCGTGGCGGCCTTCTAGATGTAATCGGTGTGCCTGTATAAGCATTATTTGTTTGCTAACTTGCGGTTCAACCGTGACTATGGTTGTTCCAATTTGTGCGATAGCAAGCGAAACACTGCTAACCCACTCTGGATGTGCGCTCAAGAGACGCAAATAAGCGCGTGTAAGTTGCAGGGTTGGCGCGTGGTTCGGATCTTCGCCTATCAAAGGTTCTGCACGGTTGAGGTTTAGCTCAGCAGCGGCATAATCACCAAGCATCATTTCGGTTTGTGCCACTCCTAAAAGAACGATTCCAAGATAAGAAGTGCCGAGACTTCGAGCTAAGGCTTGTATGTTTCGATAGGCTATAGCGGCCTGATTGTGTTGTCCTTGGCACATAAACAACGCAGCACGTTCAATTTTTGTTAGGAAAGTGCGTTGTACAGGTTCAAGTGTTCGCGGAGCTAGTTCTTCGAGTGCAGCGACTCTCTTTTCGGCTTCCTCTAGCTTATTGGCGAAACGAAGCGATTGAGCGACGCTGAATGTGATTACCCATTGTTGGTCTTCGAGGCGCATCAACTGAGACGGGTCGTCGACCCTTAGCTTTTTCCTCTCAATAGTGGAAAGGGCTCCGTGGAGAACGTCGATGGACAAAGCAAGGTTGGCTTCACGAGTGACTTGAGGAAATTCTAAGAGCAGGTTGCTGAGCTCAGAGACACCCTTAGAACACTGTTCCGAATTAGTTAATTTCGTGGAATTCCAATGGACAGGGGTTTCTCGCCACGAATCGTCGCCAGCCCGCATTTTCGAGCTTGCTTCCTCACATCGAGCTCTGAAAGCTCGTGCCGAAGTACGCACTTTTATGGAATCGAACACACTATAATCTCAGCACAGATTGGAATTTGTTGTCGATGATTTGGACACTTATGTTGAGAGGTAACGAAGCCCATGGCTAACTTGAGACCACGCACTGCAGTAATTGCGGATGCGTGGACCGCCGCAGAGATTGACGCACCTGCGCTAGTAAATAAGAAGGGTCTGCCTCTGGCACGAACACAGAAATGTCTACTTGATCCACTAGTTTTTAGGCCGCGGGAACGAAAGCATCTCGCCAAGGCACTGTTGAACCCCGCGGACGCTGCCGAGATGTACCAGCTTCTGGTTGATTCCCGAGAGGCGTTGTCATGGACGTCCTTGTGGTATCTCGAGTTCAAGGAAATGAGACAAGCACTGGGAATCTCGGAAGGGAATCCCCAGGAGCTTTATTATCCCCGAGCTTATGAGCTCGCCATTACTAGGGGAGCCCCCGAGGGCGATGTAAGCGAGCTCGTTAGTGCACTACTAGATTCCATACACACGATTGGCCCCAGCACGAGAGAAGTGATGGAGGTGCTGAGGTCAAAGGAAACGCATGACTATGCGGAGAAGACATGGACTTCCTCTTGGTACAACAGAAGAGTACCCCCTCAAACTCATGGACTTAGTGAACGGCTAGCGCTTGCTCTTCTTGATCAGTCAGGGGAGAGTCTTGAAGCCTTTGTGGCTACAGAAGACGTTCGGGCTATCGCTTTTGAAATGCGAGATCAAGAAGGAATTATTGGGAAGTTTCTGGAAGCTATTGTCCCTAAAACGCAAACAGTTTCTCTTTCTGAGAAGGATCCCCTTGTTCCACCGGAGTTGTTAGGTTCGGCATTTCTTCCGCTTGACCGCACCATTGAGCAGCGCGTGCGGGCAGCGTTAATTCGGCATCGGGACGCAGACTCTGAGGTCGGAGCTGCGGAAATCGTGATCGAAGAGATTGAAAGGGCAGTGGATGCATTTGGCCTCCACGATGCCCGAAGCCAAGCGCTATTCCTTGTTGGCACGGTGATAGCACCTCAGCTAACTCCGCTGCTTCACGTTGATTCTGACGACGTCGGAGCGGCAGAGGGGTTTGTAGGCGAGCTCCAGCAAAGAATACGGAGGGAGGCATATGTAATGCACTTGCGACGCCAATTATGTGCTGGGGGAGCCATCCATGCTGACCAAACCAAGATCGTTGCTGATTTGCAAGATTTCTGGAAGCCTTGGTTGAACCGCTTATGGTCTCGACTACACGGTCGCGAAATTAGGCCACGTCCCCCGGCTGAAAGCCCTAAAGAATTGCTGACCGGCATTACCCGTTCTGTCATTCTTGACCACCGCGCAAGAATCCGTAAGTCTCTTGAGAGGAGCTCCTGATGAAGTGGACATTGAAAGATGGAGCCTGGTCATCGGGCGTTATTAGTTTCTCAGAGTTTCCACTTATCCAAGCTGTTGAAGCTAGGGGAGCGCTATTGGAGTGGAATATCGACGAGCCCGAAAGGAGCCGGCCACGCATCACGATCACTGACGAAGACGAATGCGATTGGCTGTGGGAACTCATCGGAGAGCCTGCCCATGTTGAATTTGTACAGTCGGCGCAGAACCCCAACATGCGAAAAGCATTCAATGCCGCTGCTCAATGGAATCTGGAGACGTTACTGGCGCTTCGAAAGCTCGCTCATGGGCAGTGGCTACGAGATTGGTGGCCGACCAGTGCCGTTGATGGGGTACCCAAGCTGAGTGATGAGGGGCTGGTTCGTGAGATGAACGACGTGGCTATGCAGGTAGAAACAATCGTCGACGGGTATCAGTTTTCTCGTACTGAGGACACCTCAGTGTCCTTAAACAGAACAAGGGACAACCAGGCACAATCTGACTATGCTTTGGTCGCGGGCACAGTTCAAGAGTGTGCGATCACGGGCCCCATTTTTAGTGGTACATCCTCCCCGGCGTGGCAAGGGCTGCCAGCACATGTAGTTGATGCGACAGAGAATCCCGTTCAATGGCATGTCGAAGCGGCTCCGAATCCGGTGCTAGACATCCAAGTATTACTCGCTGATAAGCAGTCAAACGGTGAAGGCCTTGAGGTGCGGGTGCTTCGCGGACCTGAGGAATTAGCCCACGGATATCTCGACAAGCGGGGATTCGCGTCTGTGCCGTTAGGTCTCACGGTAGCTGAGGTATGGCTTCAAGATTGGACTGACGTGGTCGTACAAGTTGGGGTTGATGTCAACGAGAGCCAGGAAGTGCGCAACCGTATTAGGGCCTTTGCTCAGGAGCGACTGCGAGCTCGCGACAGGTTGAGCTTTGCCGAAGAGTGCGTTGCTCTTTACTGATTGAAGGCATCGAATCCCCCCCCCCCTTTGGGGGACCAGTTTTGTGAGTGGTAGAGCTAGCATTCTCCAATACTGAGGCTAGCTGGCACTCGAATGCACAGCTAAATGCAAAGAAAGGAACTCCAGTGAAGATCACTAAGTCTCTCGTATCTCTTCTTGCCGCCGTCTCGTTGACAACGCTCGCTGCCTGTTCTCAATCTGAAGGCGACAACGGCGAAAAGTCTGCGGACGCTACCACCGAAGTTGCTGCCAACGAGGCTGAAAAGACTGAAGACTCTAGTACAGATTCTGATGCGAATGCAGAATCAAACGACAGCGAAGATGAGTCTGCAAATGCAGATGCGAAGACCGCTTCAATCGGTGGAAGCTATGAAGCCACAGTTGATGGCCAGGCCATCGTGGTAGAAGACGAAACCATCGTATGCCAGGAGGCAGCTGGCACGATGAATCTCGCAGTAGGTTCCGGTACAGCTGGTATCTCCGCAATGCTTTCCACCGATGATAACCCCACGGTGAAGGGTGTCGGAATGATGGATGCAGATGGAAATACCCTGGCCTACGCTGAGGGTAGCCCGATGGGCTCCGCTACGGCGACGAAGGACGGCGACAGCTACACCGTGTCGGGTGAGGGCATTGTGACCGATCCACAAAACCCGACCAGCATGGAAACGAAGCCGTTCGAATTGAAGATTACCTGCGGTTAATCAAGGTAAGACGTGGTGAGTGGGCAACAAGTCCTGACCTTGTGGTTTGCTGAGGCAAGCACTTGCTGGATCACGTGGCGCTGGGAAGGAGAGGAAGACGCGCACGCGTCTCGTCTTGACCCAGCG
Organism: Corynebacterium sp. HMSC034H07; assembly: GCF_001815175.1. Lineage (NCBI taxonomy): Bacteria > Bacillati > Actinomycetota > Actinomycetes > Mycobacteriales > Corynebacteriaceae > Corynebacterium > Corynebacterium sp. HMSC034H07. The sequence goes on from NZ_KV819530.1 coordinate 234,309, forward strand.
CTACGCCAGACTCTTCTCAACTTTTATGAGGAGGCATTGCCCAATGCTCGCCCTGCTGAATCTGCGGAGGAAGCGCTCGACCGCGCCTTGAGTGGTCCATTGGCCTCTCCACAAGAATCGGCGGATTTTGGGGCAAGACTAGCTGATGGTCTTCTTCCCACTGAACTGACCCAAGCGTTAATTCGACGTTCTGGGCATGGCGCCGAGCGCGTTTGCATGAAGATCCATGTATCTCCAACTGCAGCTCGGATTCCATGGGCACTCCTGCGTATTCAAACAGAAACTGCAGGAAATCATCGTACGCTACTTTTGGACTTTGCGGACGTCGCTATAGCTATTCCCCGCAATGCTTCCCGCCTTGCGAAACGCCGCGATAAAGGAGCTTCGCGTTTGCGTGTTAACGGAACACGGCGCGGGGTTGTAGCTGTCATCGATCCTAAAGTTCCTGGATACCAACCGACTTCGGCGCTGGGCTCGGTCCTGGGACCACCCCAAGACAACGATGAACTAGCAGCACTTTTAGGGCGGCGAACTGGAAACCTTATTCCCACAGCGACCGTTTTCTCTGAACTAGCTAGACGTAGTGATCTAGATCGCCGGTGGCTCAAGTCCGTACTGCCTAAAGCTTCCGCTTTTCTGTACGTGGGACACGTTAGCGTGGGACAGGACCTCACCTCCTCAGGGGCATCATCAGCACTCCACTTGTGTTGTGTTGATGACACGGGGCAGCACGATCCGTTGACCGCCGGTGAGATTCTAAGCGATGAAGAGTTCGTGTTCCCTGAACACGTGGCATTCATTGGGTGTGGTTCTGGTACCGACCATACTTTTCTCGAACCCATGGGTTTGTCTTTGGCCGCGCATTTGCGGGGCGCTCAGTACGTCATCGCTGCTTCGTGGACGATACCCACGGATTCATACCTTCCCTCTACACCGTTGCGGCGACTGATTCTTGCAGCCGATGAAGCATTAGATTCATCTAATCCGGCGCGTGCAATGAACTTGTGGCAACGTGACCGTGCGGAAGCGTGGTTTCGCGACGGCCACGTTAAGGACACCCCATTGCTTTGGGCGGCGATGCAGACTTTCGTGCGCTGACTAGTTGCGGAAACCGTGCACCGGCGCCGGAATGAAGCCACCGCGGTTGATGAAGGTGGAGTTGCCTACCTGGTTAACCGGGATGACCGGAGCGTAGCCTAGAAGGCCGCCGAAGTTGACCTCGTCGCCAGCCTTGGTGCCAGGGGCGGGGATAACGCGCACGGCGGTCGTTTTATGGTTCATCACGCCGATGGCGGCTTCGTCCGCGATCATGCCGGCGATGGTCTCAGCAGAGGTATCGCCCGGGATGGCGATCATGTCTAGTCCCACCGAGCAGATCGAGGTCATGGCCTCCAGCTTGTCGATGGAGATGGCACCGGTGCGCACCGCATCGATCATTCCCTTGTCCTCAGAAACCGGGATGAAGGAACCGGACAGCCCACCCACGCGGGAGCAGGCCATCATGCCGCCCTTCTTGACGGCGTCGTTAAGCAGTGCGAGCGCTGCCGTGGTGCCGTGCGTGCCCACTTGGTCGAGGCCCATGTGCTCCAGGATGTGCGCGACGGAGTCACCCAGCTCTGCGGTGGGAGCAAGGGAGAGGTCAATGATGCCGAACGGGACA
>NZ_KV819530.1:236068-249766 GCF_001815175.1 Corynebacterium sp. HMSC034H07
AATGATGCCGAACGGGACACCGAGGCGCTCCGAAGCCATTTCACCCACGAGCTGGCCGGCGCGGGTGACCTTGAAGGCCGCCTTCTTGACCTCTTCGGCGACCTCGTTGAGGGTGGCGCCCTCAAGGGAGCCGAGCGCGCGATCGACCACGCCCGGGCCCGATACACCTACGGAAACGACGCAGTCCGGTTCCTCAATGCCGTGGAAGGCACCGGCCATGAAGGGGTTATCGCCCACGGAGTTGGAGAAGATCACGAGCTTGGCGCAGCCGATGGCGCTGCGCTCCTTGGTGAGCTCGGCAGCTTCCTTGATGATGCGTCCCATCTGTGCCGCAGCATTCATGTTGATGCCGGCGCGGGAGGAAGCGATATTCACCGAGGAGCAGACCAGGTTTGTCTCTGCCAGGGCTTCCGGGATGGAACGGATAAGCGCCTTTTCGGCGGTCGTTGCGCCCTTTTCGACGAGCGCGGAGTAGCCACCGACGAAGTCAACACCGGTCGCTGCGGCAGCGCGATCCAGCGCGCGGGCAACGTCCACGGGGTTTCCTTCGATACCGGCCACGATGAGCGCGATGGGGGTGACAGAGATGCGCTTGTTGACAATCGGGATGCCGAGCTCGGCCTCGATTCCCTCGCACACCTCAACCAGGTGTGCGGCGCGGGATGTCACGAGGTCGTACACGGCCTCGGCGGTGGCTTCCATAGTGGAGCGGGTGCAGCCGAGCAGCGAAATGCCCATAGTGACGGTGCGGATATCGAGACGGTACTTCTCGATCATCTCGATGGTGTCGAGAATGCTGGCGGTATTGAAGCGGTTAAGCATGACTGGTTATCGTCCCTAAATCTCGTTCATTGCGGTGAACAGCGCTTCCGACTGCACGCGAATGGATTGCTTGATGGACTCACCGACGGTGTTCATCCGCTCCTGGAGCTGCTGGATGCTGACCTCGTTCTCATCGAATTCGACGCGCAAGATCATGGTGAAGTACTCAGACATGAGCGTCTGGGAGACGTCAACGATATTGACGTTAAGTTCTGCGAGGGCGGTGGACACGGCGGAGATAATGCCGGTGTTATCGACACCGGTAACAGTCATGATGGCGATCATGACTAGATTGTAGCCTGTACGTTTTTCCAGCTGTCCTGGGGTCCTGCAGAGAGATCAGACAGCGCGTACGGTGGCGCTCATGACTGATACGACAACAACTGCACGCAAGAAGGTTCTGTACATCGGCGGCCATGGCAAGGTTGGGCTTTTGGCGGCGCCTAAGCTTGTCGACGCTAACCTCACCGTCCATTCCCTTATCCGTAACCCCGACCAGGTTGCCGATATAGAAGCCCTCGGCGCCACCGCAGTGGTGCGCGATCTCACCGAGCTTTCTGTCGAGGACTGGGCAGAGCTTTTGGCTGACTATGACGTCGTCGTGTGGGGTGCCGGAAACGGTGGCCGCGCTGGCGCTGACGTAACCTGGGCGGTGGACCGCGATGCCGCACTTGCCTCGATCGCAGGACTAGAGAAGCTTGCAGCCGAGCGTAAAAACACTCCCGCCTACATCATGATTTCCTACATGGGTGCTACGGAGAACACGACCGATCCTGCGGACGAGAAGTGGTATGCCTACGTGGAGTCGAAGAAGGCGGTGGACAACAAGCTCAACTCAACCGATTTGAATTACCTTATCCTTGGCCCGGCAGCCCTGACGGAGGAGCTTTCGCGCGGTATCACCGTGCTAGCTAAGGACGCAGAGCGCACCGGTAAGCTGACGACCTCCCGAGAGCTTGTCGCTGAGGTTATCACCGAGGTTGCCGGCCGCGATAGCTTCCCGGCCTCGCCTCTGGAATTCATCGATGGTGAAGGCAGCGTTAAGGACATCTAGGATGCAGGAGACGCCGCGGTGTTAAGGCCAGCACTTACTTGCTCGCGGGTCAGACCGTTGTGCAAGCTCGCCTGGCGAAAAGGTTTAGTAGCGAGGTGGGCGGCGATGTACCACCCCGTGGTGTGCTCGAAGGTAGCTTGGCTTTGGAAGCGCACCACGGCAATACCTTGCTCGCGGAAGGCCCGGGGAGACGTGTGGGATTCAAACTCGTCGCTGATGATTTCTTGAACCGTGCCGTCGGGAAGGAAGAGGCGCACCTTGGCTTTGTAGTAGTACTCGGTGGGATCGGCATGCGGCACGTGCCGACCGGTCTGCCAGATCTCGCTGAGCAGAGCGGGATAGTACTCAATCCAGCCTTTTTCTGAGGCGGTGCCCAGCCGGCGTGCGCCCCACGTTGAACTGCGAATGGACCGAATCTGTCTCCCTGCCGCTACCACGAGCACGAGGACAAAGACTGCGACGGCCAATCCCTGCCACCCCGAGCTGATGGACGTATCTTCGCCGATAATGGCTGATATCGCGATAGCGAGTAGCACTACCGCCACGATGAGCTTGGTCCGCAGGTTCTTCCATCCAGATGTGGATCCACCCGGCAGTGGCCCAGCTGCGGCAATGGCGCGACCGACGGCAGCTGTTGTAGGAGAAGGGTTTGGCGAAGATACTTCCCTTAAGCTACGAGGAATGAGCCTTTCGGAGTATTCATGATCCGGAAAGTCGAAGGGGGCTATCGCTTGCTGAGACATTGTGGTGGGCTCCTGAAGAAGGTAGGGCGTCACGATGGCACGCTGTTGAGCGTTAACCTTTTACCCAGTTCTGCTCAGCAAAAGACAGCGCCGCCTCGATGTTCTTCTTGCGCAGACCATGCTGGAGTTCTAGTTGCGGTTTGTCCGAGTCGGCGCGGTATCCCACCACACTCCAGCCGTTATTGTGGTTGAAGTCAACGGTGGCGACGAGGGGACCGTCGGCGAGCAGCCGGCCGCGAAGCTTCAGCCAATTCGGGTTCGGAGCGATGAACTCCGCAGTCATGCCCTTTGTCAACGAGCCGTCTGGCTGCAAGATGAGTATCGGGGCGGTGTAATAGTAGTCGGTGTTGTCGTTGTAGTCGACGCGGCGCTTGTAGACGAGCTCCCCGATTAACGCAGGACGGTACTCAACCCACCCATTCGCCCAGGCGGTCCGCAACCTAGTTCTCCTTCCCCAGCGACCCCGCACGAGCATGACTCCGACAAAGATGAATACCAGTGCGGCAAGCCCGTTGATAATGCTGGCTATTGGTATCCCGCCGTTCGTTCCGTCTGCGCCCGGAAATAGGACAAAGAGGAATAGCACATGGAACACTGTGAAGAATAGGGACATGACACCCATGGAGATGAAGATGAATCCAAAGATGATCGCGCCGAGATTCGTATGGCCGATCGGTCGCCCGACACTATTGATAGCTTCGCGTATACCGCTGCGGTCCACGTTAGGGTTCGGCTGCTGATCGTGCTCCTTTAATTCCTTAGGCGCGAGGGAGCCGGCACTGGCTGCATCAAATTTCAGCGGTGACCGAGGCAATTGAAGAGAAGATTGCGTCATGAATCACAGTGTAAAGGGGTTAGAGCCGCCTTTCTCGTCGGTTCAACACCCAATGGGGAGTAGGACCCGTGTTGGGCGGCGGGCCAACCAATCGAACAGCGGCTTAGCGCACCCAATGCTGTTCGGCGAATTGGAGAACGGCATCAACTTGGCGGCCGGTGAGTCCATTGGAGAGTTCCGCCTCCGAGCTCGTTCCGTCGGTGCGGTAAGCAGCGACGGTCCAGCCATTATTGTTCGCAGTATCCACGGTAGCGATCCGGGAGCCCTCTGCCAGTGCAGCGCCACGTGATCTCAACGAGTTCGGGTTGTTTGCGCGGAACTCTCCGGACATGGCCTTCGCCATTGTTCCGTCTGGTTGAAGGATCATGAGCGGCGCGGAGTAATAGAAATAGGTCCGTTCACGATCGTCGGGACCTTCGGTTTTGCTGCGCAGGTAAACCAACTCACCGATGAGAGCGGGACGGTATTCTACCCAGCCATTGCGCCACGCGGTGCGCAAACGCCGAGCTTGACCGATCTCCTTGAGGATGTTCCACAGGCTCACAGCGAGAAAGGTCGCGCTGAGGAAACACAAAATGATAGGGATTAACGAAAATATGCCGATGTCAGAGAAGCTGAATCGCGGAGGACCAAAATCACCAGCGAAGAAAGAGATCGACATCTTGCACATAAATAGTCCAACTAGACCTATGATGACCCAGACTGCCAGGTCGCTGAGCTTCAGGCGCCCAGGCTGGGGCCCAGCCTCCTCGATGACCTCGCGGATCCCTGAATTATCCATTCGGGGGTTCGGCTGAGCATCGTGGGCACGCTGTTCTTTCGGGGCAAGCCGGGGTGTGGCGTTCAGACTAATTCCACACTGCGTCCGCGGAAGCTGTAGGGGAGTATGGTCCATGCGCCACAGTGTAGCGTCAACCACACTCCGGCACTGAGTGTTAAGCGCTTAGTGATCGGCGTGTGGGCCACGAATCGATTGCTCTACTAAGGACAACACCTGTTCTAGATTCTTCGTGTCCCCGAGGGCCAGGCGGTTGATAAAACCGTCCATGAAGGTCTCCAGATAAGTTACGAGGGTATCGATGGAGACGTCGTCGCGCAGCCGGCCCTTCTCAGCGTTTGATTCCAAGCGCGCGCGAACCGCCTTATCCAAAACCTGCTGCTCTTCATGCCACCGAGCAGCGAAGGAGGGATCGGTGCGCAACATCGAGGTCACCGCGAGTCTGGTGGCGAGCCAATCGTGGCGCTCTGGGTGACGCAACATCTCGCTCATTACCTCAACGAGACCGTTGTTTGCTACAACCTCGGCTTCGCGGGCCGCGTCTTCCCGGGCCAGGGCCAAAAAGAGAGACTCTTTATCGCCGAAGTGGTGAAAGATAGCCCCGCGCGATTTGCCCGTGGCTTCTTCGAGGCGTCGAACCGTGGCACCTTCATAGCCGTGCTCAGCGAAGCATCTACGTGCACCGACCAGAATGTCATGGCGGCGGCGGTTCAGTTCGGAGTCGCTCATAATCGGCATGGTTGGGGAAAGCTCCTTAAAGCACGGCTGGGGGTAGACAGGTGACAGAAGTATGAGGGGATGAGGGGGAGAGAAGCAGAAAGGCCAGCCAGCACTCGATGTTGCTAGCTGGCCTATCCGCCTAACTATGCAGGCCGCACCGTATCCGGGGAACCTGCATGGTGGGCAAGGGTGGTTTAGGCCTTGACCATCTGGCGCAGAACGAACTGCAGGATGCCGCCGTGGCGGTAGTAGTCGGCCTCACCAGGCGTGTCGATGCGAACCTTGGCATCAAACTCAACGGTCTCGCCGGATTCCTTGGTGGCGGTTACGTGAACCGACTTCGGAATGCCTCCCTCGTTGAGAGCCTCAATACCTTCGATGTCAAAGGTTTCGGTGCCGTCCAAGCCGAGGGACTCGTGGGACTCGCCCTCCGGGAACTGCAGCGGAATAACGCCCATACCAATGAGGTTCGAGCGGTGGATGCGCTCGAAGGACTCAGTGATGACAGCCTTCACGCCAAGTAGGTTGGTGCCCTTAGCAGCCCAGTCACGGGAGGAACCGGTGCCGTACTCCTTACCTGCCAGGACAACCAGCGGGATATCGGCTGCCTTGTAGCTCTCGCAGGCGTCGAAGATGAAGGCCTGCGGTGCGCCCTCCTGGGTGAAGTCGCGGGTGTAGCCACCGGCGACGTCGACCAGCTGGTTCTGGAGGCGGATGTTAGCGAACGTACCGCGCATCATGACCTCGTGGTTACCACGACGGGAACCCAGGGAGTTGTAGTCCTGGCGCTCCACACCGTTGGCATCGAGGTACTGAGCGGCCGGGGTACCCGGCTTAATGGAGGAGGCCGGGGAGATGTGGTCGGTGGTCACGGAGTCACCGAGCTTTGCAAGGACGCGAGCGCCCTTGATGTCCTGAACGGGCTCCGGCTCAGTCGGCATGCCATCGAAGTACGGTGCCTTGCGGATGTAGGTGGAGTCTTCGTTCCACTTGAAAGTCTCACCCTCCGGGACATCCAGGCTGCGCCATGCGTCGTCGCCCTTGAACACGTCGGCGTAGTCAGCCTCGTAGAGCTCGCGGGAGATGGCCTGCTGGATGGTGTCCTCGATCTCCTGCGGAGAAGGCCAGATGTCCTTGAGGAAGACATCGTTGCCATCCTGATCCTGGCCCAGCGGCTGGGTCTCGAAATCGAAGTCCATGGTGCCCGCAATAGCGTAGGCAATGACCATGATGGGGGAAGCCAAGTAGTTCATCTTGACGTCCGGGGAAATACGGCCCTCGAAGTTACGGTTACCGGAAAGCACCGCGGTAGCAGCCAGATCATGCTCGTTGATGGCGTTGGAGATCTCCTCCGGCAGCGGGCCGGAGTTACCGATACAGGTGGTGCAGCCGAAGCCGGAGAGGTAGAAGCCCAGGGCCTCTAGATCCTTCCAGAGGTCTGCGCGCTGGAAGTAACCATCCACAACCTGGGAACCCGGAGCACAAATGGTCTTAACCCACGGCTTGGACTTCAGGCCCTTTTCAGCAGCCTTACGTGCGATAAGACCAGCGCCGACCATAACGGACGGGTTGGAGGGGTTGGTGCAGGAGGTGATGGAAGCGATGGCAACCATACCGTGGTCCAGCGTGTACTCACCGCCGTTCGGGGAGGTGACGGTCACCGGGTTGGACTGGCGGCCGGAGCCGCCCTTGGCAGCGGACTCACCCTCGCCTGCGCGGGATTTGTTCAGGCCACCGGTCACGTCAACGAGGGAGTTCTCGTCGCCGCCCTCGGCGGTCATGCGCTTGGCCTCAACGGTGGACTCGTCGGCAACAACCTCGCCGGAAGCGTAGGTCGGCAGATCCTTACGGAACTGCTCCTTGGCCTCGGAGAGGAGGATGCGGTCCTGCGGGCGCTTCGGGCCAGCGATGGACGGCTTCACGGTGGACAGGTCCAGCTCGAGGTACTCGGAGTACTCTGCCTCCGGAGCATCCTGCTCCAGCCACATACCCTGTGCCTTGGCGTATGCCTCGACGCGGTCGATCTGCTCCTGTGGGCGACCGGTGAGCTCGAGGTACTTGATGGTCTCCTCGTCGATCGGGAAGATCGCAGCGGTGGAGCCGAACTCGGGGGACATGTTACCGATGGTGGCGCGGTTGGCCAGCGGCACAGCCTTCACGCCGTTGCCGTAGAACTCAACGAACTTCTGAACCACGCCGTGCTGACGCAGCATCTCGGTGATGGTCAGAACCACGTCGGTAGCGGTCACGCCGGTCGGAATCTCGCCGGTGAGCTTGAAGCCCACAACGCGCGGGATCAGCATGGACACCGGCTGGCCCAGCATCGCTGCCTCTGCCTCGATGCCGCCAACGCCCCAGCCCAGGATGCCCAGGCCGTTCTCCATGGTGGTGTGGGAGTCGGTACCAATGCAGGTATCCGGGTATGCGAGACCGTCGTTGTCGAAGACCACGCGGGAGAGGTACTCAATGTTGACCTGGTGGACAATACCGGTTCCCGGGGGGACAACGCGGAAGTTGGAGAAGTTCTCAGCACCCCAGCGCAGGAACTGGTAGCGCTCCTGGTTGCGCTCGTACTCGATCTCCACGTTCTTCTCGAGGGCTTCAGTAGAGCCGAAGGCTTCGACGATGACGGAGTGGTCAATAACCATCTCGGCCGGGTTGAGCGGGTTCACCTGGTCCGGCTTGCCACCGAGTGCGGTGATAGCCTCACGCATGGTTGCGAGGTCCACCACGCAAGGGACGCCAGTGAAGTCCTGCATGAGAACGCGGGCCGGGGTGAACTGAATCTCAGTATCCGGCTCAGCGGACGGATCCCAATTGGCCAAAGCGTTGATGTGATCCTTGGTTACGTTCTTACCGTCCTCGTAGCGCAGCTGGTTCTCAGCCAGAACCTTGAGGGAGTACGGAAGCTTCTCCAGGCCCTCGACTGCGTTGATGTCAAAGTAGTCATAAGACTTACCGTTGACCTCAAGAGTCTTCTTGGCGCCGAAGGAGTTCAGGCTTTCAGTCATAAGGAGCTCCATTCCTTGCTTTTCGCTTGTGGGTTATCGAACACTTGTCGAGGGTTCGTCGAACTATCCGACTAGCACTGACCTTTCAGGAGGCCAAGCGTGTCGACGATCTTTGAACACGCATGTTCTCTAATACATTGTAGATGTAAGAACCCTCGGTCGACACCACTATAACAGTACGCGCGTTCTGTTTCATCCATTTCGGGGGTAGCGGCGCGTCGCGAAGCTTGCCCGGGTCCGGCGGTTTAGGCTCGACCACGAATCTGGGGAACCGAAGCGCTACAAGATAACGAGGAGTGGCAAATGATCCCGGCGGACGTAAATGTAGACGATATTGCCGCACAGCTGTCAGCCGACGGCGTTGCCTTCTCTAATCCGGAGCTGGCGCTTGACGACGACCTCCAGGCCCACATCTCAGCCTCATTACAACCCGGACACGGTATCGCAGTGGTTGACGTCTTCCCGGAGAAGATTCCGGATCTCCGCGACTTAGCGACAACCCTCCAGCGACAGACAGGGCTAGACACTGTCATCTTGCAGGCGCCCATGAAGGTCTCCGCGGTGAGCAATTCTTATGACCGCGCAACCTTGGAGGCGGCCGAAGATGCGTTGCCAACCGGTCTCGATCAGGTCACGCTGCTCAATGATTTCTATGCCACCGCTGACCATTTTTCGGCACCATGGGGAATCATTCTGGGGCTCCTTTTCTGCCTCGCTTCGGCCGTCGGATGGATAGCCTTCCGCGCGTCTGCTCGGCACAATTTGATCGCCGAAAAATAGGCGGAATAACTACGGCGCGCACTTCGCTACTCGTTGGGGCTTGACGGCAGGGGGGAGGGGGGAAGTGGCAAAAGTCAACCACTATCCCTTTACTTTCGAAGCGGGGGAGTGGTTGGCGTCGCGCGCCGAACGGCAAGGTATCCGTTATTGCGGGGCTTGCCAGGCCGTGAAATTTCACCGAGGGTCAAATGGCCCGCTAGAGCATCGTGCCCCAGTCCGCCATGAAGGACGGATGTAGCAATCTGGGGCAATCACGAGAGCGGTCGGTGAGACAAGCCTCAAGGCGTGACGCCACACATGCGGTGACAGGCCGACTTGGAAACGGACCTTGGGAGTGGGTGTTACCCAATAGTGATGAACATCACAATCACACCTTGGTAACAAAGTCATTGCAGGTTAGGTGCTCCCGTCATGCCCTGTGGCCGCACGTGGCTGATGTGAAAGTTGAGGAAAGTGTGCGAGATGGCGTGTCGGTGACGTATGGTTCACGTATCGACTCACGGGTTGACTACTGCTCCATACGTTCATGGACCAAGCCTTGACTCTCAATTGATTTGTCGCACGGGTATGTGGGGAAGCACGCCACGAGCGAAGGGAACAGTTGGGGTTCACCGCCTGGTGGATGAATGTCGTGTCGCTGGTGACGCGAGTAGCAGAACAGTTTGCTCGAGGCAGTCGGTACCAGTGTTCAACTTTTAAAAATCGAAACACCTACCTTCCGAGTGGAAGAGGCTTCACACACTTCATTGTGCGCGTCTTTGGAGCGGGCAAGAAGCGGCCGTATGCTCTTCCGGTTTCCGGTTGGGTGCCAGCCATGGAGGCGGGCACTTGTGCCATGTGGGCGCGAGTTGCTACTTTCACGAGCGCGGCGTCCAGCGAGGAGGAACCGTGAGAGACGTGGCCCTCAGCCAGAGGTGTGCCCCTTCGTCGTCGGATCGCGGCTAGTCCTAGGCGTACTCGCTATCGAGCGAGGGACGCCCTGCAACTGGAAGATTGGGGCGGCGGTCTGATGAGACGTTGGTGCATACACAGCGCCCGCGCAGTACCTTTAGTGTCTCCGTTGTTGGCAGGACACAGTGCCCTTTAGGGGCACGAACGCAGGAATACTCCTGCCTGCGCCAGGACGTACATGCCTCGTTCGACCACTCTTGTTCGCGTATCCATCTCCGCTTCATCAGCCTCGAAGGCGTAACTCTAGGAAGCGCACGGCTTTCCTTAGGCACGCATGCAACTTTTCAGCTTCGAAGTGGTGGGGGAGGCGACGCACCCCGCAGTACCTACTCGCTATTGGCGAAGAAACATCCTCAAGTCCCGGCGGCGTTTTCTGCTGCCACATCCGCCTTCGCCCAGCCATGAGGAAATACTGTAGGGATGCCCAACTACATGGGTAGGTGTCTAGGAGATAACTCTCGTGGCCACCACATCATCCTTCGGCTTCCGGCGCTTCAAAGCAGCCTTCGCTGCTATTGCGACCACTGCAGCCTTATCTACTGCCTCCTCGCTCACTCCTGCAGTGGCGGCGGAACCTGAGCAGCTCAACATTGACTCCCTGCTATCCTCCGATAATCCGTCCATCGCTGACCTCGCCGGCGCTATCGCGCAGATCGAGGAACGTATCGCTCAAGCTGAAGCGGCCATCGGTATCCAACGCGAATCTGTGAACCGGGCGCTCGTCGATCTCAACGACGCTCGGACCAAGGCGGCCCAGGCACGCCAGGGGACCACGACGGCGCGCGAGCAACTCGACGCCGCGCAGGCGGATGTCGCGGATGCGCAAGCAAAGTTGGACGAGGTCTCACGTTCGGCCTACCGCCGCGCCAATACCTCCGACACCGTTGCTCATGCAGCAGGTAAAGACGCCCGCTCGGATATGCTCGAGCGCCAGTCCTATCTACGATCGCAATCCGATAAGCAACAGGCGGTGTTGCGTGACTTGGAAAAGCAGCGGACGGAAAAGGCCAATAAGGAATCTCAGCTTCGCAAGACCCAGCAGCTTGCTGAGGAGCGCGCGGACCGGGCCGCTGATGCCGAGACCGCAGCACGCGATCAGCTCACCGCCTCCGAAGCCTCCATCAAGGATTCGGCGTCCGAACGCGATGATCTTCTCTCACAACTCTCCGCTCTCCATAAGGCCCTCAATCAGGCTAAGGGGCTTGACGGCGATGAAGAGTCAACCCCTGAGACTAGTCTGGAGGTCAATGATGGGCCGTTGACTTCGGAGGTGCAGAGCGATACGCAGGACATTACCGAGACCGCTGACGACGCCGACGAGCCCACGGTAGCCCCGTCCGAGCCCGCCAGCACAACGACTGCCGCCGAGTCCACGACCGACGCACCGGCTGGCCCTTCGGCCTCTGAAGCCAAGACTCCTACGCTCCAAGCGCAGCGGTCGACCCCTACGGTCTCTGCGGAGGAAATGAAGGAACTTTCAAGCGCTGCAGACGCGGTTGCTTCGGATCCAAACGTGCAGGAGCTGTCTTCTACTCGCGCAACGGGCTCTGAGAAGAAGGAGACGGGGCTGCCCCGAGGCGGCAGCTCTTTTGATCCGGGTGACATCGATCCTGAGACGGTTGCCCTCGGCATCGGCGTAGTTGGAACCGTCGCCTCGATGGTGGCGGCGTCCCAGCCTAACCACAACAACAGCTTGACCCAGGACGAGATCGACGCACTGGTGCAGGGCTCTTTGAAGCTCTTTGCCCTTCAGGGCGAAGGGGAGAGCACGGGATCTACGGCGGCGGGATCCACCGAGACGTCGACAAGTGATTCGGCATCCACGACCACGTCCACTGAGGACGAGGATTCTCTTGCCTCCGATCTGTCCGGCGTCCTAGAAGAGCTTGATACCACCGACAGCGTGACCAAGGAGGCATCGGCAACGCTGGGCGACGCCTCCCGCGAAGCAAAGATCGAGACCGTGATTGAGCGTGCCACCTCCCAGGTCGGTGTTCCGTATGCGTGGGGCGGCGGTGACGCAAATGGCCCTACCAAGGGCATCCGTGATGGAGGCGTTGCAGACTCCCACGGTGACTACAACAAGGTTGGTTTCGACTGCTCGGGTCTGGTTCTGTATGCCTTCGCCGGCGTGGGTATTTCCTTACCGCACTACACCGGTTACCAGTACCAGAAGGGAACGAAGATTTCCCCGAGCGAAATGGAGCGCGGCGACCTTATCTTCTATGGCCCTAGCGGCAGCCAGCACGTGGCGATCTATCTTGGTGATGGCACCATGGTTGAAGCCCCACAATCAGGTCAAAACGTGAGTATCACCCCCGTACGCCAAGGCGGCATGGCCCCCTATGCCGTGCGCCTGATCTAGGAGGGTGCGTTGCTAGACTGGGCTGCATGACTGACACACTGCGTACTGCCCAGGGCAACGCCCACAGCACCGATTCGGTGCCCTCCTCATTTGACGCCCTCCTCGTTCTTTCTTTCGGTGGCCCGGAAGGAACCGAGGAGGTCGTTCCGTTTTTGGAGAACGTTACCCGCGGCCGTGGCATCCCTCGTGAGCGCCTCGAAGAGGTGGGGGAGCACTACTTCCATTTCGGCGGCATAAGCCCTCTCAATGCATTGAATCGAGAGATCATCGCTAATATCTCTGCGGAGCTTTCGAGCCGCGGACATAATCTGCCTGTCTATTTTGGTAACCGCAATTGGTATCCCTTTGGCACTGAAGCCGTTGAACAGATGGCAGCAGATGGAGTGCGCAGCGTCGCCGTGTTTGCCACCTCGGCCTGGGGTGGTTACAGTGCCTGCCGGCAATACAACGAAGATATCGTTGCCCTGCGTCGGCACATCGAGGAGAAGAATCTTCCAGACATAACCTTCACCAAGCTGCGCCAGTTCTTCGATCACCCGAAGTTCGTAGAGGAGATGGCTGCCGCAGTCCGAGAAGCCTACGCGGAGGTCCCGGCCGACAAGCTGGCTAGCACTCGCATGCTCTTCACCGCGCACTCAGTGCCCACGGCACACGATGCGGTTGGGGGTGCCGAAGGGGATAAGCATATTTACTCCCGCCAGGTGGCGGAGGCCTCTCGCCTCGTCGCCGAGGCCGCCGGTGTGAAGGACTATGACCTCGTGTGGCAATCCCGCTCTGGTAACCCGGCCACACCGTGGCTGGAACCGGACATCGTAGACCACACCACACGGATCCACGAAGAGGAAGGCATCGACGGCGTCGTCGTCTGTCCCATCGGATTCATCTCTGATCACATGGAGGTGATTTGGGATCTCGATTCCGAGCTCAAGCAGGCCGCCGATGCGATGGGCGTCAGTGTCTACCGCACCCGCACCGCCGGGCCGTCTGAGCGCTTTGCGTCGCTGATCGTGGATCTGATCGAGGAACTAGAGCAGGGCAGTGTGCCCGCGTCCCTCGGCGAGGTCACAGTGCAGGGGTGCACGGTCAACGGCGAGCCCTGCGCCGATGGTTGCTGCGATATTTGGTCGCTGCGCAAGCCTCACTAGCGTGCGAATTCGCTTAACGCGTAGGCCACTCCCGCCATGCGCGCTTGGCGGATGTGGCGCCACAGGCGCAGAAGCTGCGGATCGAGGCTGTGGTCTTGGACTCGATCAGTCACCGTCTCGATAATGGCAGCAACCCGGTCAGCCCGAGCAAAGAGCTTTGCCGCACGCCCCGGCACCGCTGAGGGCAAGCCCGGGGTGTCGTAGAAGTCGCTCAGCGTACCTACGGTCAGCCGCGGGTTGGGGAGAGCATCGCTGCGATACCCCGTTGCTTCGATGAGAGAGGCCGATTCATTCGTTGCAGTGCTCAGCAGCGCATCCGCTTCTCCTGGGCTCAGCCACGCGGGCGAGGGCAACGGGTCCGTTTCCTCAATCACCGTCCACCGCGTCACACCTGCGATGTAGGTGGGGATAAGCACTAAATTCCTATCAGGATCGTTGGTGCGCACAACGATGGCGCCGGCCGGGTTTTCGACCGCAGCTTGAGCGGACTCGGA
>NZ_KV819530.1:249866-282621 GCF_001815175.1 Corynebacterium sp. HMSC034H07
CCAGCCGCAGCAATGGCTCGCGTTCACCGCGCTCGATGATCGCGGCCGACTCGCGCCTTAGAAGTGACATAACATTAACGAAAGGCTTACCGTCAGCGGCTACTTGCTCGCCGCCAAGCTCAGTGAGAGCGTCGAGGAAGTCATCGGTAGATTCCTGGCCCCACAACCACGCTCCAAGCCACACGGCAACGTTTTGTAGAGGGGACCAGACTTCGGCGCGCATATCCATGGCTGGACAGTGTAGACGATAGGGTAGACCGCTATGAGCTTGAATTCCCGGGACCCCTATGGCGGCGATATTTTTGCCGGACATGCACGCAACAAGAAGACGGAGTACCCCGAGGTACCCGCAGAACCAGGCATGGTGGTCGAGGTTCGCGGTGATGATTTTGTGGGAGCGGTCTTAGGCGTTGACAAGACCGTGTGGGGCCCAGTAGTGCGGCTCGAGGATCGGCACGGAAACGCACGTGTCTTCAAACTCGTCAAAGGTGGATTTTTATTGGAGGGGCAGCCGGTTACGCTGACCCGCTACGTCGAAAAGCAAGCACCCCGCAAGTCCAATTCAGGATCACGCCGCGTGGAAAATGTGGAAGCGAAGGTAGCCGCGCCATCACGCATTTGGGTCGAGGGCATCCACGATGCCGCCATCGTGGAAAAGGTGTGGGGCCACGACCTGCGCGTGGAAGGTGTGGTCGTCGAATACCTCGAAGGTCTGGACAACCTCGAGGAACGTCTCGCCGAATTTCAGCCGGGCCCTGGACGCCGCGTAGGGGTTTTGGCGGATCACCTTGTCGAAGGATCGAAGGAGACGCGGTTGACGCAGACGGTCGGCGAGCACGTGCTCGTTACCGGGCATCCCTTCATTGATATCTGGGCAGCAGTCAAACCTGAGCGCCTCGGGCTGCGAGCCTGGCCGGACGTGCCCTTTGGAGAGGACTGGAAGACTGGCATCTGCCGCCGTGTTGGATGGTCTGACCCTAAGGAAGGCTGGAGCCGCGTCTACAACGCCGTGACGTCATTCCGGGATCTGGATTCCACGCTGATCGGTGCGGTAGAGCGGCTCGTGGACTTCGTCACCACACCGGAGCTGAGCAAAGAGGATTTACTCTAATCCGCATTTGCTCGGTCGATGAGGTTGACCGCCAGCTGGCAGCCGGCGGTCTCTGCCGCCCAGCCCGCAGCTTGCAGGCGTTGGGACATCGCCTGTTTGGATATGCCCAGTTCTTCAGCGGCCTCATTTTGGTTCAGCCCGCCGCGTACCAGCGAGGTGGCCTCGCGGCCCTCCATCGTGCGCTTGTTCAAGACAAAGCCTAAAAGGGCGAAGGCCGCCGCAATATCCTGCGCTTGCTGTGCCCGCCCGCGACGATCCACCTTGGCGTAGACGTGCCCCGCACGAGCGGAGCCTTTGACCGCGGCGGTAGCCACCGCCCGAGTTTCGGCGTCACCGGCCCCTTGGCCGGGGATAACTCCGATGCCGATGGCCCAATCACCGTCCGCGAGCAGCGCCATCACAACATCGCAGACTGCGGAAGAAGAATAGGCCACGGCGCAGATATCCTCGACACCGAGAACCTCGAATTCACCAATGCCTTCCAGGGTGGACAAGGCAGCGGCGGAGCGTTGAACCAAATCAGCTCGGCGTACCGAGCGGCCGCGGTAACGGGCGTGGACTGCTAGCACAGTGCGGGACTCCTTCCAGAGAGAAACAAGGCCCAGTCTACCCCTTGCGCTTGACCGAGCCGCGCGTTCCGGGGGCAAGAGGCAAACGCGTGTCAAGAATGAGCCCCGCGGCCCCGAGCGCGGCCGCTAACAGGAAGGCGACAATGGTGTAGGGGCTCGTGGAGCCGGTGAGCGCATCCCCGAAGAAGACGCCGATGGCGGTCGTGGGGATAGAGCCGATGAGCGTGGCTACGGAGAAGTGCATGACCGAAATGGGAGTCAGCGCGGCGACATAGTTGAGTAAGGAAAAAGGAACTCCCGCCACCATCCGCAGTGACGCTACAGCCAGCCAGCCGCGCCGGTCGAGTCGAGCGTTGATTGCGTACACCGCTGGGTGCGTGAGGTGCGGACGAATCCACTCACCGAGCAAGCTGCGCACAATGAGCAAGGAAACGGTAGCGGAGATGGTCAGCGCCACGAGAGAGATGGCCAACCCCAGCCACGGACCGAAAAGCAGGCCAGCGGCGAGCGTCCATACAGTTCGCGGGATGGGAAACTGCGTAAAGAAAACATAGGCCCCTGTAAAGGCCACAACGAACCAAGGCCCAAGGTGCTCCGACCACGAGCGCAGCACGGCGAGCGAGGGGACGTCGACAAGCACGGCACCTACAATCAACGCCGCGCCGGCAACGATTACTGCTGCCCACCGCTTCCAGCTCCAGCGACGAAAGCTCTGCCATGCCGATCGTCCCAGTGACACGAAGAAGTCACCGACGCTGCGCACCCAACCAGTTTTCATAGGGCTTCAAGCCTAGCGCTACAAGGCTGCTGATCCCTCATTCAGGCTGCATGAAGAATACTCGCGCCCAGCGCTAGCGGGGAGGAAATAAAAGCAGATATCAACGCCGTCTAGGGAGGGGCTGGCAGTTTCGCCCCAACTTGCTGGCAAGCCCCAATCCAGTGCATACGATATGGACTTCGCGGAGGATACTGAAGAGCGGTGCGCATCCGCACTGCTTTCTTTTCGTGTCTGTCCTGACACCGATGATCTTTTTGGAGTGGATCTTGGACTTTCTTCATAACCTCACGTCCTATATGGACGCGGCCACCTTACTCGAAGCGTTCGGGCCGTGGGTGATTGGCGGAATTGCGCTCGTTGTATTCATCGAATCAGGCGTGCTCTTTCCGTTTCTTCCGGGAGACTCCCTTCTGGTGACCGCCGCGATTCTGCGCCACGATCTCCATGTCTCACTGTGGCTGCTTATCACCGTGGGTATCGTGGCTGCTATTGCAGGTGATCAAGTGGGCTATTGGATTGGCCACCGCTTCGGGCGCGGCTTGTTTCAGCAGGATGCACGGCTCCTCAAGTTGGAGTACCTTAACACCGCGGAGAATTTTTTCCGCAAGCACGGCCCTCTTGCTTTGGTGCTGGGACGGTTCGTTCCGATCGTACGTACCTTCATCCCGGTGGCTGCCGGGACGGCCGGGATGCGCTATAAGAAGTTCATTGGCTGGAATGTCAGCGGGGCAGTGGCTTGGGTGCTTTCTATGAACCTCGTCGGCGTCTTTCTGGGCAATATTCCGGGCATCGCCAACTCGATTGAGAAGATCATGCTGCTCATTATTGCGCTGTCAGTAGCTCCCATTGCGATCAAGGCAGTACACAGCTACGTCACGTCGAAGAAGAAAGCCACGGTGGTCGAAGAGCGGGAACCCACTATTACTACAGCGGGATAGGGGCTTTAGGGAGCCGCCAAGTCGGGGCGGCCGCCCGCCGATGGGCTACCCCCCGGGCCGGACATACGAAAGCAGGAACCCCGTGTCTCACATCATCTTTTCCGATGGTGCGAAACACGGGGTTTCGGTTGTGCCCGAGGGGGGACTTGAACCCCCACGTCCGTTAATAGGACACTAGCACCTCAAGCTAGCGCGTCTGCCATTCCGCCACCCGGGCTAGGGTGTTTGTTCAGCCTCTCGGCTGGGCACTCGAATACTGTATCCCGAACCGGTGCCACTTCACAAATCAGCACTACACACCATGTTTTCACGTTACTTTTAAGGGTTGAAAACACACCGGTGGAAGTACGTTGTTCGTTAGCTCTTGCGAGTTCCGGACGGTGCACCCGCAAGCCCTGTATATGGCGTCTGCACCCTAAATCGGCGCGCTGAATATAGCTTTCCGGTACAAAGGGATCTATGACTAGCAACACTTTAGATTCCACCGTGAACTACGCAGCTGACTCTCGTTTCCCGGGCCCGGACCCTTACGCACCGTTGGGGGAAGTCCCCAGCTTCACCGTGACGTCCTCTGACATCGAGGAAGGCTCAGAGATCGCGGAGCGTTTCCGCGCGCCGGAGAATGTGTCGCCGCAGCTGTCGTGGTCCGACGTGCCGGAGCGAACTAAGTCCTTCGCCGTCACCTGCTTTGATCCTGACGCACCAACGGGCTCAGGTTTCTGGCACTGGGCGGCCTTCAACATTCCTGCCGATGTCCGCGAGCTACCTACTGGTGCCGGCTCTGCTGAAGACCTCGGCCACGACGGTGTCATCAGCCTGCGAGGCGATAGCGGCCAACGCGTCTACTACGGACCCCAGCCGCCAGCCGGGCATGCTCCGCACCGCTACTTGTTCGCCGTACACGCCGTTGACGTAGAGACGTTGGATATTGATCCAGACGCCACCCCGACGGTCCTCGGTTTCAACCTCTTCTTCCACACGCTTGGCCGTGCGGTTACCTGGGGTTGGTACGAAGCCCACTAAAGGGGCCAATTACACTCATCACAATGAGTAAGAATCCGGAGACCAACCCCACCACTGACGGAGTAGATATCCCCGCCGCCCTGCGCGTGGGCGGCGCCTTCATGCTGCTGGCCGCCGTGCTCGCGCTATTCGGGCTCGTATCCATATTTACCGACGGCTGGGGAGCTACCTTCGAATGGACATGGCGCCGCCTGGCCATTGTGGGTGCGGCGCTTCTCGTCGGCGCATTCAGCACCCAACGCCGCGATCAGCGGGGCAGCCGCGAGCAAATCATCGCCCTGGTCCTGGCGCTCGTCCTCATCATCGCCAGCCGGGCGCTTCCCAACACGGTTCTCACGACGATGGGCCAGTACGTGGTCTTCCTGTACGCCGTCGCAGCAGGGTTGTGTGCGGTCATTATCCGTCGCACCTTGCGCTAGAACCGCGGTGGCGGGCTAGTCCGCCCATCCCAGGCCGGAACCTACAGCCTCCGAGATGTTGCTCAAGCCGTGAGCGTGAATCTGCTGGGCAATGCCACGGTGGATGTCGCGGATCCAATCCGGGCCGCCGTAGATCAGGCCGGTGTAGCCCTGCAGCAGCGAGGCTCCTGCAGTGATACGCTCCCACGCCTGCTCCGGGGTGGAGATACCACCAGCCGAGATCAGAACCAGCTTATCGCCCACGCGGGAGTGGAGGCGCTGCAGGACCTCCAGCGAGCGCGCAGCCACCGGAGGGCCGGACACGCCGCCGGCTCCCATCGCCGCGACCTCCTCAGCCGGGGTTACCAACCCCTCGCGTGAGATGGTGGTATTAGTGGCCACAATGCCTGCTAGTCCAACCTCTACGGCCATATCAGCTACGGCATCAATATCTTCATCGCTGAGGTCCGGTGCAATCTTCACCAAGACCGGCGAGGACGTCGATTCCACCACGGCCTCCATGATGGGGCGCAGGGATTCCACCGCCTGCAGGTCGCGCAGGCCCGGGGTATTAGGGGAGGAGACGTTGACCACGACATAATCGGCCAGATCCCCTAACACTGATGCGCATTGGCGGTAGTCATCCACCGCATGCTCAGCTTCAGTGACTTTGTTCTTACCGATGTTGATGCCCACGACATCGTTAGAGCGGCGCTTGCGTAGGTTGCGGGCAGCCACCAGCGCGCCCTCGTTGTTAAAGCCCATGCGGTTCAAGATGGCCTTGTCAGCCTTGAGCCGGAAAAGTCGGGGAGCTGGATTGCCCGGCTGCGCCTTCGGGGTGATGGTGCCGAGCTCGGCGTATCCGAAGCCGATGGGGGACCAGACGTCGGCAGCCGCCGCATTCTTATCAAAACCTGCGGCCAGCCCCAGCGGGCGCGGGAAGCGCACGCCAAAGACCTCTTGTGCCAGGACCGGATCAGTGACCGGTACGATCTTGCCCAGCGCACGGTTAAGCGGCGAGGCGACCTGAAGCGCGGCGAGACCGCCATTGATGATGCCGTGGATACGTTCCGGGCTGAGTTTGAACATTCCCTTCAACGCGGCCTGGTAGGCCGCGTGGCGGGCACGGTCAAGGGCTGAGTACTGCATGCGGTGTCCTTAAAAAGAAGTGAAAATCAAAAGGGGCGGGATGGTGAAAGTTAGCGGGGTGTCTCGTCGAGTTGCGGATCGCTGATGAACTGGAGGCCGTCACCGCTAGCTGAGGCGGTGACGAGGGTGCCGTCGCCAAGCACGGCAACGTTCTGAGCGTCCGCCACCGTGGCCATGCTGCCGACGGACTCCGGAACACCCGCAGCGACGGTGAAGGCGTGCAACAGATTGTTGTCAGTGGTGGTCACCCAAGCCAAGGAACGCTCTGCGTCCCAGGCCACGCCCCACGGCGTGCCGTCGATGTTTCCGTACTGGTGTAGGCGGATGACGTCGCTGGCGGTGTAAATGGCCACGCGTTTGCCCACGGTGTCTGAAGCTACGACCACGGCGCCCTCACCGCCCGCGATCTGTCCCACGCCCTGGCCCGAGCGAAGGCGTCCGCCCGCGCGATCCTTCTCCCAGTCCAACGACTGAATTGTGGAGTCCTCCCTGAAGATGCGGACGATGCCGTCGGCGCCATCCGGATTGGGGACGGAGATGAGCTGATCCGAGCCTGCTTCCACCGTGATATCGCTGCTACGTTCACCGTCCACGTAGACCCCGATAGTCGTGGACTCCCGAGAGCCCACAAAAACCTCGCCGCTGGAGGCCTCTGCGGCCACCGTCACCGGCGTCTCCTCATCCACTGCTAACTCCTGGGGGGAATCCGGCTTCTGGGGATCAAAGAGCAGTACCTTATCCCCACAGGCGAGAAGGAAGTGCTGGTCGGAGGCAGTCAGGTCGCCACATTTCGCATCGACGGATACTGTGGTGGCCTTCTCCTCGGAGAAGTCATCGGCGGTGCCTACGGCGAGTGACTCATCGGTGCGAACTGCAAGGACGTCACCGACTGCGGCGAGATCCGACACGGCATCGAAGGGGACGACGTTGCCCACCGGCTTGGTGGCCGCCGGGGAGGAGGCGGGTTCGGCCTTGCCATAGACCGCGGAATTGGGATCTGCGCCAACACCAACCGTGGGATTGCAGGCGGCAAGAGCGCAGGCGCTGGTGAGAAGGGCAGAAGAAAGCAGAACACGACGCATTTTCACGATCCCTCATCCTAGCAGTCAGCGTGGTGGAAACCGGAAGCCATGGACCGCGCTAGTAGGCTGTCGCGGGTGACTACAACAGCGACAACTGAAGCCATGACATGGATGCAGGTCATCATCCTCTCCCTCGTCCAAGGCCTCACCGAATTCCTGCCCGTGAGCTCTTCCGGACACCTGCGCATCGTGTCCACCCTGTTTTGGGGCCAAGACGCAGGTGCCTCCTTCACTGCGGTCATCCAGCTCGGCACCGAGTTGGCAGTGATCGTGTACTTCGCGGGAATGATTTGGCAGATCCTCAAAGGCTGGTTCATAGGCCTCGTGCACAAGGAGCAGCGCGGCCAGGATTATCGCATGGGATGGATGGTCATCGTCGGTTCTATCCCCATCGGCATCCTGGGTGTGCTGGGCAAGGACCTGATTAGGGATAACCTGCGCAACCTGTGGATTACCGCATCTATGCTTGTGCTCTTCTCTTTCGTTTTCATCATCGCCGAGAGGGTAGGGAAGAAGGAACGCAGCTTCGAGGAACTGACGATGCGCGATGCCATCGTCATGGGCCTGTGCCAGTGCTTGGCACTTATCCCAGGTGTCTCGCGCTCGGGAGGAACGATTTCGGGCGGCCTCTTTTTGGGCTTGGATCGCGAGGTGGCGACGCGCTTTAGCTTCCTCTTGGCCATTCCTGCGGTCATGGCTTCGGGGCTGTTTTCGCTTGGCGACGCCTTCGGCCCCACCGTGGGGCAGTCTGCCACCGGCGCCCAGCTGCTCGTCGGCACGCTCATCGCATTCGTCGTCGGCTATGCGTCTATTGCGTGGCTGCTGAAGTTCGTGGGCAGCCACTCCTTCGAATGGTTTGCGGCCTACCGCATTCCTGTCGGGCTTCTCGTCATGCTGTTGCTGGGCCTCGGGGTTCTTGCCCCCTAACCGGCCATGCGCCCGCGGCGGTGGGACCACACGTTAGGATGGTGCCCATGCAATCTTGGCCTGTCCCGCACATCGATTCCGTCCCTGGCGCCCCGTCGCCGCTTCACCTCTATGATTCCGCTGATGAAGAGGTAAAGAAGCTCAACATCAAGGGGGAGACCGCCACGATGTATGTCTGTGGCATTACCCCTTATGATTCCACTCACCTGGGCCATGCAGCGACCTATCTGACGTTTGATCTGATTTACCGCCAATTGCTGGATAACGGCTACACCGTGAATTACGCCCAGAACATCACCGACGTGGATGATCCGCTCTTCGAGCGCGCTGAGCGCGACGGTGTGGATTGGCGCGAACTGGGCACCTCGCAGATTAATCTTTTCCGCTCGGACATGGAGCTGCTCTCCGTGTTTCCGCCTCAGCACTTCGTCGGAGCGATGGAGGCCATCGACGAGATTACGGTCATGGTGCAGGCGCTTCTCGACGCCGATGCAGCCTACGTTGTCGACGATCCTGAGTTCCCGGACATCTACGCTTCCATTGAGGCCACGAAGAACTTCGGCTACGAGTCGAATTATTCTCGCGAGCAGATGGAGACCTTCTTTGCCGAGCGCGGCGGTGACCCGGACCGTCCCGGCAAGCGGGATCCTTTGGATGCGCTCATTTGGCGCGCCCACCGCGAGGGCGAGCCCGCCTGGGAATCTCCGTTTGGCCCGGGGCGTCCGGGCTGGCACATCGAGTGTTCCGCCATCGCGACCAACCGGCTCGGGTCCAGCTTTGATATCCAGGGCGGCGGATCGGATCTGAAGTTCCCGCACCACGAATTCTCCGCGGCCCATGCGGAAGCGGCGTTGGGTGTGGAGCGGATGGCCCAGTCCTATGTGCATACCGGCATGATCGGCTTGGACGGCACCAAGATGTCGAAGTCATTGGGCAACCTGGTGTTCGTCCACAAGCTCGTCGAGGCTGGCGTCGACCCTTCGGCCATCCGTCTCGGTGTCTTCGCCGGCCATTATCGAGCCGACCGCGACTGGTCCGATGCGGTCCTGAACACCGCGCAGGAGCGGCTGGAGCGCTGGCGCGCGGCTTCCCGCACGGCAGGCAACGTGGAGGAAGTCAAGGAGGTCGTGCACCACGTACGTCGTGCCTTGGCCGACGACCTCGATACGCCACGTGCCCTTGAGGTTATCGATCAATGGGCAGATAAGGCACTGCAGGATGGTGCTCCGGATGAGGAGGCGTCCAGCTTGCTGCGCACTGCACTTAATTCTCTGCTGGGCGTGCGCCTCTAGACAACTTCAGGCATGATTTAGCTCATGACGATTCGCGCCGAATTCCAGCCCACCGTAGATGAGTTCATGTCTAACCTAGAGTCCTTTGCCACCGGGGATTACCTCAAGGAAGAGGAAAAGGAGTTCTGGGAGGCACCGTTCGATGCAACGGTGCTTCCGGATCTTCGCAGCATCCTCGAGTCCTTCCTCGATGATCTGGATAAGCTGCCCGATGATCCGGAAGGTGGGCTGTTGAGTGCAGCGGTGCGCCCCTCCGTGGAGAAACTCGCCGCCTTCAACCGAAAGAATGCTGACGCAGTGCTGGAGCCGGAGGAAAAGGAGGAGCTCACGGAGCTTATTCACTCTGCCTCGGCGGCCACCGGCGCGGATGACGATGCCTTGGCACAGCTACCGGAACTGGATTTTTAATTGACTGATAGTGAGCAGGCTGCAGGTGCTACCCGTCCCGCAGCGATCTTCTGGGATATGGATGGCACCCTTACTAATTCCGAGCCCCTTTGGGAGCAAGCCACCTTCCACCTCTCCGAAACGCTGGGACGCCGGCTAACGCCGACGGAGCGCTTAGCCACGGTAGGCGCCACGTTCGAGGACACCTTGGCCATCTGTGCCGATAAGGCGGGCGTCGTGCTTCAGCCCGGAGATACCGAAAAGTACCGTCGGCTCATGTTCGACTATGTCAAGTCCCTTTTTGTCGAACACCTCGAGATTTTCCCGGGTATTCCGGAGCTGCTTAGTGAGCTCAAGGAGTTGGGTGTGCCCATGATGGTGACCACGAATACCGAACGTTACGTGGCGGACTCCGCGATTGCGGCTTTAGGCCGACACTACTTCGTGGACACGATTTGCGGTGACGAAGTCCCGCGGGGCAAACCCGCTCCGGACATGTATGCCGAAGCTGCCCGCCGGGTAGGCGCCTTACCGCAGGATTGCCTGGTCTTTGAAGATTCTGCAGCCGGCATGCGCGCGGCTGTCGCCGCTGGCTGCACCGTCATCGCGCTGCCCGAGGGCGACCACGTTGCGGTACCGGAGGAGGCGACCGTCATCACCGAGTTGCGCGGAACCCAGCACCGCCATCTCGACGGCGCTTCAGCCGCCGACGTCCACGACTGGTACAACCGCCTACGCGCACTCTAGCCGCCGCGGATTCGCTGCGGGGCGGTGGAGCGGTTGACTCCTTCCGTCGGGATTTCGGCTAGGGAGGAAGCATTTTATGCAGCAGTGTGGAAGAATAAGCCATTGTGAAGAATTTTGAGAGCCTGTTTGAGGAATTGTCCCAGAAAATCGCCGAGCGCCCTGAAGGCTCCGGCACCGTGGAAGCTTTTGACAAAGGGATCCACCACCTGGGCAAGAAAATCATCGAAGAGGCTGGCGAAGTGTGGATTGCCGCAGAGTATCAGTCCGATGAAGAGCTCGCCGAGGAGATGTCGCAGCTGCTGTACTGGCTCCAAGTCATGGCCCACAAGCGTGGCCTGAAGCTCGAGGACATTTACACCTACCTCTAATCGGCCGCCCAGTACGAGGGCTTCCAGCAGTTTCAACAACCAGCGCAATCACCGTAGAAAGCACCGCACACTCATGATCAAAATCGCCGTCCCTAACAAAGGCTCTCTGTCCGAGGCCGCTCTGGAGATCCTCAAGGAAGCAGGATATAAGGGCCGTGGTCACAATAAATCGTTGAACGTAGTGGATGAGGACAACGGCGTCGAGTTCTTTTTCCTGCGTCCGAAAGATATCGCCATTTATGTCGCGCAGGGTGTCCTTGATCTCGGGATTACTGGCCGCGACTTGGCTCTCGATTCGCGCGCGAAATTTAACGAAGTCTTGGATCTCGGTTTTGGCGCCTCGACGTTCCGCTACGCAGCACCAGCGGGGGAGCAGTGGGATGTTCCGAAGCTCCAGGGCAAGCGCATCGCTACCTCGTACCCCAACGTTGTGCGCAATCACCTCAGCGCGAATGGAATTGAGGCTGACGTCATTCGCCTCGACGGAGCGGTGGAGATTTCGATTCACCTCGGTGTCGCAGACGTGATCGCAGATGTTGTCTCAACGGGAACTACCCTGCGTCAGCAAGGGCTTAAGCCCTTTGGCGAGCCCATCGTTTCTTCCGAGGCCGTCGTGATCAAGCGCGAGGGCGAAGAAGTCACGGCCGAAGAGAACGTTGTGCTCAGCCGCATTCGCGGAATCCTCAACGCCCGCCACTATGTCATGCTCGATTACAACGTGGCGGAAGAGAAGCTCCCAGACGTCGAAGCTGTGACCCCCGGCTTGACTGGTCCCACCATCTCACCACTGGCACGCGAAGGGTGGGTGGCTGTGCGCGTCATGGTGCCCCGCAAGCAGGCTAATCAGGTGATGGACGCGCTGGAAGGGCTCGGCGCCGAGGCAATCTTGGCTTCAGATCTGCGAATTGCCCGCTTTTAGGGGGAGAATCCAAGCATTTTATTCGCGCTCCTAGCTACGATGGGGGCTGACCATCATCGTTCTTCGATTTTTATGCAAGGAGTCAGCCCCGATGGCAAAGACAACTAAGAAGGATGCTCAGCCGGAGGCCAAGGAGACCAAGGACGTGAAGTCCCAGGTCGAGGAAAAAGCCACCAACAAGGCTCCGAAGTCCCCGTCCAGCAAAAAGACGCGTACTGAGACTGATCTTCTCGGCTCCGTAGAGGTTCCGAGCGATGCGTACTACGGTGTTCATACGCTGCGCGCTATCGAGAACTTCCAGATTTCCTACGTGACCATCAACACCATCCCGGATTTCATCCGCGGTATGGTGCAGGTCAAGAAGGCCACCGCGATGGCTAACCGCCGTCTGCACGTCCTTCCTAAGAAAAAGGCAGAGGCAATCATCTGGGCTTGTGACCAGATCCTGGAAGAGGGCCGCTGCATGGACCAGTTCCCGCTGGATGTCTTCCAGGGTGGCGCTGGCACCTCGCTCAACATGAACACCAACGAGGTTGTGGCCAACCTGGCGCTCGAGCACCTCGGTGAGGAAAAGGGTGCCTACGACATCATCAACCCGAATGATGATGTCAACATGTCCCAGTCCACCAACGATGCGTACCCCACCGGATTCCGCCTGGGCATCTACTACGCCATGGAAGACCTCATCGAGCGCATCGATACCCTGCAGGCAGCATTCCACGCCAAGGGCAATGAGTTCGTTGACATCCTAAAGATGGGCCGCACCCAGCTGCAGGATGCCGTTCCGATGACCCTGGGTGACGAGTTCAAGGCCTTCGCGCACAACCTTGCGGAAGAGCAGGCCATCCTGCGTGACGCCCAGAAGCGTCTGCTGGAGATCAACCTCGGCGCAACCGCTATCGGTACCGGCGTGAATACCCCGGCCGGCTACCGCCACCAGGTCACCGCCGCACTGTCCGAGGTCACTGGTCTGGAGATTAAGACCGCCCGCGATCTCATTGAGGCAACCTCGGACTGCGGCGCCTACGTGCTTCTGCACTCCACGATCAAGCGCGCTGCAATGAAGCTGGCCAAGATCTGTAACGACCTGCGCCTGCTGTCCTCTGGTCCGCGTGCTGGCCTGGCAGAAATTAATCTGCCGCCGCGTCAGGCTGGTTCCTCCATCATGCCGGGTAAGGTCAACCCGGTTATCCCGGAGGTTGTTAACCAGGTCTGCTTCAAGATCTTCGGTAATGACCACGTCGTTACCATGGCCGCTGAGGCAGGCCAGCTGCAGCTCAACGTCATGGAGCCGGTGATCGGTGAGGCACTGTTCCAGTCCATCCGCATCATGGGCAACGCCGTCGACACCCTGCGTGAGAAGTGCGTCGTGGGCATCACCGCCAACGCTGACGTCTGCCGTGCTTATGTGGAGAACTCCATCGGTATCGTCACCTACCTGAACCCGTTCATCGGCCACCACAACGGTGACCTCATTGCCAAGGAGTCCCTGAAGACCGGCAAGGGAGTCAAGGAACTGGTTCTGGAGAAGGGCCTGCTCGACGAGGAAACCCTCAACAAGGTTCTGTCCGTGGAAAACCTCATGCACCCGGAGTTCCGCGGCCAGCTGTACATCGACGAATAAATCGTCGCCCAGCACTAGCGAGAGCGAATCGCTCATGCTGTACAACACACGCCCGCGCTGCCTCAATGATGGCGGCGCGGGCGTGTGCCCGTTTTCAACCACACCAGGTATCACGCCCTCTCTCGAGACCGAGCCGTCGGTGCGCACTTTTGTGGAAACGGACACAATCGGGCCTGAATACTCGCTAAAGCCACACCAATAGGGAAGAATAAAAACTGTCAGTTCTCGCGCCATGGTCGTGTTCTGACCGCCGCGCGAATTACCACCCATACTGCAGTTCAACTGCACATATTGGAGTTACACAATGGTTGTAGTGCACATCCTCATCGTCCTTGCGGCGATCTATCTCGGTGCCCGAATCGGTTCAATCGGCATTGGTATGGCCGGCGGCTTGGGCGTTCTACTTTTAGGCCTCACCGGCGTCCCCGTCACCCGCGAAGATATCCCCTTCGATGTCATCGGCATCATCATGACCGTTATCGCGGCCATCGCTGCCATGCAGCGCGCCGGCGGCATGGACTATCTGGTCTACCTGGCAGAGAGATTCCTTCGTAAAAACCCGAAGAAGATCACGTTCTATGCCCCGGTCGTCACGTGGCTGATGACCGTTCTGGCAGGCACTGGACACACCGCTTTTTCCACGCTCCCGGTTATCGTCGAGGTAGCCAAGGAAGGCAAGGTCCGCCCCTCACGCCCGTTGTCCATCGCGGTTGTTGCCTCGCAGATGGCCATCTGCGCCTCACCCATCTCTGCGGCCGTAGTCTTGCTGGCCTCCCTGTTGGAGCCCATGGGCGTGGGCTATTTGCAGATCCTCGCCGTGCTCATTCCTGCGACGTTCCTCTCCATTTTCCCTGCCGCCTGGATTGCCAACCGAGCAGGCGCTGAGCTCGAAGATGATCCCGTTTACCAAGAACGCAAGGCCCAAGGCCTGGTAAAGATGCCACAGGGCTCCCACAACTACAGCCCGGTGCAGGGCGCCAAGACCTCCGTGATCATCTTCCTGGTTGCCATCGTCATCGTTATGCTGTGGGCCACCCTGACCTCCTCCCAGGTAGGACTCATCGAAGAGCCGACTCTGCCCCGTAACGAAGCCATCATGACGGTGATGCTTACCGCTGCAACCCTCATCGTCATGATCACCAAGATCTCCGCTGGCGACGTTCTCAACACCCCAGTGTTCAAGTCTGGCATGTCTGCCTGTATCTGTGTGCTTGGTGTGGCCTGGTTGGGCACCACGCTGATTAACCACTACATGGAGGACATCCAGGCCATTTCCGGGTCCGTCATCGAATCCGCCCCATGGTTGCTGGCCATCGTGCTCTTCTTTGCTGCGGCGCTGCTGTACTCCCAGGCAGCCACCACCAAGGCTCTCATGCCTGCGGCCCTGGCCCTTGGCGTCAACCCGCTGACCGCTGTCGCTGCCTTCCCCGCGGTATCCGCTCTGTTCATTCTGCCGACGTACCCGACCCTGTTGGCGGCCGTTGAAATGGATGACACTGGCTCGACCCGCATCGGAAAGGCTGTCTTCAACCACCCGTTCATCATTCCTGGCACTGTGAGCATCGCCTTGTCGGTCCTCCTGTGCTACGCCATCGGCGCAGTCGTTCTCTAGCATTATCAAAAAATTATTTGATTTTGCTCAAGACACTTCTTTAGCACGCTAAGCTGGTGGGCATGACTACGCAACGTTCTGATGTTGAGATCGCTCAAGCCCACCAGCTCGAACCCATCACTGATATTGCTGCCCGCGCCGGTATCCCGGCGCCCGCTCTTATCCCTTATGGGCAGAATAAAGCCAAGGTAGATATCACCCAAGTTGGGGATACACCCGCCAACGGCAAGCTCGTCCTCGTTACTGGTGTCTCGCCGACTCCAGCAGGTGAGGGCAAATCCACTGTCCTTATCGGTTTGACCGATGCCCTCACCCAGCTGGGGAAGAAGGCTATCGTGGCACTGCGCGAGCCCTCCCAGGGCCCCGTCATGGGCATTAAGGGAGGCGCCGCTGGAGGCGGCTACTCCCAGGTTGTTCCCATGGAGGACATCAACCTCCACTTCACGGGTGACTTCCACGCCATCTCTGCGGCGACCAATACCTTGGCCGCCATCATCGATAACCACATCCACCAAGGCAACGCTCTCAACATCGATCCGCGTCGCATCACCTGGCAGCGCTGTATCGACGTTAACGACCGCGCGCTGCGCAATGTCGTCACCGGTCTTGGCGGCCCGGCCCACGGTGTACCGGGGGAGACCGGTTTCACCATTACCGCGGCATCCGAAATCATGGCTATCCTGGGACTCGCCACCGACTTGGCAGACCTGAAGAAGCGCCTCGGCGACATCACTGTGGGCTACACCTATGACCAGAAGCCGGTCACTGCCCGCGAGTTGGGGGCAGAAGGCGCGCTGACGGCACTGATGCGCGATGCACTCAACCCCAACTTGGTGCAAACTCTCGGCGGAACCCCGGCCTTCGTCCACGGCGGACCATTTGCCAACATCGCTCACGGCTGCAACACGCTCCTCGCTACCCAGACCGCGATGCGCTTCGGCGATATCGTTCTTACGGAGGCAGGGTTCGGCGCGGATCTCGGCGGTGAAAAATTCCTCGACGTCAAGTCCCGCTTCGGTAACCTCGATGTCGCCGGCGCCGTCGTCGTGGCGACTATCCGTTCCCAGAAGTACAACGGTGGCCAGCCACGTGAGGAACTGACTACGGAAAACCTGGAAGCGTTGAAGAAGGGCGTGGTCAACCTCGAGCGCCACGTGGAGAACCTCCGCAAGTTTGGTCTGACCCCAGTGGTGGCCCTCAACCTCTTCGGCAGCGATACCGATGCCGAGCGCGAGTTCATGCGCCAGTGGGCGGCAGACTTTGACGTCGCGCTCGAGGAAGCAGAGGTGTGGGCCAAGGGAGGCGCCGGCGCCACAGCGCTAGCTGAGCGCCTTTTGGACAGCCTCTCCGAAGGCTCCTCTCACCAGCTTTACGATCCCGCCGATGGTATCGAGGCATCCATCGAGACCATCGCCACGGAAATTTACCGCGCAGAACGCGTCGAGTATTCCTCCAAGGCGCTCAAGGATCTCAAGTACATCAAGGACAACGGCTGGGAGAAGTTCCCCGTCGTTATCTCTAAGACCCAGTACTCCTTCTCCGATGATCCCAGCCAGCTCGGCGCTCCGGAAGGCCACGTCCTCCACGTCCGCGAGCTGCAGCCGCGCACCGGCGCTGGTTTCATCGTTGCCCTAACCGGTGACGTCATGACCATGCCGGGCCTGCCGAAGAAGCCCGCGGCAAACAACATCGACGTTGCCGCTGACGGATCGATCTCCGGCTTGTTCTAAGCCGCCGTACGGTCTACTCAGCGCAGTTTACGCCGTCTGGTCGGGCCACCCGGGATACTCGGGTGGCGTTCCACCAAAAGCCGGGCAGAGGTCTTGGAACGAGCACCAACCGCACAGCTTTGAAGTCTTCGGCCTAAAGTCTCCGGCCTTGCCATCGCCTTCGATTTTGGCCCAGAGCTCGCCTAGGTCGCGCTCGAAGTATTCCAGTTCCTCCGGTCCCGGCGTGAGGAACATAGAGTCCAGTACCTTGAGGTACATCAGCCGCAACTGCGTGGGGATCGTGCCAAGCAGCCGCCAGTAGACCAATGCGTAGAAATTCATCTGGAACTGCGCGTCCTGGGAATAACGGGGGAGCGGCTTCTTTCCGGTCTTATAGTCCACCACGCGCACCTCGCCAGTGGGAGCAACGTCTACGCGGTCAATGAACCCGCGCACCGGCACACCGTTGGGCAGCACGGTATCGACGT
This sequence comes from Corynebacterium sp. HMSC034H07, assembly GCF_001815175.1. Taxonomy (NCBI): domain Bacteria; kingdom Bacillati; phylum Actinomycetota; class Actinomycetes; order Mycobacteriales; family Corynebacteriaceae; genus Corynebacterium; species Corynebacterium sp. HMSC034H07. Next base: position 266,988 of record NZ_KV819530.1, read on the forward strand.
ACATCTCGCACTCGTGGGCGTCGAAGCCCTGGGGGTTTTCCATCTGGAAATAGCCCTTGATGAGCTGACGTGCTTCGACGAAGAAGTCGAGTTCTTCGCCCTCGGGAACCAGATCGCGCAGCTCGGGATCGGATTCAAGCATCACTGCCCATTCGGGCTTAATCATCTTCACCGCCACCGGATACTCCCGCTCCTCGCGTGGTAGCTGGTGCATCTTTTCCAGGACGGCGTGGACCAGCGTTCCCTTGACCTGTGCCTTCGTCTTGGGCTCGGGGAGCTTGTCGATGGCCCGGAAGCGATAGAGCAGCGGGCACTGCTTGTAATCGGAGGCGCGGGAAGGGGAGAGGGCTAGTCGTTTCGGCATAATGTTTCTCAGCCTAGCGTATAGGCACCCACAGTCCTTCCGGCATCACCCGGCAGTCCGTGGCAAGCTGGAAGCATGAGCACTACGCAAGATTTTCTCGATTTCATCGCCGCCAGCCCGTCCTCCTACCACGCAGCTGAGGAGGTAGCGCGCAGACTCGTTGAGGCGGGTTTTAGCCGCCAGGATGAGTCCGCCGAGTGGTCAGCCGAACCGGGCGGCCACGTCATGGTCCGGGGTGGTGCGGTCATGGCATGGTTTGTCCCCGAAGGTGCCAGTCCGGATTCGGGTTTCCGGATTATCGGCTCCCATACTGATTCGCCCGGTCTTGCTCTCAAGCCCACCCCAGATTTCGACTCCGCCGGTTGGCAGCAGGTGGCCGTGGAAGTCTATGGCGGTGTGCTTCTCCACAGCTGGTTCGACCGTGAGCTCACCGTCGGCGGCCAAGTAATTCTGAACGATGGCACACGCCACTTGGTCAATACCGGGCCTTTGCTGCGCTTGCCTTCGCTGGCTATCCACCTCTACCGCAAGGATGAGTTCAAGCCGGATCGCCAGCGCCACATGCAGCCGGTGCTCTCCGTAGGTACACCGGAGACGTCGGTGATGGGGGTCGTCGGCAAGCAACTCGGCGTTGCCCCAGAAGACATCGCTTCCTTCAACCTCATTACCGCCGATGCCCAGCGCGGTGAAGTCTTTGGCGCCGGCGAAAAGTTCATCGCTGCTGGACGCATGGATAACCTCTCTTCCGTCCACGCCTCCCTGCGTGCCCTTCTCGCCGCTGCCCGCAACGCCGACTCGATTGAGCACAAGGACATCCTCGTCATGGCGGCCTTCGACCATGAAGAAGTTGGCTCCTCTTCGCGCTATGGCGCGGGTGGGCCGATTCTGGGGGATATCCTTACCCGCACCGCTCGGGCGCTTGGCGCCAATGAGGAGCAGCGCTTCCAAATGTTCGCGCGCTCCAGCTGTGTGTCGGCCGATGCCGCCCACTCCGTGCACCCGAACTACGCGGAAAAGCACGATCCCACCCACCACCCGATCATCGGCCAGGGGCCGGTGACCAAGATCAACGGCAACCAGCGCTACGCTTCCGACGCCAACACCGTGGCCCTGTGGGAATCTGCCTGCCGCCGCGCCGAGGTGCCCTACCAGCGCTTCGTAGGCAATAACGACGTGCCCTGCGGCTCCACTATCGGGCCGATTTCCGCCACCCGCTTGGGTATTCCCACCGTCGACGTGGGAGTGCCGATGCTCTCGATGCACTCAGCCCGCGAGCTGGTGGGCGAGCGCGACCAACTATGGCTTGGTAACGCCCTTGAGGCATACTTGGTGGGTTAATCCTAGCCACCCAAACTATGTGAAAGGTACCCACGCCATGGCTTATTCTGGCCCCTTCCGCTACGGCGACCGCGTGCAGCTCACCGATGCCAAGCGGCGTCACTACACCATCGTCCTCGAGGAGGGAGGCCAGTTCCATTCGCACAAGGGCATCATCAACCACGATGATGTCGTCGGCATGGATGAAGGCTCCGTCATCGATTCGACTCTGGGCAGCTCCTTCCTCTTGTTTCGCCACCTCATGGTGGACCATGTCCTGTCGATGCCACGGGGTGCCGCGGTGATTTATCCCAAAGACTCCGCGCAGATTCTGGTCGAAGGCGATATCTTCATGGGCGCACGCGTGCTCGAGGCCGGCGCCGGTTCCGGCGCTCTCTCGATGACGCTGTTGCGCGCCGTGGGGCCGGAAGGCCACGTTTTCTCCTATGAGGTGCGCGATGATCACCTGGAATACGCCGTGGACAACGTCACCGAATACTTCGGTAAGCAGCCCGAATGGTGGAGCCCGCGTCTGGGGGACTTGGCCGATGTCACCGTCGAGGATCTGGGTGGCCCGGTGGACCGCGTCATCCTGGACATGCTCGAGCCCTGGGAGCACCTCGAGAAGGTGCGCGATATCCTCATCCCGGGCGGCGTTTTCATGACCTATGTCGCCACCGTGCCGCAGCTGATGAAGGTGATGGAGGGCATCCGCGAGCTCAAGTGCTTTACGGAGCCGCGGGCCTGGGAGTCCCTCGTGCGCGAATGGAAGGTGGAGGGCTTGGCCACCCGCCCGGAGCACCGCATGAACGCGCACACAGCGTTTCTGATCTGGACACGCCGGCTTGCCGACGGCGTCACGCCACCCCGCCCACAGCGCCGCGCCCGAAAGTAAACCCTTTCACACTAATCGTGGGTTGCTGCGCGCTAGGGTGGGATCTATGAACGATGCCACTCATTCCCAGGAACTTGGCCAGCAGCGTCGCCAGATAGAGCAGCTCGCTGAACGCAATGCCAAGCTTGCTGCCCTGTTGAAGGATGCTCGCACGAAGCTTCAGCAGATGCTCGCGGAGGTTGACGCCCTTGCGGAGCCCGCCTCCACATACGGTGTCTTTCTGGGCTATTCCGGGCGTGCGCACGATTCGCGCCGCGACGCTGAGGTTTATACCAACGGTCGAGCCATGCGGGTCAAGATTTCGCCGAACCTCGAGCCCGGCTCCCTGAAAGTAGGGCAGCAGGTGCGCTTGGGCGAGGGCTTCGTTATCGTGGAGGCCTGCGCCCCTGTAAATACCGGCGCGCTGGCCACGCTACAAGAGCGTCTCGGCACCGACCGCGCCGTGGTCATTAATTCCTCTGGTGAAGAGCAGGTTATTCTCCTCGCCGCAGCGTTGCGGGATACCGTGCGCGCCGGCGATACCCTCTTGGTCGAGCCCAAATCAGGTGTAGCCACCGAACGCGTGCACAAGACTGAGGTAGCGCAGCTCACGCTGGAGGAGGTTCCTGACGTCTCCTACGAGGACATCGGCGGTTTGGACGAGCAGATCTCCCTTATCCGCGATTCCGTCGAGCTGCCTTTCCTCCACCCAGAGCTCTACCGCCAGTATGACCTCCAGCCGCCTAAGGGCGTGCTGCTCTACGGCCCGCCAGGCTGCGGAAAGACGCTCATCGCCAAGGCGGTGGCGCATTCGCTGTCCGCATCACTGGCAGCTAGTGCCCCCAGCTACTTCCTCAATGTGAAGGGCCCAGAACTGCTCAACAAATTCGTAGGCGAGACTGAGCGCCGCATCCGCCTCATCTTCGAACGCGCCCGCGAGCTTGCTTCCGAGCCCACCGAGGATGGCAGCCAGCGCCCGGTCATCATCTTTTTCGATGAGATGGAATCCATCTTCCGCACGCGTGGCTCCGGCGTGTCCTCCGATATGGAGACCACCGTCGTCCCGCAGCTGCTGACGGAGCTGGACGGTGTGGAGAAGCTCAGCAACGTCATCGTCATCGGCGCCACCAACCGCGAGGAACTCATCGACCCCGCCATCATGCGCCCGGGGCGCCTCGACATCAAGATTCGCGTCAACCGCCCGACCAAGCAGGGCGCGCGGGAAATCTTTGCGCGCCACTTTCCAGAATCAGTCCCGCACGAAGGCGACCTTTCCCAGCTCATCGATACCGCGGTCGACGATCTCTACGCCGAGCGGCCGTTCGTCAAACTCCACTTCGCTAACGCGGATCCGCGTGTGCTGCACTACCGGGACTTCGTGTCCGGCGCAATGATCGCCAACATCGTCTCCCGTGCCAAGAAGCTGGCGATCAAGGAAGCGTTGGACGCAGCCACTGCCACCGATGGGGCGAAGTCCACCGGCATAACCGCAGCGCACCTCCACGAGGCTATAGCCGCGGAACAGGCTGAATCGGAATACGTCCCCACCTCCGCCAACCCGGAAGAGTGGGCAAAGATCGTCGCTGGTACCTCCGCTGGCGCGCATGTCACCGGGGTCGAATTGATGGGAGTGTAGCCATGAGCCGTGTTCTAGGAACCGAAACTGAGTATGGAATCTCCACGCCGTCCAACCCGGCGCTGTCACCGATCGTGACCTCCACCCATGCTGTTGTGGCTTATGCCGCCCTGCATACCGGCGCGCGCTCCCGCTGGGATTTTCGGGAGGAGCACCCGCTGCGCGATAGCCGCGGCTTCGATCTCAAGCGCTACCACACCGTGCCGGTGGTGGACCCGAACGCGCTGGGTGTGGCCAACGTGGTGACCGCCAATGGCGCGCGTTTCTACGTCGACCACGCCCACCCCGAATACTCCTCACCGGAGTGCACGAATGCCTGGGATGCGATGCTTTACGATGCCGCCGGCGACCTCATCCTGCGCCGTGCAGGGGAGGCCGTAGCATCGCTGACCGCGCAGGGCACGTCCGTGTTGGCCACACACGATCCCTGCCCGCCGCTGAAGTTTTACAAGAACAATGTGGACGGCAAGGGGGCTTCCTATGGCAGCCACGAGAATTACCAGTACTCTCGGGACACCGACTTCGATGATATTGCCCAGGGGCTGATTCCTTTCTTCGTTGCCCGCCAAGTGGTCACCGGTGCCGGCCGCATGGGTGTGGGCGTCGATGGAGAGGAGCCAGGTTTCCAAATTTCGCAGCGCGCGGACTACATCGAGCAGGAAATCTCCCTAGAAACCACCCTTAACCGCGGCATCATTAACACCCGCGACGAGCCACACGCGGTGGCCGAGGACTTCGGCCGCCTGCACGTCATCATCGGTGACGCCACGATGTCCCACACCTCGACGCTGCTCAAGCTAGGCATGACCTCGCTAGTACTCGATGCCATCGAGAGCGGCGTGGACTTTAGTGACATGCGCCTTATGGAACCGGTGGAGGAGGTGCAGCGGGTGAGCCGCGACCTTACCTTGACCCATCAGCTTAAGCTTCACGACGGCCGACGCCTCACCGCCCTCGACATCTTGGCCATCTACCGGGAAAGGGTTACCGCCGCCTCCGAAGCGGATGAAAAGGTACTCACCGTCTGGGACGAGGTTGTCGAGCTTCTGGCCGACAACCCGCTCAAGGCCGCCCACCTGCTGGATTGGGTAGCAAAATACCGCTTGATTAAGGGCTACCTGGACCGCGGCGTGGCGGCCGATGATCCGAAGCTGGCGCTGATCGATCTGCAGTACACCGACATCGATCCGGCAAAGTCCCTCTACCATGCGCTCGTGCGCAAGGGGCAGATGCGTACCTTGGTCAGCGAGGAAGAGATTGCTGCTGCAGCGGAAACGCCGCCCGCGGATACCCGCGCCTACCTGCGCGGCCACGCCACCCGAAAGTTCGGGGAGGATGTCTTGGCGGCGTCCTGGCAGTCGCTGACCTTCCGCATCGGTGAGGCCGAGGGAGCCAACTCTGGTACTGCCTGCGTGGCACTCGACGACACAAAAAGACTCGGGCAGGACGAGGTGGGCGCTCTGCTGGAATCTGCGGACAGCGCCGCCGACTTCGTTAATAGTTTGCGCCAGCTCGGGGTGCGAATCGAGTACCCTACACTGTATTAGCGCAGCATTTTCCACTCGCGAAAGGAGCTCTTAAGAATGAGCGGACAGCAGTCTCAGATCAACGCCGGTGGCGGCAACGGTCAAGGAGGCGACACTCCGGAGTTCGACGCCGGACAAGTCAGCATCAACAGCGCGGGTACCGATGACCTCCTCGATGAGATTGACGGCCTTTTGGAGTCCAATGCCGAGGAGTTCGTGCGCTCCTACGTCCAAAAGGGCGGCGAATAAAGGTGGAGCAGCCCTCCGATAGCGCCCCCGTTTATGCACGGCGGATTATGGGCATCGAAACCGAGTACGGCATTACAGCGAGCGCAAGCGATGGACAGCGGGTGATGTCCCCGGATGAGATCGCCCGCGTGCTTTTTCGGCCCATCGTGTCGAAGTACTCTTCCTCCAATATCTTTAGTCCCAACGCCTCCCGTCTCTACCTCGACGTGGGTTCCCACCCGGAGATCGCTACCGCGGAGTGCGATAGCTTAAGCCAGCTCATTGCCTATGAGCGCGCCGGCGATGCCATGGTCAATCGCATGGCCGTGCAGGCGGAGGAAACACTGGCGGCGGAGGGGGAGAAGCGCGCTGTCTACTTGTTCAAGAACAATGTGGACTCCGCGGGCAATTCCTACGGCTGCCACGAGAACTACCTCATCGGCCGCCACGTGGTGCTCAAGGACCTCGGCAAAGCTCTGCTGCCATTCATGATCACCCGCCAGCTCATCTGTGGCGCAGGGATGGTTAGACCTGCCAAGGGAGAGGAACCCGCGCGTTTCGTGCTCTCCCAACGTGCCGACCAGGTGTGGGAAGGTGTGTCCTCCGCGACGACTCGCTCGCGCCCCATCATCAATACTCGCGATGAACCGCACGGTGATTCCAAGCGTTTCCGCCGCATGCACGTTATCGTTGGCGACTCCAACATGGCCGAACCCACGATGGCCCTCAAAGTTGGCTCCACGCTGCTCATGCTGGAGATGCTGGAAGCCGGTTTTGAGGTGCCAAACTACTCGGTGCTCGAACCTATTCAGCATATCCGCGCCATCGCGCTCGACCCCACCGGCCGCACCGAGCTTCCGCTTGAGGGAGGCGGCGGCACCACCGCGCTCGCCGTGCAGCAGGAGCTCTGTACCGCTGCCGAGCGCTGGCTGGATCACCGCGAGGACGCAGGTACACCGACGGCTGAGTTGGCCCGTGTCGTGGACTTGTGGAAGCGCACCCTCCAGGCCATCGATACTCAGGATTTCTCCGGCGTTGACCGCGAGATCGATTGGGTCATCAAGCGCAGCCTGCTGAACCGCTACCGCGAGCGCCTGGGCGGGGATTGGTCGCACCCCAAGCTGGCACAGATTGACCTGACCTTCCATGACATCCGTCCAGGTCGCGGCCTCTACAGCGTATTGGAGCAGCGCGGCATGGTGAAACGCTGGATCGACGACGCTGCAATCGATGCTGCCGTCGACACCGCCCCGCAGACCACCCGTGCCAAGCTGCGCGGGGAGTTTCTCGCTGTTGCCCGCGAGCTCGATGCCGCGGTAACGGTGGATTGGACGCGGATGAAGGTCAACCGGCCTGAACCGATGACCGAGGAATTCTCCGACCCCTTTGTGTCCGAGGACCCGCGCCTAGATGGGTTGTTAGACTACATGCGTTCGCACCCAGGCTCATAGAGACGTAGAGCTGATCAAGGAACCTGCCACTATGCCTTCAGCACATCGCACTGCAGCCCGGACGCCGGTCAGAGACCGCGCTATCGAAAGGCTCACCAACCTCACCTTTGCCCTGCATGGGGCAGCGCACCAAGGCGGGGTTCCGGACCGCAGCGCGGCGTGGATCCGCAGCCACGTCGAGGGCTACCAGTCACGCAGCGATGAAGCCTTTCATAAGCAGCTTTCCCGCGACATCGTGACCCTGCAGCGCGCCGGTGTGCCAGTAGTACACAGCAGCGGCGCGGAAGGTTCGCTGTACCGGCTCGATCCCGAAAACTACCAGCTACCTCCCGTCGATTTCACGCCGGAGGAGGCCATGGTTCTCGGCGTAGCCGGCGGCATCGGCACTCCGGGAGGCTTAAGCGATTTCAGTCTCTCCGCGTGGACCAAGATCGCAGCCTCAGGCGCCTCCCGCGACTTGAGCGGAGCGCCGGTGTACACCGCAGTCAACGACATGACCAGGTTGAGCCCAGAGCTCGTCACTGGAGTCATCACCGCAGTGCGTGCTGGGCTGCGCATTTCCTTCGATTACTACGCCACGCCCTCTGCCGAGGCGGTTCGCCGCCATATGGATCCCTGGGGGCTGGTCAACCACCGGGATCGTGTTTATCTCGTCGGTTGGGATGTGGACCGCGAGGCTCCCCGAACTTTTCGCGCTACCCGCGTGGACAACGTCAGGCGCTCGCGCGCTGCGGCCACGCACCTCGAGCCCACTGCACCACTGCAGGATCTCGTTGTAGAGGCGCTGGAGCGGGGCGAAACGGTAAATGCAGTCCTCGAGGTTCCCGAGGGGCAGGCCGCCGAGCTTGTCGACGCCGGACGCAGGCGCGAGGATGGACTTCTAGAACTCACCAACGTACACCACGATTGGTTGGTGCGCACCGCTGCGGGCTATGCACCAGATGTCGTGGTTATCGAGCCACCCGAGGTTCGTGCCGACATCATCACACTCTTAAGTGTCGGTGATGCCCCATCATCAGCGTCTGGCGAGGAGGCCCGCCATGGTTGATCAACCCCGCAAGCTGCAGTCCCTTGTTCGCTCCCTCAACCTCATCCCTTACCTGCGTAACCACCCGGGGCTGACCCCGATGGAGGCTGCCGAGGATTTAGGGATGACCCCTGCTGAGCTTAAGGATGCTATCGACCGTCTCTTCTGCTCCGGTGTGGGCCGCAATACCGAGGACCTTATCGACTTAAGCTTTAGCTACCGCGATGGCATCGAGATCTACAACGACCAGGGCCTGACCCAGGCATTGCGACTGACCCCAACTGAGGCCGGCGCGTTGCTGCTTACCCTGGAATCTTTGGAAGCGATGCCGGGGCTTGTCGACGTCACCGCCGTCCATTCCGCCGCCGCGAAGCTGCGGGCAATCATGGACGAAAAGACCGCCGCCATTTATGACTCGCTGGCCACGACCGATCCCGAGGAGTCCGAGGTGCAAGCGGCGTTGGCGGGGGCCGTCGACAAGCGCCGGCAAGTGCGTTTTACCTACTGGAGTATGTCCTCCAACCGCACCAGCGAGCGCACCGTGCACCCGGCCCGCATCTTTATCGTGGACGGCGAACCCTATTTGGTGGCCTGGGACGAGTCGGTGGGGGAGCACCGAACGTTCCGCCTCGACCGCATGAGTGATGTTGAGGTGCTTGACGCAACCGCCACCCCACATGTGCGCGAACTGGATTTCAACCCAGATTCACCCTTTGGTCTAGATCACACTCTTGTTGCGGAGCTGGAGATTCACCAAGAATTCACCTGGCTAGCGGAACACTACGACATCACCCTTGGCGAGACCCTAGAAAATGGCCTCATAGCTGCAACGATGCCGGTCGGCTCGGAGGCGTGGTTTAGCCGTTTCGCGCTCGGCCAAGCTGATCGCATGCGGGTTGTGGGGCCGCAGAAGCTCGTTGACGCCATTTCGGAGCATAGAAAACGAGCACTGGAGCGTTATACTCAACTGCCAGACTAAGAGCTCTCCCGCGTGCACGTCGCTCAGCGTCGCGCTGTGTGAACAAGCACGCTTCATCGACCAAGAAAGAAGGGGCACCCTCAATGACCGTGGGACCTTTGGAAATCGGCCTTGTTGTTCTCGTGATCGTGCTGTTGTTCGGCGCTAAGAAGCTGCCGGAGCTGGCTCGCTCCATGGGCCGGTCTATGCGCATCTTCAAGTCCGAAGTCAAGGAGATGAAAGAGGAGAACAACACCTCTGAGCAGCAGGGCCAGATCGCGGGCTCCAAGCAGTCCGACGAGGACTTCTGGAACAGCCCGGAGATGCAGCCGCGCACTTCCAAGCCGGCTGACGGAAACCAGAACTAATAATCTTTCCCGGCAGGCAGACCACACTCCGAGTCCCTCGGCGTGCTGAGGCCTCGCCTGCCGTCGTGGGCTTTTCTGTGGAGGTCTTGCTTTGAGTACCGCGAGTACACCGTCGAATCCTGCTTCTAACGCGCCGAAGCAAAAATGGAGCTCAAAGCTACGCCGCAAGCCCAAGAACCCAACGGGGGAGATGACCTTAGTTCAGCACCTCCAGGAGCTGCGCCGACGCATCGTCATTTCCCTTCTCGCCCTCGTTGTGGGTGCCATCATCGGATTCATCTGGTACCAACACGCCCCGTTTGGCATGTCACCGCTAGGTGAGATTTTGCGCGGTCCCTATTGCTCACTCCCCGAAGAGAGCCGTGTTTCCTTCTCCGCGGACGGCGAATGCCGTCTGCTCGCAACCAGCCCCTTCGAAATGCTGATGCTCCGACTCAAGGTTGGCGCGTTAGCCGGCACTGTGCTGTCCTCACCGGTCTGGCTCTACCAGATATGGGCCTTCATCGTGCCCGGCCTGCACAAGAACGAACGCCGCTTTACCTTTTTGTTTGTCTCGACTGCGGTCCTGCTCTTCGTGCTCGGCGCGGTTCTCGCCTACGTCATCCTTTCCGTGGGTCTGGAGTTCCTCATGGGCATGGGCTCGGAGTACCAGACCGCAGCGCTCACGGGTGAGCGTTACTTCTACTTCCTGCTGGCGTTGCTCCTCATCTTTGGCGTGAGCTTTGAGATCCCACTACTCGTGGTTTGCCTTAATCTGATTGGTGTTTTGGAATATGACCACGTCAAAGATAAGCGCCGCATCATCATTGTCGTCATCATGATTTTCGCCGCGGTTGTTACACCGGGCCAAGAACCCTTCTCAATGTTGGTTTTGGCCGGTGCTCTCGTGGTTCTTGTGGAGATAGCTTTCCAGTTCTGCCGCATCAACGACAAGCGCCAGAAGCGCCAGCGCCCAGACTGGATGGACTTGGACGATGAAACTGCCTCGTCGCTGGATGAAGGTCCGGGTGCCATTGGCGCACCGACTCCGGTGTCTGCATCCACGAGCGTTTCTGCGTCGTCGCGGCCGGTATCTTCCGGGCCTGTCGCCCCGGCTTCGACTCCTGACGCTCGGGTACCGCAGCCTCAACAGACGAATACTCAGCCCCCGCAGAGCGGCTTCTTCGACGACGTTCTCTAACCTCGTCAGCCTTCTTAGCGAACTTGTTCAATCGTTCTGCTTGGCGCCGGGGACCGGCGCACTAGTACGCCGTCCCTGACAGGTACCCTGGGGACTTATGACACTGACGCATCTGGACGAGTTCACCCAAGCGCTTCCGTACTCACTGGATGAATTCCAGATCCAAGGATGCCAAGCCGTCGAAGCTGGCCACGGTGTTCTGGTCTGTGCGCCCACCGGCGCGGGTAAAACCGTGGTGGGTGAGTTCGCCGTGTCCTTGGCGCTGCGCCAAGGGACCCGCTGTTTCTACACCACACCCATCAAGGCGCTGAGTAACCAGAAGTACCACGACCTAGTTGACGCGCATGGTGAGGATGCGGTCGGGCTGCTGACCGGTGATGTCTCCATTAACTCCTCCGCGGACATCCTCGTGATGACCACTGAGGTCCTGCGCAACATGATTTACGCGGGCTCAGGTGCATTGGATCGCTTGACCCATGTGGTCATGGATGAGATCCACTTTCTTGCGGATGCTTCGCGCGGCGCAGTGTGGGAAGAGGTCATCCTCAACCTGGAGGAACATGTCTCCATTATCGGTTTGTCCGCAACGGTGTCCAACTCCGAGGAGTTCGGCCGGTGGCTGACCACCGTGCGTGGTGACACCAAGGTCATTGTCACCGACAAGCGCCCAGTACCGCTGGACCAGTGGATGATGGTCGGCCGCAAAATCTATCCGCTTTTTGAACCCGACTCAGGCGGCCAGGTAAACACTGAGCTCGCACGGCGTATCCAACGTCTGGAGGCCGGCGATACCGATAATGGCCGCGCAGACTATGCCCAGAACCGTGCGAGCTTCCGCGCCCGCGCCCGTCACAAAGGCGGCGGGCGCGGCGACCGGCACAGTGATCGGCGCAGCGGCGCGCCTCGTGCGCAGGACCGTTACCGTCCGCTTGGCCGCCCGGAGGTTCTCAAAGAGCTGCAATCAATGGAGATGCTGCCGGCAATTACCTTCATCTTCTCCCGCGCGGGCTGCGACGGTGCTCTGTATCAGTGCTTGCGTTCCCGCATGGTGCTGACCTCCCAGGAGGAGGCTGTTGCGATCAAGGCCATCGTCGATAAGGGCGTGGAAGGCATTCCGGAAGAAGACCTCAAGGTCCTTGATTTCAAACGTTGGCGCGAAGCACTCTCGCGTGGCTTCGCCGCTCACCACGCAGGAATGCTGCCGGCCTTTAGGCACATCGTAGAGGAACTGTTCGTCAAGGGCCTCGTGCGGGCAGTCTTCGCCACCGAAACGTTGGCCCTAGGAATCAACATGCCGGCGCGCACCGTGGTGCTGGAAAAGCTGGTGAAATTTAACGGCGAGGCACACGTGGACCTGACACCGGGCCAGTACACACAGCTCACCGGCCGCGCCGGTAGGCGAGGCATCGATACCTTGGGCAATGCCGTCGTTCAGTGGGCACCCGCTATGGATCCCACCGCGGTGGCGGGGCTTGCGTCAACTCGTACCTATCCGCTCATTTCCACTTTCGAGCCCGGCTACAACATGGCTATCAACCTGCTGGGCATGCTTGGCTTTGATGACTCGCTCCGATTGCTGGAGAAGTCTTTCGCCCAGTTCCAGGCGGATGGATCCGTTGTGGAGGAAACCCGAGAGATTGAGCGCGCTGAGCACCGCGTCCGCGAACTACGCGCACAGTTGGAGCAGGCCGTAGATAACTTGGCTCCGCCTGCCGCCGATGGCGAAGACCCCGCTGAGATTCTCATGGACTATATGCGGCTGCGCCGAGCGCTGACCGACGAGGAGAAGTCAGCGCGGGCATCCAAGAAGGAGGAGAGGAACAAGGAAGTTGCCGCAGTACTGGCTCGCTTGCAGGTGGGTGAGGTCATCGCCATCGCAACAAAGAAGCGGCCAACGTTGGCTGTCGTTATTACTCCGGCCAACCAGACTGCCGATCCACGCCCCTGGGTAACCACTGAAACGGGATGGTCTGGACGCATCGATTCCGCCGGTATCGATAATCCGCCGATCGTCGTTGGGCACATGAAGCTCCCGCGCGCAGCGCAGAAGAACCCGCGCCGCCATACCCGATTTGTCCAGGAGTCCTTCAAGCGCGACTACTACAAGCGTCCGAAGAAGATGCGCACTGAGCCGCGGAATCGCCCCAACAAGAAGATCGCGCAGTTGCGCGATGCCCTCCGCGAACATCCGGTGCACCATTGGCCCGCAACCGACCGCGAACAGCTGGCCGGGGTGGCGCAGAAGCTGGCGCGCCGCGAACGCGAGCTAGCCAGGCTTGAGGATAAGGTCGAGCGCGCCACGGATACTCTTGGCCGCACTTTCGAGCGGATCGTGGATCTTCTGGCGGAGATGGACTACGTGGAGTTTGATGGTTACGGCGAAAACCGCGAGCCGGTCATCACGGATGAGGGCGAGCGTCTGGCCAAAATCCACTCCGAATCGGACCTACTGGTGGCGCAATGCCTCAAGCGCGGTATCTGGAACGACCTCGACCCGGCGGAGCTGGCCGGTGTGGCCTCCCTCTGTGTCTTTGAAAACCGCAAGACCACTCGCGGAGAACCCGGTGCGGCCACTGACGCGATGGCTAACGCCATGGACGCTACGTGGCGCATTTATAGCGAGCTCGTCGCCGATGAGAAACGCCATAACCTGCCGCAAACGAGGGAGCCGGAGCCTTCTTTCGCGCTAGCTATCCACCAGTGGACGGCGGGCGCGCCGCTGGCCTATTGCATGGCTGCTGCCAACGATTCCGGCGCGGAGCTGACTCCCGGTGACTTTGTCCGCTGGTGCCGCCAGGTCATCGACCTGCTCCAGCAGGTGGCGAAGACGGGCTACGAGGACGAAATTCGTCGCAATGCCCGGCGCGCCATTGACGCGATCCAGCGCGGCGTCGTCGCCATCGGCGCCTAGGCTTAGCGCCTAGTCTTCGGTGCCACCGCGAAGCAGCGCCGTGGCTGCCGCCGCGAGTACTTGGCGGTGGGGCGAAACGAGCGCCACGGTGGCGAGCTTGAGGTTGCGCCCCAACGGGTTAAGGATGAGGGCTTGCGTACCGATAACAGCGTCATCGACTAAAGCTGGACCGCCCGAGTCACCTTTGACTGCCGGAATCGTGTTGAAGACAAATCCGGCGGGGGAGACGGTGGTGCGGAAGTCAATGGACCAGGTGCGGAAGAAGGGAAGGAGAAAAAGCCCACTGCGCTGTTGGGCACGGCGAGCTTTTCCGCCATATCCCCAGGTGGTGACTGGGGCGCGGAATGGCGGGGTACTTTCTGCAAGCCCAGGAAGGTCCCGGGGCGGGGCCGGCCGGTCGAGCAAGCACAGCGCCATGTCGGTCCCATCAATCGTGCGCACGGCGGCCACGCGCCGGTTGAACCCGCCACTCACCCTGTAGTGATCCCCCTTATCAAGGCCGTCGCGGAAGAAGTGCGCGCAGGTCAGAACCAACCGGGTTGCCTGTTGGGAGCGGGGTCTTAAGGACGCATCGATGAGCACTCCCGAGCAATAGCTTGAGCGAGTCCGGAGCTTGACGGCAGCGGGATGGGAATTCACGCCTCCCAGCTTAACTGGACGAAGGCGGGCGGTAGGCTAACTGTCATGACTGATTATGCGTCCCGACTGAGCCGGTCCCGCGCTATTGCAGCTGCTAAGGGCATCGACATCCTGTTAGTGGGTACAGGTGCCGAATTCGCGTACCTCACCGGTTCGTGGGTCTCTTCCCACGAGCGCCTGACCTGCTTGGTTATCCGTCCTGATGCCGAACCGGTAATCGTCGCCCCCAGCACCGACATTGAGTCGCTTCAGGGCGTCGCAGCCCAGCTGGTGGGATGGAGCGATGGGCAGGATCCCTATGCGCTGGCCTTGGAAGGTGCGCGTCCTTCCACCGTTGCCTTGGGGTCCTCACTCACCGCCGATCACGTGCTGCGCTTTCAGTCCGCAATTGGCAACCTCGAAGCTAGTACTGCGAAGGAACAGCACCCCGCAAAGTATGTTCTGGCCACCGAGGCCCTCGCCGAGCTTTTTACCCGCAAGGATCCAGATGAGGTGGCTGAGCTACGCGCTGCAGCGGCGGCTATCGACGCTGTCCACGCCGAGGTGCCGCGCCTCCTGCAGCCGGGGCGCACTGAGGCCGAAGTAGCGGCGGATTTGCGCGAGCTTATCTTGCGCGAGCACCGCGAAGTGGATTTCATCATCGTGGGCTCCGGTCCGAATGGAGCCAATCCACACTATGACTTTGGGGACCGAGTACTCGCCGCCGGCGATCCCGTGGTGGTGGATATTGGCGGCACGCTGCCCTCGGGCTATCACTCCGACTGCACCCGCACCTACGTCGTTGGCGCCGATCCTGCTGCCGCGCCGGCAGAGTTTCGCGAGGCTTACGCGGTCCTAGAGAAGGCCCAGGCTGCCGGCCGAGCTGCTGCGCGCCCGGGTGCGACCGCCCAGGAGATCGACCGAGCCACGCGCAGCGTGATCGAAGACGCCGGTTGGGGTGAGTTCTTCACGCACCGCACCGGACACGGCATTGGCTTGTCGACGCACGAGGAGCCCTTCATCATGGAAGGAAACGGGCTGGAACTTTCCGAGTCCATGGCCTTCTCGATCGAGCCGGGTATCTACGTACCGGGCAAGTGGGGAATGCGCCTTGAGGACATCGTGGTAATCACCGAGTCCGGCTACGAGTCCCTGAACCAGGCACCGCGGGGGTTG
>NZ_KV819530.1:282721-315838 GCF_001815175.1 Corynebacterium sp. HMSC034H07
GCTAATGGGAGAAACTGGCGCGCTACTGATTCTTGGCGGGCGCAGCGACATCGGTGGGGAGCTTGCACGTCGGCTGTGTGAGGGTCGCCCGGTAGTTCTCGCCGCGCGGGGCGAACACGGTATGGACGGGCTGCGCTCCGAACTCCTGAGCAGCGGGGCCACCTCCGTTCACACGCTGTCCTTCGACGCCGCGGAAGTTTCCTCCCACCGCGCGGTCATCGAACAAGCTGCAGCACTTGCAGGGGCAGAGATCACCACGGCCGTCGTCGCCTTCGGAATTCTGGGCGATCAGGAGCGCGCGGAGCACGACGAAGCCCACGCCTTCGACATAGCGCTGGTGGACTATGCAGCGCAGGTATCCATGCTCACCGTGCTTGCCGACGTCATGACGAGAGGGCACATCGTGGCCTTTTCCTCCATCGCTGGGTGGCGGGCCCGCCGGGCCAACTATGTCTATGGCTCGACCAAGGCGGGCCTGGATGCCTTCTGCCAAGGCTTAGCGGATCGATTGCAGGGCAGCGGCCTAGCGCTGATCACCGCGCGCCCCGGCTTCGTCATTGGGTCGATGACTCAAGGCATGACACCTGCGCCCTTGTCCGTTACCCCTGACGTGGTGGCTCAAGCGGTGGTCAAGGCCATTGAGTCCTCGGCAGGTTCGCGGCCGGCTTCCCGCACGCTATGGATTCCACGGCCTCTTCAGCTCTTAGCGTGGGTGATGAAGCTGGTACCGCGTCCCATCTGGCGGCACATGCCGCGCTAGCGGTGCCCGAGGGCAGGAGAATTCGCATCGAAGATGAATCCGCGCGGTGCAAGGACGCGCAACACAACGTCAGCATCTCCCTCGGCTAGATCGTGGATGACCAATCCGCGCCAGGGGGTTACCGAGATGGAAACGCCCAGCTGGGCGATAAGCCCAGCGTATTCTCCGGGCAGCACGCCATCCTGCAGGCCCGCGCCCAGATCGACGCGGCCGGGCTTCGTGTGCTCAGTCAGCCAGCCGATGGGCAGCGCAGGCGAAGTGGGGGCTGAACCTGCCGCATCCGAGACACGTTCTAGGTCCTGCAGGTGCTCTGCAGAGACCTTTTCCGCAAAGTCCACGAGTTGGGAAATGGCATCCGCAAGCCCCAGCAGCGGCCCGGTGGGCTCGCCGTCGCGGATCAGGCGTGCGGCGACGGTATCTTCATCGTGTTCCGCCTCATCACCAGAGAGCTGAAGGCCAGCCGACACCCCGTGCGAGAGGAGATCACCAGCACCGCTATCCACACCAAAAAGCGCGGCACGGGCTATCGCAGGGGCATCCTGATCGACGTCGGCTAAGGCTTCCGCGATCCGCTGCGCTACCTGACGGGCGCGCAGCGAGAGGGGAGAGGCCAGCACGTGGGCGGCGGTCGTGGGCAGGGGGACGTCGCCAAGCACCTGCGCATTGTCGACGCCTCGCAGGCTGATGACGCTGTGCTGCTCTAGGTACACATTGCCATCGCCATGTTCCCTGGCGGCCTGGCCCAGAGCGAGCCACTGCTCGGGAGTAACAACGCCGCCGGCGGGATGGAAGCGCAAGGTATCGGATTCGGGATGCTTCGACTCAGGGAGGGACATGGTGGGACAGTCTAATCGCTCTGGGAGGGTCTACTGCGAAGCGCCAGGCCCAGCAAGTATGGTGGGCTGCATGCCGTTTCTTCTGTTCATCGCGTACATCCTCCTCGAAACCCTGGCGTTTTGGGCAGTTGCCGAGTGGATTGGTGTGCTGTGGGCACTATTAGCCTTGGCGCTGACCATGCTCTTCGGTATGACGATAGCCAGCTGGGAAGTCCGCCGCATGATGGTCAGCCGCATCCGCCAGACCGAAGACGGAGTCTATGTAATGGAGGATCCCACCCCGGGCAAGACGGCAGGCAACGTTGGCCTGACCATGGTGGGCGGAATCCTGCTGTCACTGCCCGGATTTGTCTCCACGGTCTTCGGAGCGCTGCTTATCTTTGCGCCCACGCGGTCCATCATCCGCACGCTACTTGCGGCATCGATGTTCCGGAAGATCGAAAACATGGGCGTGCGCGTGTACGAAGCCTCACCCATGGCGCAGCACCGCGATTCCTATGGTTCCTTCGGCACCTTTGACGCAGGCGCCAGCGGTGATGGAATGGGGGGCATGGATCAAACTGGCCAGTCGCATGAGGTCTTGGATGAAGATGAAATCCGCACGTGGACCCAACACGTCAAGCCCGAAGACTTTGAGGACGGAAAGAAGTAGTGCTGGTACTTGTGGCCCGGCTCGCTCTCGCTGCTGCGTCAGGCGCGGTGACCTACCTTGCCGTTGAGCCACGCGGCTGGTGGGCCGCCGGCATAATCGGCATGGCGATGCTCGTGGCAGCGCTCTCACCGTGGAGAAAACCCCTCGGTCTGGGGTGGGCGGCCCTCGTCGCTTGTGTACATAGCGCGGTGTTGTACTTGTTCACGCTGCCATGGATTGGTGAGTTAGTGGGCAACATGCCCTATATTGCGCTCGCTTTATTCCTGTCTCTGTACAGCATCCTCCTTGGTATCGGCGGAGCGGCTCTGCTGCGCTTAAACTACGGTTTCGCCCTCTTCCCGTTCTTCTACGTGGCGGTAGAAATGCTGCGCTCCTCAGTGCCCTTTGGCGGTTTTGCGTGGGTGCGCCTCGCCTGGGGGCAAATAGAGGGCCCACTCGCCAACCTTGCCTCGTGGGGCGGGCCGGCACTCATTACCTGCGCGGTGGTCTGCGTAGGCGCAGGATTGGTGGGGCTTGCCCGCTCACCGCGCCTGGCATGTGCGTTTTTGGCGGTGCCACTGCTAGCTGGCTTGCTAGCGGCACAGAGCGTGGACCGCCCGGGCCGCACAACAGGCACGGTGACGGTCGCCGCGGTGCAAGGAAACGTGCCACGGCTGGGCCTTGACTTTGCCGCCCAACGCCGCGCGGTGCTGGATAACCACGTCCGCGTGACCGAGCAGGCCGCGCAGGATGGGTCCAGACCGGATATCGTCATTTGGCCGGAGAACTCCTCCGATATCAATCCTTTTGCCAATGAGGACGCTCGGGAGCTTATCGACGGCGCCGCCCGCGACATCGATGCCCCAATCCTCGTCGGAACGCTGACCCAGGATGAGGTTGGCGCACGGAACACCATGCAGGTGTTTAATCCGGATGGCTCGGCAGGGGAGTACCACCACAAGAAGTACCTGCAGCCTTTTGGTGAGACGATGCCGATGCGTGATTTCTTTAGGAAGATCACCGATCTGGTGGACCTGGCGGGCGACATGAAGCCCGGCGACGGTCCGGGCGTGGTCACCATGGCTGGGACCGCAGTGGGCGTTGCCACGTGTTATGAGGTCAGCTTTGACCAGGCGTTCCGAACCGCCATCAACAACGGGGCGCAGATCCTCACGACACCGACGAACAATGCCACCTTTAGTGACTCCGACATGACCTACCAGCAGTTGGCCATGAGCCGCTTGCGCGCGATCGAAGCGGATCGGGCCGTCGTTGTGGCGGCTACGTCCGGAGTCTCGGCGATCGTCTACCCGGATGGCTCAGTGAGCCAAGCCAGCGGTATCTTTGAACCGGCATATCTCGAAGAAGAGCTTCCGCTGCGAGAAGGGCGCACATTTGCGGTGCGTTATGGTTCGCTCCTGCAATGGCTCATGGCTATTATTGGAACGGTCTGTGCGCTGTATGCGATCTATTCCACCCGCTTGTCCGGACGACGCAGCGCGCCTGAAAAAGAAATCTAAAGGAGCAAGGAACTAGTGAGCTCGACCCGCGAATCTACCCTGGTCATCATCCCTACTTACAACGAGATTGAGAACCTACCGCTCATTACCGGGCGTGTGCGCAAGGCAACGCCGGAGGTTCACATCCTGATTGTGGACGATAACTCCCCGGACGGCACCGGTGACGCGGCGGATAAGCTGGCCGCTGAGGACTCCCACCTGCACGTTCTCCACCGTGAGGGCAAGGGCGGACTTCTCGGCGCGTATATCGCCGGTTTCAAGTGGGGCCTAGAGAAGGACTACCAGGTGCTGTGCGAGATGGATGCAGACGGCTCCCACGCGCCGGAGCAGCTGCACCTGCTGCTCGAGGAAATTGACAAGGGTGCTGACTTGGTCATCGGCTCTCGCTATGTTCCGGGCGGTGAGACCGTCAATTGGCCGGCCAACCGCGAGCTGCTCTCCCGCCTGGGCAACAAGTACATCTCGGTCGCCTTGGGCACCGGCATCAACGACATGACCGCCGGTTACCGTGCCTTCCGTCGCGAGCTACTCGAGCACCTAGACTTCGATGAGCTCTCTAACGCCGGCTACATTTTCCAGGTTGACGTTGCCTTCCGCGCCATCAAGGATGGCTTCGATGTCCGCGAGGTACCGATTACCTTTACCGAGCGAGAGCTAGGTGAGTCGAAGCTTGACGGCTCTTTTGTCAAGGATTCCCTGCTCGAAGTAACCAAGTGGGGCGTGGCTCACCGCTCCGAGCAGATCAGCGATTTCACCTCGGAGGTTTCGAAGATCGGCTCCCGCACGGTCAAGGACCTGGAGCTTGGCCCGAAGGTCAACACGGCAAAGAATGCCGTGGCCGACTTTGTTTCCGAAGTCTCCAACCTGGTGAAAGGCACCCTCAAGCGTTAATTTGATGCTCATGGCGCCTCATACACGCGCGTAAGGAATAAGAACCAGCCCGGAAGCCCGTTATGGTTTCCGGGCTTTTGCCGTAGTTACCAGTGCTAGTGCTAATGTCATAAGTAGCACTGTATCTGGTGCACAGTGATTTACTTCACTGTTTCTCACACTACGGATCGTTCGGCACGTACCTGTCGATGGAGGAGATTTTGCTATGGCAACCGTAACGTTCAAAGATGCATCCCTGACCTACCCGGGAGCAAAGGAACCCACCGTCAAGAAATTCAACCTGGAAATCGCTGATGGCGAGTTCCTCGTCCTCGTCGGTCCTTCCGGCTGTGGTAAATCCACCACACTGCGCATGCTGGCCGGTTTGGAAAACGTTACTGACGGTGCCATTTACATCGGAGACAAGGACGTCACCCACGTTGCACCGCGTGACCGTGACATCGCCATGGTTTTCCAAAACTATGCTCTCTACCCACACATGACCGTGCGCGAGAACATGGGCTTCGCACTGAAGATCGCCGGCAAGTCCCAAGACGAGATCAATAAGCGCGTCGACGAAGCAGCCGCTACCTTGGGCCTGACCGAATTCTTGGAGCGCAAGCCGAAGGCCCTGTCCGGTGGTCAGCGCCAGCGTGTGGCCATGGGCCGCGCCATTGTTCGTAACCCGCAGGTCTTCCTCATGGATGAGCCGCTTTCTAACCTCGATGCCAAGCTGCGTGTTCAGACGCGTACCCAGATTGCAGCCCTGCAGCGCAAGCTTGGAGTTACCACCGTCTACGTCACCCACGACCAGACGGAGGCCTTGACCATGGGTGACCGTATCGCGGTGCTGAAGGATGGCTACCTGCAGCAGGTTGGCGCGCCCCGCGAGCTTTATGACCGCCCCGCCAACGTCTTCGTCGCGGGCTTCATCGGCTCCCCAGCCATGAACTTGGGCACCTTCTCAGTCAAGGATGGCGACGCCACCTCTGGCCACGCTCGCATCAAGCTTTCCCCGGAAACCCTTGCCGCGATGACGCCCGAGGATAATGGCCGCATCACCATCGGTTTCCGCCCGGAGGCACTGGAGATCATTCCGGAGGGCGAGTCCACAGATCTTTCCATCCCGATCAAGCTCGACTTCGTGGAGGAACTTGGTTCTGATTCCTTCCTCTACGGCAAGTTGGTGGGCGAGGGCGACCTTGGATCCTCAAGCGAGGACGTCCCCGAGTCCGGCCAAATCGTCGTCCGCGCTGCGCCGAACACCGCGCCGGCTCCGGGCAGCATTTTCCACGCGCGCATCGTGGAGGGTGGCCAGCACAACTTCTCGGCGTCGACCGGCAAGCGCCTTCCTTAAGCCCGCGTGCCCGCTGCCCCGCGGCACGTAATGAATAGGACAGTTTCAGCCATAGTCAGCAGAAAAGGTGGAGTGATTCACCATGAAAGAGTCCATGAGCATCACCTCGTCGACGTACGCGTCGGCACTGCTGACGCTGCCCTGGGACACACCCTTAGAGCAGTGGCCCGATGCTCTCATCGCCGCATTGCCCAGGGGTATTTCCCGGCATATCGTGCGGTTCGTGGGGATCAACCGTGGCATCGTCGCGGTCAAGGAAATTGGTGCGCGTACCGCCCACCACGAGTACAAGATGCTGCGTGAACTGCAGCGCCTTGGCGCCCCTAGTGTGCGCCCCGTAGCCGTGATCACCGGCCGCCATCCGGCAGAGGAAGACTACGGGGAACTCACCGCAGCTTTGGTAACCGAGCACTTGGAGTTCTCCCTGCCCTATCGCGAGATCTTCTCTCGGCACCTCACGGTCGTGGAAGCGGAGAAGCTCATCCGCGCCCTGTCCGTGCTGTTGGTGCGGATGCATCTGCTCAACTTCTACTGGGGCGATGTGTCACTGTCCAACACTCTCTTTCGGCGCGATGCTGAGACCTATTCCGCCTATCTTGTCGATGCCGAGACGGGCGAGTTCCAACCCAACCTCTCCGAATCACGCAGGCTGTACGACGTCGACATTGCCCGCGTCAACATCATCGGCGAGCTCATGGACCTACAGGCGGGTGAATGCTTGGATGGGGCTATCGATGTCATTGCACTAGGCAGCCTTGTCGAGAGTTCCTATCTTGAGCTGTGGACAGAACTCACCGCTGAGGAGGCCGTGGATGCCAGTGAGTACTGGCGCGTCTCCGAGAGAATCGACCGCCTCAACCAACTGGGCTTTGATGTAGGGGAGCTCAAGGTAACCAAGGACGATTCTCGGCAGGTAGTACGAATCCGGCCCGTAGTGGTGGATCCGGGTCACTATCGTGCAGAGCTGTTGAGCTTAACTGGACTCAGCGTCGAAGAGCATCAAGCCCAACGCCTTCTAGGCTCCATCCAGGCCTACCAGGCCGTGGAATGTGGGCCTCACGTCGGCCTTACCCAGGCCGCGCACTTGTGGATGACGCATGAGTATGAGCCGACTATCGCTGCCGTGCCCGAAGAGATGCTAGACAAGCTTGAGCCGGCACAAATCTTCCACGAGATAGTCGATCACCGTTGGTTCCTCGCCCAGGAAAGGGGAGAGGCCGTCACGCTCGCGGAGGCCACGGCATCCTATCTGGCGTCTGTACTACCAGCCCGCCGTGCTGAGGCCCGGCTCCTCAACACGCCCCCGGCAGACGAAGACTTGTCATAACCTCTCGCGTGTCCCAACAACGCCCGCAATCTCAAATCCAACCAGACTTTTTCAACTGCTTTTTATATGTTTTTGTAAGTTTTAAGCCCGATTGCCCCATAAATGGGGAGGGTTTCCATGCCCGAATATGGATATGGTCACAATCGGGTGTTTTATGTCCGAATTCTTTTGAATATGTGGAATACCTCACTAAGATGGAGGGCAGGCTAACCAGTTCATAGTCGGACTGCGATCCGCTATGAAGCACTTGGTGGCGCTGGGAAGAAGCCTTCGTTACGGGAGGTCTCCCAGACACAACCGAATACGAGCCGGGTATCTATCCCTGGCCCACCATCCCGCTTTTCATCAAGAAAGATGAGGACCTCATGAAGCGTCTTACTCGCATCGCATCCATCAGCATGGCATCCATGCTCGCCGCCGCAAGTCTCGTCGCGTGCTCAGGCTCCACCGACGAGGAAGGCGATGTTTACTTCCTGAACTTCAAACCTGAACAGGACGCGGCATACCAGGAGATCGCAAAGGCCTACACTGAAGAAACCGGTGTCAAGGTCAAGGTCGTTACCGCCGCCTCCGGCTCTTATGAGCAGACCCTCAAGGCGGAAATCGGTAAGGATGAAGCCCCGACTCTCTTCCAGGTCAACGGACCTGCTGGCTTCATCACCTGGCAAGACTACATGGCGGATATGTCGGACACTGAGGTAGCTAAGCAGCTCACCGACGACATCCCACCGCTAACCACCGAGGACGGAGAGGTACGCGGCGTCCCGTTCGCCGTCGAAGGCTTCGGCATCATCTACAACGACGAGATCTTCGACAAGTACATCGCCACCTCCGGCGCGAAGATCAAGTCCACGGATGAAATCAAGAGCTACCAAAAGCTCAAGGAAGTCGCCGAGGATATGCAGGCAAAGAAGGACGAGCTCGGTATCGAGGGCGCCTTCGCCTCCACCTCACTGACCTCCGGTGAAGACTGGCGTTGGCAGACCCACTTGGCTAACGCTCCGATCTGGCAGGAGTACCAGGACAAGAACGTCGAGGACACCAACGATATCGAGTTCTCCTACAACAAGGAGTACAAGAATCTCTTCGACCTCTACCTTGATAACTCCACCGTAGAAAAGTCTCTTGCACCTTCTAAGACGGTGTCTGATTCCATGGCTGAGTTTGCGCAGGGTAAGGCCGCCATGGTTCAGAACGGTAACTGGGCATGGTCCCAGATTTCCGAGACCTCTGGCAACGTGGTCAAGGAAGACAAGATCAAGTTCTTGCCCATGTACATGGGTCTGCCAGACGAAGAAAAGTACGGCATCAACGTCGGCACCGAGAACTACCTGGGCGTGAACTCTGAGGCCTCTGAGGTCGACCAGCAAGCCACTAAGGACTTCGTGGATTGGCTGTTTACCTCTGATGCTGGCAAGGAGCACGTGGTGAAGGACCTGGGCTTCATCGCACCGTTCGAAAGCTACACCGCTGAAGACACCCCGAATGATCCCCTTGCTGAGCAGGTCGCGGAAGCTATCGCTAACGAGGATCTGACCACCTACCCGTGGAATTTCCAGTACTTCCCGTCGCAGCAATTCAAGGATGACTTCGGCCAGGCCTTGTCGCAATACGCCTCCGGAACGCTGAAGTGGGAGGACGTCGTCAAGCAGTTCAAGGACAACTGGGCTGCTGAGAAGGAATCCAACTGGGGCTAAATCTTTAAAGTCCCAATCCCCTCGCCAAACGTCTTCCGGCAATGGAGGGCGGGGAGGGGAGTAGGTGGGGATTGTGGCCCACGCCGGTAGCACGTGCGCGACTGGTTCTCCGCATCCTCAGCCTCCTCTCCTCACCGCCTTCCCGCTAGGACACGTGTGGCACCACCAGAAATTAAGGTTTCACCACCATGCAAGCAACGCTGAAGAAGTACTTCCCGGTCTTTGTCTTGCCCACCCTTCTGGCATTCATGATTGCCTTCTTGGTGCCGTTCATCGTGGGTTTCTTCCTTTCCTTTACGAAGTTCACCACCATCACCAACGCCAAGTGGGTTGGCATCGACAACTACGCCAAAGCTTTCTCCCAACGCGAAGGTTTCGTTTCAGCCTTCGGTTTCACTGTCCTCGTGGTCATCGTCTCCGTGATCACCGTCAATGTCTTCGCCTTCCTCCTGGCGTGGATGCTGACCCGCAAACTTCGCGGTACCAATTTTTTCCGCACAGTCTTCTTCATGCCGAACCTCATCGGCGGCATCGTGCTGGGTTATACCTGGCAGACCATGATCAACGCCGTGCTCTCGCACTATTCCACAACGATTAGTGCGGACTGGAAGTTTGGCTACGCCGGCCTCATCATGCTGCTTAACTGGCAGCTGATCGGCTACATGATGATCATTTATATCGCCGGCCTCCAGAACGTCCCGCCCGAGCTCATCGAGGCTGCCGAGCTCGACGGTGTCAATAAGTGGGAGATGCTGCGCCACGTCACTATTCCGATGGTCATGCCGTCGATTACCATCTGCCTCTTCTTGACTTTGTCGAACTCCTTCAAGCTCTTCGACCAGAACTTGGCGCTGACCAACGGCGCTCCTGGCGGGCAAACTGAGATGGTGGCGCTCAACATCGTCAACACGCTCTTTAACCGTATGAATGTCGAGGGGGTCGGCCAGGCCAAGGCTGTCATCTTCGTCGTCGTTGTGGTCGTCATCGCTTACTTCCAGCTGCGCGCGACCCGCTCCAAGGAAATCGAGGCTTAAGTTATGACTACCAGCACTTCAGCGCAGGCCGTTCCGGCCTCGAAGAAGAAGGATCACCAGCTTCCCTTGGATAATAAGACTCGGATGTCTGGTGGCGCCAAGTTCGTGGTCTACGCCATTCTGGTGTTCTTCACCATCGTCTTCCTTGGGCCGATCCTCTTCATCTTCATCAACTCCTTTAAGTCCAAGTTCGCTATCTCCTCCGATCCTTTCTCGCTTCCCATCGGTGAAACGTGGGTCGGCTTCGAGAACTTCATGGTGGGCTTGACCAAGCAGGGATTCTTGGAAGCGACCTTGTGGTCCTTCATCATCACGATCCTGTCCGTCATCGTCATCGTGTTCTTCTCCGCGATGACCGCCTACTACATCACGCGCGTCAAGACGTGGTGGACAAACCTTCTGTACTACCTCTTCGTGGTCTCCATGATCATCCCCTTCCAGATGGTCATGTTCCCGACGGTCAAGATTGCAGACATGCTTCACCTCAACAACCCGATCGGTATCGTGGTGCTTTACCTCGGTTTCGGTTCCGGTCTGTCGGTGTTCATGTTTGCAGGCTTCGTCAAGTCCATCCCTCTGGATGTCGAGGAAGCCGCGATGATCGACGGTTGTGGGCCGATCCAAAACTACTTCCGTGTGGTGTGGCCCATGCTCAAGCCGACTGCCATTACCGTGGCCATTCTCAACGCCATGTGGGTGTGGAACGACTACCTGCTGCCGTACTTGGTCATCGGTCTGTCCACGCGATACAAGACCATCCCGGTGGTCATCCAGTCCTTCGTTGGCTCCAACGGTAACCGCGATATGGGTGCCATGATGGCCATGCTGGTACTGGCCATCATCCCCATCGTCATCTTCTACTTCTCCACGCAGAAGCACATCATCGAAGGTGTGGCTGCCGGTGCCGTGAAGGGTTAAACCGGTGCGATAGGTTAGAAAACCATGAATCGCATGCTCGGCCCCGAATCGAAGTTCTATGCTGCTCTGAGCCTCTTCGCTGACCTAGTCATCGTGAATGTTCTCTTGGTGATCACGTGCTTTCCCGTGTTCACCGGGGGAATGTCCTTGCGCACCGCCCATGCGGTGACCGGGCAGATGGTCCGGGAGGAAGGTTCTCGCCGCGGCTCAGCCTTCGTTCGGGGCCTTCTGACGCGTCCCGGGGTCAACACCGCATGGTGGTTGATTTGCCTCGCCGTCGCCGCCTTAGCCGCGTATGAATTCGCGATTATTGCCAAGGCAGATCTGGGTTCAATGGGCCTGATACTGCGCGCAGCCTTGATCTCGGGGCTTATCGTATTGGGCTGTGTCAGCGTATGGTTCTTCCATCTCGATGCACCGGGGCTCGGATTCCGTCAAAGAAGCACACAGGCCATAATGAAGGCGGTAGGGCACCTACCGCGTACTCTATTGGCAGTATTGCCTGGCATAGTGCTTGTTCTGTATCCCGTCTTTTTCCCAGCGCAGTGGGGAGGCTACCTGTTCTTCCTCGCGGTGCTGGGCCCAGCTCTCGCGGTCTATCTCGCCGAGCTAGTGCTGCAATGGCCCGAACTCAATTCGCAATCACCCGATAGCTCTTCTTCCTAACGCGGTGCGCGCCAGCTGGCCTAAAGCCGAAAATAGGGTAGCGGTATCCACGTCATCGTGGATCCGCTACCCTGTGGTCTTTGTGGGCTTCCTAGAAGCCCTCTAAGCTTCGCCTTCTTCCTGCGCCTTCTGTTCCTTGAGCAGACGGGCGGCCGCGCGGCGACGAGAACGAAGATTCTCAATGCGCTCGGTCAAAAGTTCATCCAACTCCTCAATGGAGCGGCGCTCGCGCAGCATGTCCCAGTGGGTCCGCGGCGGCTTCACCGGCTTGGACTCGACGCCCTCGCCCTCAACAAGGGTGCCGAGCTTACCGTTCTTGCACATCCACTCCTCAGGGATTTCCGCATCGTCAGCGAAGGGCACCTCATAGATGTCGCCGTCTTCGGTGCGGTACTTCACCATTTGGCGTGGGGCCAAGTCGTGGTCGCGGTCGGTTTCGTAACTCACTGCGCCCATGCGGCTGCCACGGAGTACGCGATCTGCCATGCAACATCATCCTTTTCACGTGTTGAGGTAGGGAAGTGATCAGGGTCGACCCATATCACCCAGAGAACAATCATTATAACGAACGGCCCACTGCCTTTGTTCCCACCCTCGGTTTAATGGGCTAAGGTGTGTGAGGTGATTGGTACACAGGATCCGCAGCCCGGAAAGCCAACAAGGCGCGGCTCGGCTATCTGCCAGTGGTGCGGCAAAGAGATCGCCCAGGGCGGCCGAGGAAGGCCTCGCAAGTTTTGCTCGCCCTCGTGCAAGCAACGCGCGTACGAACAGCGCCATAACGTCGCAGGGACGCCTATTCCAGCCAACGCTGTCATCTTGACTCCGGAGAAGGCCGACCGACTTCGTGACGGCCTCTTCGAGCTTCGATGCTGTGCCGAGGACGTCGCCACGGCGGCGTCGGAAAGCGCCAGCGCTGAAGAAATGGAAGAACTGTGTGCCGAACTGGTCACATTGGCTCGCAAGCTTGAGGAATTGAGATAGCACATGAAATCTGTATTGGGTAACCGCAAACTGATTGTCAGTATCTTCGTGGTCCTGATTCTGGCCTCGTCAGCGCTGGCCCTTGGACCGCTAGCATTTTCGGTGATCATGGGCCGCGGTGTGAAGACCGAACCGATCAACGCGGATAAGGTCCATGCCGCAACAACGGACGTTGATGGCGAATGGCACGTGGTGCAAGGTTCGGCCTACAACTACACCTCAGCTGGGTTTACCATCGACGAGATCCTGCCGGCGGATAAGCGCACGACGTCTGGCTCCACCAAGCATGTCACGGGCCAGGCAACCATCAAGGACGAGGTCGTTGAGGAAGCCAGCATCACCGTGGACATGGCGAGCCTGACCACGGACAAGAAGGTGCGCGATCAGAACATGAAGTCGAAGCTCTTTGAGGTAACGAAGTACCCAGAGTCGACCTTCACGTTGACCGAGCCGGCAGATGTCTCCGCTGTGCCTGACGACGGCTCATTGGTCACCGTGCCGCTGACTGGTGACTTGACCATCCACGGCGAGACCAAGAACGTGACACAGGACTTCCAGGTAGTCCGCGATGGCGACACCATTATTTTGGGCGGCGATATTCCGATTAACCGCCTTGAATTCGGCGTCGAAGCCCCGGAGATGATCGCCGCGAAGATCTCTGAGGTCGGCGACGTTAACGTTCGCGTTACCCTCGAGAAGTAACGCATCCGGTCAGTCATGAATTATCAGCATCTTATTCCTGTCCTGTGGGTGCGTCTCGTAGTACTCGCAGGGTTCGGTATTTTCATCTGGTTTCAGGGGACGAAGCTTCTGGCAGCGTTTTCTGTAGTGCTTGTAGCTCTCACCGTGGTGCAGCTGGTGATGGCTTACCAACGGCGCTAAAACAGTTCTCCGATGGACTCCCCCCAAATACCGCACCATTACGTAACAGTGACTATATTGTGCCTTAAAAGGGGTCGCTCCAAGGACGGCTAGGGAGGCGCAGATCGGCCCAGATCTAAAGGCGTCACCACGAATATTCCACTTGCACACATGACAGTTCTCCGACCATCGCATGACGCACGGGAAAGCCGCCCGGAAGGCAGCGAACAAAGAAGTCGCCCAAATGAGCTGAAGGCTTGAACTTCCGGGACAGGACAGGCAACTCGGAGTAAAGCATCAAGAGCTAGTTGAGTACGCGCAACACACACATGGCTCCGCCGGCGCCCATGACTCAGCAAGGGTCGCGCCGTCAAGGCCTGAGCATAGATCCATGCGAGCTCAGAGATGGGAGATGCGAAGTCACGCCGCCCGCTGCACAAGTTATTGTCCGATAATGTACATTATGTCAGATTGTATTTGCGCACCCTCCCCGCCCAATAGTCACGGCCACAGCACCACAACATGTCAACCTCTTCCCAGTTCTCGCAAATTTATCATGTGGTGAGAGTTGGATTTCAATCTATGGGACGGTAATGTTTCCCACATAATCAATCACTCTATTGAAATTATCAAGGAGGGCGCTTCCCACATGACCGCCGTCAGCACCACGCCGCCAAAGACAGCGGCCCCAGCACAGCAGCTCACAAAACGTGACCGCGTGCGTGTGGCCGTGGCATCGACCATTGGTACGACCATCGAGTTCTATGACTTCTATATTTATGCCACGGCAGCCGTAGCCGTCTTTCCTTTCCTCTTCTTCCCGAAGACCGAGGACCCCACCGTTGCCCTGCTCCAGTCCTTTGCCACCTTCGGCCTGGCCTTCATTGCCCGGCCACTGGGCTCAGTGCTCTTTGGACACTTTGGCGATCGCATCGGCCGCAAGGCCACCCTCGTGGGTGCACTCCTGACGATGGGCATTGCTACCTTCATCATCGGCGTCCTCCCCACGTACCAGACCGCGGGCATCATCGCGCCTGCCCTGTTGGCCCTGATGCGCTTCTGCCAGGGTTTGGGCTTGGGCGGCGAATGGTCCGGTGCAGCTTTGCTGGCTTCCGAGACCGCCGAGGAAGGCAAGCGCGCTTCCGCCGCCATGTGGCCGCAGTTCGGCGCACCTTTCGGGTTCTTGCTCGCCAATGGCTTCTTCCTGACTCTGGTTGCGACCATGGATTACTCCCGCGGCGACACGACCGGCACCTTCATGGAATGGGGCTGGCGCTTGCCCTTCCTCGCCTCCGCTGTCATGGTCCTCATTGGCCTCTACGTCCGCCTGCGCCTGGAGGAAACACCTGTCTTCCAGCAGGCAGTAGACGAAGGCAAGAAGGTCAAGACCCCCATGGTGGAGGCTTTCCGCACTGCCTGGAAGCCGATGATCATCGGTACCTTCGTCATAGTCTCCTGTTACACGCTGTTCTACCTAGTCACCACCTGGATTCTCTCCTACGGTATCGGCGATAAATCCCAGGGGCTGGGTTTGGGAATCCCCTACCTGGAATTCCTGGAGATCCAGCTGATCTCTATCTTCATGTTCATCATCGGCATTCCCGTATCTTCCATGCTGTCGGATAGGTATGGCCGCAAGCCGATCCTGGTCGTGACCTCACTCATCATGATTACCTTCGGTTTCAGCTTCCCCTTCTTCCTCGGCATCGAACACGCTGACCGCAACTCGGTCCTCGGCTTCTTGCTCGTCGGCATGTTCATCATGGGCCTCATCTTCGGCCCCATGTCGGCTGTCTTGCCGGAGCTCTTCCCCACTAACGTCCGCTACACCGGTTCCGGCATCGCGTACAACGTCTCTTCTATCCTGGGTGCCGCCGTGGCCCCGTTCATCGCTACGTGGCTGGTCAGCGCCTTTAACGTGAGCTACGTGGGCTATTACCTCATCATCGTCTGCTTCATCTCCCTCATCGCTATCCTCATGATGCAGGAGCTGAAGGACCAGGATCTTTCCCAGGTTTAGGTCTTCAGACACAAGCATCTCCCCGTCTCCTTCCGGTGTTGCTCACCGAAGGGCGGGGAGATTTTTTGTCGCACCGTACCCCGCCGCCTTCAAAAGTGCAGACCTGGAAGTACAGACTCGCTGGTCGTCGCAAAGCACTGCCTGGGCGCTTGACGACGACCACCTGCATGAATGCACTTCCAGGTCTGCACAAACAGAAAAGGTGGCCGGCAAACATGTGCCAACCACCTATGCGGAGCTAGTTGCCCGGATGGGCAACCTTCTACACAGAAACCGCAGTTTTACTGGATTCCGCCTCGTCCTCGATGGGCTTGCGGCGCACGATGGCGGAGAAGACTGCGCCAGTGACGTTGGCCCACACTGCAGCAACCACACCCGGCAGCGCTGCCTCCGGGGTAAAGAACTGCAACGCCAATGCCGAGGCGAGTCCGGAGTTCTGGGTCGCCACTTCAATTGCTGTGGTGCGCGCCGCCGCCTCGCGCTGGCGGGCTAGCTTGGCCATGTAGTACCCAAAGAGGAATCCGATGAGGTTCTGGATAGCCACGCCGATAAACACGACGAGACCAACGGTGATCAGCTTATCTTGCGATTTCGACACCACCGCTGTGACAACGCCTCCGATGCCGGCGATGGCCACCCACGGCAAAGCCGGCAGCACCTTGTCTACCGCCTTGTTTGCAATCACGCGCAGCAGCAGACCCAGGCCTACCGGGATGAGGACGGTCTGGACCAGCGACCACATCATGCCGGCACCATCGACCTCCGCGGTCTGCCCCGCCAACCACAGCATGAGCAGCGGTGTCATGATCGGCGAGACCAGCGTGGATACCGAGGTCATCGCCACCGACAGCGCCACATCACCCTTGGCTAGGTAAGCCATCACGTTGGAGGCCGTACCGCCGGGCACAGACCCGAGAAGGATGAGGCCGACGGTGGCGGCGTCGGAAAGCCCTAACAGTTTAGCCACGAGCACGGCACTCGTCGGCATGATGGCAAACTGACAGAGAACGCCCAAGAAGATGGGTAACGGACGCTTCGCCACCAGGGCCAGGTCCGGAATCGTCAGGGTAAGCCCCATGGAAAACATGATGACCATGAGCAATTCCGAGGTGTACTGCCCCACCGGCTCAAAGGTGCTGGGGCTCAAAAAGGCGACAATGGCGCAGGCAACAATAACGATGGGAAAGATGTAGACGGCGAGTTTCTCGCCAGTCTCCCCTTCTGTGCGCAGGTTCGTCATAGTGTTTCCTTTCCAGAATGTGTCTCACTATATGAATTGAGTATCCCATATGATGAACCTCACGTACCCAGTTTGGTCGAGATTTACTGTCAAGCGATAGATTAGAAATATGTCCAAGCTACTAAGCCCCGATTCCTCTCGTTTCTCACGCCCGGCCGGCGCTACCAGCCAGGCCGACGCCGTTTCCGAGCGCTACCGCCACGGCTCCCCCGCCGAGCTGGTTGCGGACATGGAAGCCATCGTCGGCGCAGAAAACGTGCACGGCCGACTCAGCGACCTCGTGCGCTTCTCCTCCGATGCCGGTCCCTACCGATCCATCCCGAACATCGTGGTTTCCCCGCGCAACGCAGCGGACCTCGCTGCGCTCATGAAGTACTGCGATACCCACGATCGCCACATGACCTTCCGCGCAGCAGGAACGTCGCTGAACGGCCAGGCCATGGGCGATGACATCCTCGTCGATGTCAAGACCCACTTCGGCGGCATGGAAGTGCGCGAGGAAGGCCGCAAGCTGTGGTCGCGCCCCGGCGTCATCTTGGGCGATGCCCAAGCAGTACTCTCCCGCCATGGCTTCATGCTGGGGCCAGACCCGGGATCCACGTCCGTGTGCACCATCGGTGGCGTGCTGGCCGATAACTCCGGCGGCATGCGCTGCTCCTTGGAACGCGACAGCTACCACAGCATCGAAGAGCTGATCTTCGTCTTGCCTTCTGGCACCATCGTGGATACGTCTCGTGGGGACGAGGCCTTCCGCAAGCAGGAGCCGAAGCTCCACGCCGATCTTCTGGCCTTCCGCGATAAGCTGCGCGCCAACACCGAGATGGTGAAGTTCCTGCGCACTAAGTTCTCTATTCGCAACACCAATGGACTGCGAATTGATGCCTTCCTCGATGAGGATGAGCCCGTGCACATCCTCAAGCGCCTGCTCATCGGCTCCGAGGGCATCTTCGGCGCCATCACGGAATCCGTCATCCGCACGGTGAAGCTTCCGCGCGTAAAGGCCACGACCTGGGTCGAGCTGCCCAACCTCCGCGATGCCGCAAACTACGTGCACCCCATCATGGAGACAGGCGCGGAGGCCTGCGAGCTTCTGGTTGCCCCGGTCATGCGCCGTTCCGCCGAGCACTATGCGCACGCGCCGGAATCGTGGCGCAACCTCAATGATGACGCCGCAGCACTCCTCGTCGAGGTCGGCGGCAGCGACGAGGAGAACTTGGACAAGGCCATGGATCGCCTACGCACCGTGCTTGCCGACGCCCCACTACTGCGCCCCCTCGAATTTCTCACCACCGCAGAAGGTATGCGCGGCGCGTGGGAGCTACGCAATGGTCTCTACGGCCTGCTGGGCGCGGACCGTCCGAACGGCACGGCGTACATCACCGAGGATGTCTGCTTCCCGCCTTCCCAGGTCGGTGAGGCCGCAGCGGACCTGTTGGACTTGCAGGCCAAGTACGGCTACCCGGAGTCGGTCATGGGCCACGCTGCTTTTGGCAACCTGCACTTCTTCTTTACCCCGCGCTTCGACGTTGAGGAGGAGCGCGAATCCTATGCCGCGTTCTTGGATGATTTGGCCGAGCTGGTCATTGACAAGTACCAGGGCTCGATGAAGGCCGAGCACGGCACCGGCGTGAACATGGCCCCCTTCCTGGAGCACGAGTGGGGCACGGAGGCCTTCGAGCTGTTCTGGGAGGTCAAGAACATGATCGATCCCAAGGGCATCCTGGCACCGAACGTGAAGCTCACCCGGGACCAGACCATCCACCTACGCAACTTCAAGTCCTTTCCCAAGGTCGAGGATGAGATCAACCCGTGTGTGGAATGCGGTTTCTGTGAGCCTGTCTGCCCCTCCCGCCACGCCACGGTGACCCCGCGCCAGCGCATCGTGCTGCGCCGCGAGATGGCCCGGCAGGAAGAAGGCTCGGAGGTCTTGGCGCAGCTGCAGAAGGAGTATCAGTACGACGCCGTCGACATGTGCGCCGCCGACGGCACCTGCTCTATCCCCTGCCCGATTAGCATCGACACCGGCGCAGTGATGAAGCAGCTGCGCGCCCAGCAGGCCACCCCGGCCCGCGAGAAGGTGGCACTGACGACGGCACAGCGTTGGGAGTTGGTGGAAAGGCTTGCCCGCGCTGGCATCATCTCCGCCAACAAGATTCCCCACAAGCCCCTCGAGCTGGGCGCCAACATGGCACGTAACGTGGTAGCACCGGACTTGCTGCCCACCGTCCCGGGGCCGCTTCCGCAGGCCGCATCGCGTCTGCCGGAAACCCCGCGCGAGGGCGCTGGCGCGCTCTACTTCCCTGCCTGCATCAACCGCATCTTCGGCCGCCCAGCCGGAGCGGCTAAGGATTCGGTCGATCTCCCGCGCGCCATCGTGGAACTGGGACGCCGGGCTGGCCAGCCGGTGTGGATCCCCGAGGATGTCGCCGGCGATTGCTGTGGCACACCGTGGTCCTCCAAGGGCTACAAGGAAGGGTTTGAGTACCAAGCTCAAAAGATTGTGCGCGACCTCTGGCACTGGTCGGAGCACGGCCAGCTGCCCATCGTGGTCGATGCTGCCAGCTGCACCCACGGGTTGCTCGATTCGGTTCCTGAGGTGCTCTCCCCTGCCGACCGCAAGCTTTGGGAGGATCTGCGCATCCTCGATGTCGTGGAATGGCTCCGTGATGAAATCGCCCCGCACCTGCCCATCGTGAAAAACATGGGCTCCATCGCTGTCCACCCAACTTGCTCGACTGACCACATGGGCATGAGCCAGGCCCTGGTTGACCTGGCGAACCTCTGCGGTTCTGCCAAAGTCCCAGAGGGCGCGATGTGCTGTGGCTCCGCCGGTGACCGCGTCATGCTGCACCCGGAGCTCGTCGAGTCCGCCACGCGCGAGGAGCGTGCTTCACTCGACGCGGAGCACTTCGACGCCTTCGTCTCCGATAACCGCACCTGCGAGATGGGCCTGGAGATGATCTCCGGGCGGACCTATGAATCAATCGCAGTGCTGTTGGAGCGGGCCTCCCGTCCGGTCGTCACTCCATAAGCAACGCGCCGGTGGCAATACTCCTCAGCGGGAGCTCTGCCACCGGCGCAACAGATCGGGTTAGAGATAGTCGTAATTGATTTCGGTGTCCGGGGCGAAAAACACGCACCCGCCCTTCATCGGGCGCAGGTAGATCGTGTCGCCTTGGTGCACGTCAATGCCGCGCGGCACCTTCACCGTGATGCGGTCACCGCGGACCACGGTCCCGTCATTGGCCGACTCTTCGCGGCCACCATAGACGTACAGCTCGGAGCCTAAGTGCTCCACAATATCGACCCTAACCGGTATCCCATACTCTTCACCTGGTTGGTTGACGCCGATGATTTCCCAATTCTCTGGGCGCACACCAACGAGGACGTGATCCGCTCCCACCTTCGCGGCCTGTTCCTGTGGCATGTAGTAGTCCAGCGCCTGGTCTTTGCCGCTGACAACGCGACCGTCAACGAAGGGGACGTTGTCGATGAGAGTCATAGCCGGCGAACCGATGAACGTCGCGACGAAGGAATTACCGGGGTTCTCATACAGTGTTTTAGGTGGGGCGACCTGCTGAATAATGCCCTGTTTGAGGACACACACGCGATCCCCCATGGTCATTGCCTCAGTTTGGTCGTGGGTGACATAGACCGTGGTGGTGTTGAGCTCGCGCTGCAGTTGAAGGATCTGCGCACGCGTGGATACGCGGAGCTTCGCATCCAGGTTGGAGAGGGGCTCATCCATGAGAAAGACTTTGGGCTGGCGCACGATAGCGCGCCCCATGGCCACACGCTGGCGCTGGCCACCCGACATTGCGGAGGGCTTGCGATCGATAAGGTCCTCCAGCTCCAGCATTTTCGCAGCGAAGCTCACGCGCTCTTCGATGGTTGCCTTATCCACCTTGGCATTTTGCAATGCAAACGCCATGTTCTGACGTGCTGTCATGTTGGGGTACAGCGCATAGGACTGGAACACCATGGCTACATCGCGGTCCCGCGAGCGGGTCTCGGTAACGTCGGCCCCGTCGATGAAGATCTGGCCTTCGTCGATTGGCTCAAGGCCAGCGAGCATGCGCAATGTCGTGGACTTGCCGCAACCAGACGGTCCGACGAGTACTAGAAACTCGCCGTCCTTGATATCGAGGTTAATGCGGCTGACCGCCGGTGGCTTTTTCGGGTCATAAATCCTGGAAGCCTGACGGAATTCAACAGTAGCCATGGTGTCCTTTCAAACGATCCGAAGTGTTACTTGAGCTTCGGGGTGATGTCGCGGTCGATAACGCTCTGCGTCTCCTTCTGCAGGTCGCCGAATGCGGACTCCACATCCTCATTGCCCACAGTGATGCGGTCGAGAACACCACCGATGCGCTGTCCGCCGCCCGGCACGAAGACGCGAGCGTAATCCTGCGGCTTGGTGTTCTCGTTGAGCTGCTCGATTGCCGTCTGGGCGTTCGGGTTCTCCTCCAAGAACTTCTTCTCCTCCGGATCATCCAGGGCGTCCTTGCGCACCGGCATGTAGCCCGTCTTCTGGGAGAACTTGATCGTGTTCTCGGTGTTCGTCAGGAAGTCAATGAACTTGACCGCGTTAGCCTTGCGCTCGTCAGAGATTCCAGCCGGCACTGCCAGACCAGCACCACCGGTGGCTGCCGAAGGACCAGGGCCTGGCAGGTAGGTGGTGATGAATGGAATCGTCGCCGTCTCCTTCAGCCCGCCCAGAGAACCAGTGGACTCCAGCAGTCCAGAGGCTTTGCCAGAGCCGAAGGCTACGGTCGGGTCAGTGGAGATTTCGATGTGACCGGCCTTGACCTGGTCCTGCAAGAACTTGCCAGCCTCGATGGACTCCTTCGACGTAAAGTTCGGTTCCCACTCATCAGAGTAAGAGCCACCGAAGGCCCAAATCATGCCTTGGAAGTACCAGTCGAGGTAGTTGGATCCATCCGGAACGGTGACGGCCGGCTTGTCGAGCTTGTCCTTGATCTTGGTGGCCCACTCGTCGAATTCTTCCCAGTCCTTCGGGCCACGGTCGGTAGGAAGTCCAGCTGCCTTGAGGTCATCGGTGTTCCAGTACATCAGGTTCGTGGATCGGGAGTACGGAACGCCGTAGTGCTTGTCCTTGTAGTTGTAGTCTTCGCGCAGGGTGTCGACGTAGCTCTCATAGTCAATGTCGTTCATCTCCCACAGCTCATCGAGCGGCGTCGTGGCCTCATTCAGCGCGAAGTTGAACCACGTGACGTCAGAAGCAACGAGGACGTCGGGAAGGTCGCCACCTGCGAGGGCAGCGTTGAAGCGCTGTGCAACTTCCTCGTAGTTGGAACCTGCGGTAACCAGTTCGACCTTCAGATCTGGGTTCTCCTTCTCGAACTCATCAATGAGCTCTTGCTCTATGTCACGGGAAGAACCCGGGTGGTTGGACCAGAAGGTGATGGTGTTGGCGTCTCCGCCGTCCTTTGAGTCGTTCCCTGCGGTGGTCGAACCACCTGCACAGGCGGTCAAGGACGCTGTGGTGAGAAGTGCCGCGCAGACGGCAACGATACGAGTAGAAATCTTACGAGACATGGGGAGGTTCTCCTTGAGAAGTGAAGAGTTCAGGGGACTTGTTCGAGTTGGGCGTCGGGATAGCAGGCAGGCTAGCCCTTGACTGCTCCAGCAGTCAGGCCCTTAATCATCGGCTTCTGGAGTATGAGGAAGATGATGATCATGGGCAGGGTTGTCAGCACTGTGCCGGCCATCACCGGCGCCCAGTTGGTCACGCCTTCCGCATCCTGCAAGCGGGTCAGGCCCACCGGAAGGGTGGCTGCAGCCGGTGTATCCGTAATCAGGAAGGGCCACAGGTATTGGTTCCACTCATTGACCACGGTGATCAGGACGAACGCGGACAGCGTTGGCCACGACATGGGCAGGACCACTCGGAACAAGGTTGTGAAGAATCCTGCCCCGTCCATGCGCGCGGCCTCGAGAATCTCCGGCGGCAATGATTGGAAGTGATTGCGCATGAGGAAGGCACCGAACGCCACGCCCGCCAACGGGATGATGACTCCGGCGTAGGTGTCTCTCCAACCCCATGACGCAACCAGCGAGTAATTGGAAATAATGGTGATCTGGTTGGGCACCATCAACGAGGCGATGATGAGCAAGAACAGCAGATTCCGGCCGGGGAAGCGAATGAATGCGAAGGCATAGGCAGTCAGCACTCCGAGGACTACCTCCACCACCGTGAGAATCAGCGTGATGATGATGGAGTTTCTCAGGTAGCTCGAAAAGCCAGAAGTCTGCCAGACATAGGAATAGTTTTCTGCCTTAAAAGGATTAGGCCAGAAGGAAATCGGATCCGAATACACATCCTGGAAAGACTTAAAGCTGGTGATGAAGATGAAGTACAGCGGCACCATAATCATCAGCACTGTCAGTACCAAGGCAATGTAGCCGACGACCTTCGTTGCTGGATGACCGTGATCAACCGGCTCACCTTTACGCTTGCGTTGGGTCTCGGTGATGACTGGTGCTGCGAGGGACTGCGAACCAGGAACCGGTGGCAGCTCTCCTTTTGCTTGCGGGAGCCCTACCTTGATGGAAGCCGGAATTGCGCGTTTTTCGGACATTTACTTATCCATCCTTTCCTGCAACTTGATCTGCAGCACCGTAATGACAAGCACGACGAGGAACATGATGGTGGCCACGGCAGCGCCATAGCCGGCACGGTTGTTGATGAACGTCTCTTGGTACACCTGGAAAACCATCGTGGAGGTTCCGTAACCAAACGGTCCACCGCCGGTCATCGCGTTGATGATGTCGAAGACCTGGAAGGAATTGAGCAGCACAGTGATTAACAGGAAAAACGTGGTACCGCGAAGCTGTGGCAGGACCACGCGGAAGAAATGTCGCACGGCCGGGGTGCCGTCAATCTCAGAGGCCTCATCGAGGTCGCGGCGGCGCCCCTGCAGGGCAGCAAGATAGATGACGAAAACGTAGCCCACGTTCTTCCACACGTAGGTCACCGTAATCATGAACAATGCCCAGTTCTGCTGCTGGTAGAAGTTCGGCACATCGACCCCGATAAGACCCAAAAAGTATTGAATGAGCCCGTAGTTAGGATCGAAGACGAACTGAAAGGCAACGCCAATCGCCGCGCCAGCGATGACATAGGGCGCGAAAACCATTGAGCGCACAGCCGCACGGCCAAACAGTTTCTGATCCAGAAGCAATGCCAGCGCTAGCCCCAGAACCATCGAACCGACCACCGCGAAGAAGGTGAAGACGACAGTGTTGAACACCACGCGTCCAGTATCTGGCGCCTGGAACCAGTCGATGTAGTTCTGCAGACCGACAAAAGTCATCGTCGGCGATGAAATATTCCAGTTAAAGAAAGAGATGCGGATGTTATCGACCAGTGGTCGATAGGTGAAAAGAATGAGAAGGAGAAGGTTCGGGCCAATCAGCAATGCCGCTAGGCCGATCTGGCGCCAGTCAAGCTTTCGCTTGCGTGGGTGGCGCGCGTACTCCTCGGAGACGATCGGCTTCTCGTTAACAGGAGGGATCGCAGCCGTTCGCCCGCTCGCGGGGATGGTTTTTGCCATGCAGAAGAAACTAGACCAAGGCAGTAAACAGAAGGTTTACTCAACGTTTTGATTGAGTAAACAAAAAGAAAATTCCAGGGGCTTAGCCCCCAAAAGCCCACCCTGTGCGTGGGGAACGTCACACAAAGCACGGGAGAAAGAACTCCATAGAAACTCCCGGGCAAGAAAGCGCCACCATCTTTCCAGCTAGACCTTTTCGGGCATGAACACAACGGCCACGGGCGTAGCTTGGCGTTAACTCGCTGAGCGCACAACGTCGAGTGCTAGCTCTGGCAAGTCCGTTGCCATGAGCTCTATCCCATTGTTCCGGCACCACTCCATGTCCTTCGGTAAATTCACCGTCCAGACGTAGGACTGACTGTCGACGTCTGCAAAGAAGTCAGCGTCCAACCGTGCCTGGCGAATGGAAGGCCCGAAGCCCGAAGCGCCCTCGAGGGAATCTGGTAGTCCCGCATCCGGTTCCAAGAGAAGAAAGGAGCGCAGGGATGGCACTAGGTTTCGGAATCGCGCAATTGCTTCAGGGTTAAAGGAAATCAGACTGAACCGTGGATCGGCATCGAGATGTCGGTTGCGTAGGACTTCGGCCACCGATTCTTCGAGTCGCGCCCCGAAAGGAGACGGGTGCTTCGTCTCGATGAGCAGCTGCTTTCCGGGGGATGACTCGATGAGGTCCACCAGTTCGTCGAGAAGCAGAATGCGTTGGTGATCCTCGTCGGTACCAAAGTTGAGTGTGCGCAGCTCCTCCAGCGTCATGTCACCGACAGAGCCTGTGCCGTCCGACGTCCTATCCACAGTCTGGTCGTGGATAACCACAACCTCCCCGTCCTTGGTCAGGTTGACGTCGCACTCCACACCGGCCACATCAAGCTTGAGAGCCTCCTCGAAGGCACGGTACGTGTTCTCCGGGAACCACCCGTTATATCCTCGGTGCGCGATAATTCCTGTGCGGTCTGCCATGTTTTCCCTCCGGGCCGCAAAGTGGTTGTGCTTCTGGCGCCGCCCAGTGTAGACCGCTAGCGGCGGCCCCCGCGGTTGCGGTGCGTCGCCACCACGTGCACGGCATCCAGCATTCCTAAGGTGAACAGCGCCTCGCGGAGAGCGAACTGGAAGGTCCAGAGGCGGCGGAAAACCTGGTCGAAGCCCGCTGCCGCCGCTTCGCGGTGCCGCCCATCGAAGAAACTGCGCTGGTAGCGAAGCGTTTCCAGGTAGTGGCTTCCGGTGTGGGCCTGAGCGATGATGCGCAGGTTGGAACGCCTATCGAAAAGTCGGTGGGTCTCCTCGATCGTCGGATAGTCCAATCCGGGCCAAATATAGGCGCGCAGAACCTGAATCGCGGACCGAGCGGCCGGGGTCATCGCGTCGGTGGCGAACAACGAGGCCACAGCCACACGCCCACCGCTGACCAGCGAGCGATCCAGCATCTGCACGTAGCGGCGGCGCTCGGGGGGCGATAGCGTCTCTAACTTCTCTACGCTGACAATCGCGTCATAGCGCCCGCGCCACTTCTTCGGATTGGGCAACGCCGTTTCGATGCCCTGCACATGGACAGAGTCGGCGGCGCCTTCGAGAAGCAGTTGTTCGTCGAACAGCGCCTGCTGTTCTGTGTCGCCCGTAAGGACGTCGACCGTGGCGCGCCGGGCTACGGCTTGTACTGCTACCTGCAGACCAGTTGCCGGGTACACCAGAAGATGTGTGCCGGCGCCGGTGCGGGTGGCGTCGAGAAGCCACTGTGCAGCGCGGCGCTGTGCATCACCCAAGTCCTCGCGGTCCGTGTGCGTAGGCTCGGTCACGCTCGTCACATCGACGAAGTGCTCCTTGGGTTCCTTGCTCCCCACCCGCGCGCTATAGCTGCGGACCGCCTCGCGCACCGTGGTGGGAACGCCGCTAGCGAAAATTCCGCCCGAATGGCTCAAGGAGTCACCCGCGTACAGCTTCACCACGTCGAGGGGCAGCTCGCCGGGGCTCGACGCCTCGACCGCCAGTTCCTTCGCTTTCGGCCGATACCCCACCCCCAACAGCCGCAGGAGAACCTTGACCAAGCGATCGGAATCGGGCGTCGTCCACTCCCCTGCCATATAAGACTCAGCCAGGCCCAGCCAGCCCGAATCGGCGATGCGGGAAAAGAGGGCGTCGTGAAGCACAGCCAGATCCGGCTCCTCGCCTTCCAGCTCCACCCCTGCTTTGGCGCAGGCCTGCGCAAACTCCGCTTCAGTCCGGCCGCCCGTAAAGCGCAGCAAACGCGGTGAGGGCACGGTTGCTACGCCGGGCCACGTCGCAGCGTCAATCGATGCCAAGTGGGAATACACGCTCTAGCCAGCCTTCCTCATCGCACACACGTATTTACTTAGAGTAAAACCAGCGGGCCACGAAGAGGTGGAGGCGCGGCCCAAAAAGCCAGTTAATAACCCATAAAGTATGCATGTACCGCTAGAAAGGTTTAGACTGACTCGGGTAAAATAATCAAGCTTTCTTCAGGAAGGTATTCAATCACCATGGCGCAAACTCCCCACCGCCCTAGTAACGGCCGCCACCACGTCGTTGTTATCGGTGCCGGCTTCGGCGGCATCAACGCCGTTAAGAAGCTCAAGAACGCGGATGTTGAGATCACCCTCATCGACAAGAAGAACCACCACCTCTTCCAGCCGATGCTCTACCAGGTAGCCACCGGCGTCATTTCCGCCGGCGAAATCGCCCCGTCCACGCGTCAGCTCCTGCGCCATCAGGACAACGTCAACTTCGTCAACGGCGAAGTCACTGACATCAATATCAAGGAACAGACCGTCTCCGCAGAACTTGACGGCGCTGTTCGCACCTACGGCTACGACTCCCTCATCGTCGCCGCCGGCGCTGGCCAGTCCTACTTCGGCAACGACCACTTTGCCGAGCACGCGCCGGGCATGAAGACGCTTGACGACGCCCTCGAGATCCGCTCCCGCATCATCTCCGCCTTCGAGAAGGCTGAGTTGGAAGAGGATCCTGCCAAGCGTGAAAAGCTGCTGACCTTCGTCATCGTCGGCGCCGGCCCGACTGGCGTTGAGCTCACCGGCCAGATCGCGGAGCTGGCCCAGCGCACCTTCGCTGGCACCTACTCCAACTTTGGTTCCTCCTCCGCCAAGATTTACCTCCTGGATGGTGCGCCGCAGGTGCTTCCTCCGTTTGGCAAGCGCCTCGGCCGCAAGGCTCAGCGCACCCTGGAGAAGCTGGGCGTTGACGTGCGCCTCAACGCCATGGTTACCGACGTCACCGCTGACGCCGTCACCTACAAGAACATGAAGAACGAGGAAGAGGTCACCATCGAGGCTGCGACCAAGATCTGGTCTGCAGGTGTCGCCGCTTCCCCGCTGGGCAAGCTTATTGCCGACCAGGCAGGCGTGGAGGCAGACCGGGCCGGCCGCGTCTCCGTAAACGAGGACCTCACGGTTGGTGAGTACAAGAACGTCTACATCGTCGGCGACATGATTTCCCTCAACCGCCTTCCGGGTGTGGCCCAGGTGGCCATCCAGGGCGGCAACCACGTGGGCAAGCTCATCGAGGCCAAGATTGATGAGGAGTCCACCGCTAACGAGGCCGAGCCGTTTGAGTACTTCGACAAGGGCTCCATGGCCGTCATTTCCCGCTTCAACGCAGTGGTCAAGTTGGGCAAGACCGAGTTCGCTGGCTTCCCGGCCTGGATCTCCTGGCTCGGACTGCACATCTTCTACATCGTTGGCTTCCGCAGCCGTACCCTCGTGGCGCTGCACTGGATTCTCAACGCCTTCTCGCGCGACCGCGGCAACCTGGAGATCACCCAGCAGCAGCGCGTTGCTCGCAACGTGATTGACCGCGACCTCCACTAGGTCTTACGCGTCTTATAAGGAGAGAGGAAATTTCCTCTCTCCTTTTTCTTTAGTCATGTACGGTAGACGAAAGAATAGCCAAGCTTAAGGAGAAACCGTGAGCCAACCTGCGCTGCCCCGTGTCCTCAGCATCGCCGGCACCGATCCGACGGGCGGCGCTGGTATTCACGCCGACCTCAAGTCCTTTGAGGCCGCTGGGGCCTATGGAATGGCCGTAGTGACCGCCCTGGTTGCGCAGAATACGCAGGGCGTGCGGGCTATCCACACCCCACCGGTGGATTTTCTGCGTGAGCAGCTGGCAAGCGTCAAGGACGACGTGACTATCGACGCCGTCAAGATCGGCATGCTGGGATCCGTCGCTATCACCGAAACGGTGAGCGACTTCCTCGCTTCCCTCCCCGCGGGTGTGCCGGTGGTCTGCGATCCGGTCATGGTCGCCTCCAGCGGTGACCGCCTGCTCGAGCCGGAAGCGGAGCGCGCCGTACGGGAGCTGGCGCGCCGCGCGACCGTGGTCACACCCAACCTGCCGGAACTCGCTGTCCTCGCGGGCGTAGCAGAACCGCGCACCTTTGATGATGCTCTCTCTGTCGCAACCACGTGGGCACACGAGAACGACACCTGGGTCGTAGTCAAGGGCGGTCACCTCGATGGTGCCGAGGCCGATAACGCGACCGTAAGTCCTTCCGGCGATATCACGCGCGTGCCCTGCCCGCGGATTGATACGAAGAACACGCACGGCACGGGCTGC
Source organism: Corynebacterium sp. HMSC034H07 (assembly GCF_001815175.1). Lineage (NCBI taxonomy): Bacteria > Bacillati > Actinomycetota > Actinomycetes > Mycobacteriales > Corynebacteriaceae > Corynebacterium > Corynebacterium sp. HMSC034H07. Next base: position 311,601 of record NZ_KV819530.1, read on the forward strand.
TCGCTGTCCTCAGCCCTAGCGGCGCGTTTGGGCGCGGGCGAATCCCTCGACGAAGCACTGGTTTGGGCCACCGAGTGGCTCCACGAGGCGATTGAGCATGCCGATGCGCTTCACGTCGGACACGGACACGGGCCCGTTGACCACGGCCACCGGCTCCGGCGCCTGGCTGCGGAGAAACAAAGTTAGCCCAGCAGATCGGCACCTGGACGAGTAAGCACGGCCACCATGAAGGTGGAGTTCTCCTTAAAGACCTTCATGTCCCACGAGGAGAAAATGAAATCGACTCGGTAGCCCACCGCGCGGGCCAGTTCGAGGAACTCCTCAAAGCCCCAGCCGCGGCCCTCGCCGAAACCGACGACGAAGCGGCCGCCGGGGCGAAGCGCGTTAAACACGTTGCGCAGGGCCGCCTCGCGCCCTTCGTTGGCGATAAAAGTCATGACGTTGCCCGCAGCCACGGCGATGTCGAAGTTGCCCTCCGGGATTTCCTCTTCCGAAAGGTCACCTACCTCCCAGCGGGCCTCCGGATAATCATTCACCGCGTGCTCAATCAAAATCGGGTCGACGTCCACGCCCACTACGGTATGCCCGCGCTTGGCCAACTCGCCGCCGAGCCGTCCGGAACCGCAGCCGGCGTCGAGGACGCGGGAGTGGCGTTCACTCATGGCGTCGATAAGCCGGGCTTCCCCGTCGATATCCTTACCCTGGGCCCGCAGCGTCTTCCATTTCCGTGCAAAGTTGTGGGAATGGGCGGGGTTCGCGGCAGTTACTTCTTTCCAGGTAGGCATGACAACGAGTATAGGCCTTTAGAGGTGTAAGATTTAGCCGCTCTGATAAAACGCCTATACGAAGCGAAGGAGGCTGAGACACGATGCCATCTGTACCGTCACCATTCAAGCCACGCAAGAAAAACACTTCGGACAATAATACGCCGAGTTTTTCCGTGCCTGTCGAGCGTGCCATTGAGCACTGCCGAGTGTTCATCGACGGCGAGGCGCTGCCCGGTGAGTTTACCCCGCACAGCGCGCTGCAAACCGTGGAAGAATACGGCCGCGGCTTCGTGTGGGTAGGCCTGCACGAGCCGCTCGAATCGCAGATGACGAAGGTAGCGGCTGAATTCCGCATCCATGAGCTCATCGTCGAGGACGTCGTCCAGGCGCACCAGCGTCCCAAGCTGGAGCGCTACGACGACCAGCTCTTCGTGGTGGCACGGTCGGTGAACTACCGCGACCACGACGAGGTCGCCGATAAGCGCCAAATTATCTCCACTGGTGAAATCCAGATGATCATTGGTGCCACGTTCATTATCACGGTGCGCCACTCCGCCAAGCTGCCCAATCTCGCCTATGTGATCCAGGATGAGCAAGACCTCGTCGAGCAGGGTCCTATTTCGCTGGCGTGGAAGATCCTGGACATGATGGTGGACCGCTATTCGGAGATTTGCCGCCTCATCGCCATCGAGGTCGACGAATTAGAAGAAGAAATCTTCACTCCGAATTCGCTGCCCAACATCGACCGTATCTACATGTTCAAGCGCGAAATCTTGGAGATGAAGCACGCGATCGTGCCGCTTTCCCCAGCGTTGCGGGCGATGGTAGCGGACCACAAGGATCTCATTCCGAAGACGATTCGCTCCTATATCCGCGACGTCAACGACCACCAGCTGGTGGTCCAGGACCACGTGTCGGGGTTCGATGAGCGCTTGACCTCGCTTATCGACGCCTCCGTGGCCAAGATCAGCATGCAGCAGAACTCCGACATGCGCACGATCTCCGCGGTGGTTGGCATGTGGGCAGCGCCAACACTTGTAGCAGGTATCTATGGAATGAACTTCGACATCATGCCGGAGCTGCATTTCGCATGGGGCTATTACGGGGCAATTGGCCTCATGATCTTGGTGGTGGCCGGAATGTGGTGGTGGTTCCGGCGCAACAACTGGTTGTAGGGATTATTGCACCACCATGGTGCGCAACGTGGAAGCAGCGAGGAGTACATCGCCCTGGCTGATTTTCACTTCCCACAGCTGCGTGCGGCGGCCCTTGTACAGCGGCGTAGCGACAGCCGTGACGGTGCCTTCGGCAACGGGCTTGAGGAAATCTGTGTTGTTGTTCACGCCCACAACCGGCTTGCCCGCAAGGATCAGGCTGCCCACAGATGCGGTGGACTCCGTAATCGTGCAGAAAAGCCCTCCATTCGCCACGCCCCAGGGCTGGTGGTGATCCGGAACAACGTCAACCTCGGAGCGAATCTCATCAGCGGAAATGCGCGTGAAACGCAAACCGATGAGCCCGGCTAGGCCCTGCGGGTGAGAATTAATGAGCTGCAGTTCCTCGGCGTTAAGCGGCCGTGTTTGGGATACTGCGACGAGCTTTTCGAAGATTTCAGAGTGTTTCATGCCACACCAGGTTAGTGGATTTCGGTGACGTAGGATGGTTGACATGACTCAAACTGCTGAAAAGACAGATCTCGCTCAGATTGGTGTTGTGGGCCTGGCCGTCATGGGCTCCAACCTCGCGCGCAACTTTGCCCGCAACGGAAATACCGTCGCGGTCTACAACCGCAGCCCGGAGAAGACGCGCGCGCTCATCAGCGAGCATGGCGATGAAGGAGCCTTCATCCCTTCCGAGACCGTTGAGGACTTCGTGGCCTCCCTGGAGCGCCCGCGTAAGGCAATCATCATGGTGCAGGCGGGCGCGGCTACCGACGCCGTCATTAACCAGCTCACCGAGGCCATGGATGAGGGCGACATCATCATCGACGGTGGCAATGCCTTGTTCACGGACACCATTCGCCGCGAGAAGGAGGTCGCAGCTAAGGGCCGTCACTTCGTCGGCGCGGGTATCTCCGGTGGCGAGGAGGGCGCGCTCAACGGCCCATCCATCATGCCTGGCGGTCCGGCCGAGTCCTGGGAAACTCTGGGGCCGATCCTGGAGTCCATCGCTGCTGAGGTGGACGGCACGCCGTGTGTCACTCACATCGGCCCGGATGGTGCGGGGCACTTCGTGAAGATGGTGCACAACGGCATTGAGTACGCCGACATGCAGGTCATCGGCGAGGCCTACCAGCTCCTTCGCTATGGCGCGGGCATGGAACCGGCTGAAATCGCTGAGGTCTTCCGCGAGTGGAATGCCGGCGACCTGGACTCCTACCTCATTGAGATCACCGCCGAGGTGCTGGCGCAAACCGATCCTGACACTGGTGCCCCGCTTGTCGACGTCATCGTGGACGCCGCCGGCCAGAAGGGCACCGGCCGCTGGACTGCCATTAACGGCCTCGAGCTTGGCGTCCCCATCACCGGCATTGCGGAATCCGTGTTCGCGCGTGCGCTCTCCTCGGCCACCGCGCAGCGCGCCGCCGCCCAAGAGGGGCAGCTGCCCTCCGGTACGATCACCGAGCTCAACGTGAACAAGGCGGAGTTCGTCGAGGACGTTCGCCGTGCGCTCTATGCCGCAAAGCTCATTGCCTATTCTCAGGGCTTTGATGAGATCAAGGCTGGTTCGGACGAGTTCGGCTGGAACGTCGACCCGCGCGACTTGGCCACCATCTGGCGTGGCGGCTGCATCATTCGCGCGAAGTTCCTCGACCGTATCCGTGAGGCTTATGACAATAACGCCGACCTTCCGGCCCTCATTCTGGACCCGTACTTCAAGGGTGAGCTGGAAAACCTGATTGACCCGTGGCGTCGCGTCGTTGTGGCTGCCACCCAGCTGGGGCTGCCGGTACCCGTGTTTGCTTCTTCTTTGTCCTACTACGACAGCCTGCGCGCCGAGCGCCTCCCTGCGGCCTTGATTCAGGGCCAGCGCGATTTCTTCGGCGCCCACACCTTCAAGCGCGTGGACCGCGAGGGCACCTTCCACATCGAATGGTCGGGTGACCGCTCACTCACCGAGATGTAGTTGCCAAGCCCCTCACCTGAGGGGCTTTTCTCGTACCAGCCCCACTACCCCGCTAACCAGGAGTTTTGTTCCTCCGGTTGCAGGGTTGCGGGTGCTGGTTTAATCTTCGTGCCCATGGGGGATATCGAAACCTACCTCCGCCTCCGCAACTCGGGGATTGCGCTGGTGGAGCATATACCTGGCACACCCGATGAGCTTCGCGCGCTCGGCGCGGATGCCTTTGATGCTGCCGAGCTTGCTGGCCTGCACCAGGTGTACTTCGGCCCCACCCGCTTTACAGGCAAACAACGCAAAGCCCGCCAAGCAGCACTCAAACAACGCCACAGCCTGGGCACCCTCACACTG
>NZ_KV819531.1:0-460 GCF_001815175.1 Corynebacterium sp. HMSC034H07
TGGCAATAACACTAGGGTAGCACCATTTGGCACCATTTGGCACCATTTGGCACCGATAGGCCCCGTTCGTTTCCTTAGCTGGATCGGCGGCCTCATCCTGGTTTCCTGACAAAATCCACATCGACCAAGCCGAACGCAGCGGGCTAAATATCACTCTGCTCAATACCCCTAGACGTTGACACCGACATGCACCGCCGAGATACAGCTCCTTCCAAGTAGAAGTTGACGCAACACCAGCGGATTGTGGTGTCGCCAACATCAACTATGAAAGAAAACCCCATGCAGTACCGGATACACGGAACACCGGTACCAACTACGCGGACTCGCGGTACCAACTACCCCAAATTGACAGCTGCTCAACGCGACTATTGGTTGACACTGAGCACAAAGCCGCGTGCCGCAGGCATTTTCTTCGTACGTCAGGCGGGAACGGGCCTGACCCCCGGAAAGTAGACACGTC